>DIUS01000093.1 GCA_002423075.1 Microbacteriaceae bacterium UBA6152
GGCGCGCGCTTCGCGAGCCGCAACCAGGTCTCGACCACGGTGTCGGGGTTGAGCGACATCGACTCGATGCCGTGATCGACGAGCCAGTCGGCGAGGTCGGGATGATCGCTCGGCCCTTGCCCGCAGATGCCGACGTACTTGCCGGCGGTGCGACAGGCATCGATCGCCAGCTCAAGCAGGGCCAGCACGGCCGGGTCGCGTTCATCGAACGACCCCGCGACCAGGGCAGAGTCGCGGTCGACGCCGAGGGTCAGCTGGGTGAGGTCGTTCGAGCCGATCGAGAAGCCGTCCACGTGCTCAAGGAAGGCAGCCGCCGTGAGGGCGTTCGACGGAATCTCACACATCATCATGATGCGCAGCCCGTTCTCGCCGCGCCGCAGCCCGTTCGCGGCAAGCACCTCGATCACGGCTTCGAGTTCGGCGACCGTGCGCACGAACGGCACCATGAGCTCAACGTTGGTGAGCCCCATGTCGTCGCGTACGTGGCGCATCGCCTCGCACTCCATCGCGAAGGCCTCGGCGAAGTCGTCAGAGACGTACCGCGAGGCGCCGCGGTAGCCGAGCATCGGGTTCTCTTCGGTCGGTTCATAGCGCTCGCCGCCGATGAGACCCGCATACTCGTTCGACTTGAAGTCGCTCAAGCGCACGATGACGGGCTCGGGGGCGAAGGCAGCCGCGATCGTCGACACGCCTTCGGCAACCCGGCTGACGAAGTAGGCGCGCGGAGACGGATAGGCGGCGCAGTGCTCGTCGACGACCGCCTGCAGCTCGGCCGGCAGGGAATCGCGTTCGAGCAGGGCTCGGGGGTGGATGCCCACCTGCCGGTTGATGATGAACTCGAGCCGCGCGAGCCCAACCCCGCGGTTCGGCAGGTGCGAGAACGCGAAGGCCTGGTCGGGAGTGCCGACATTCATCATGATCTTCGTCGGCACGGGCGGCATGGCCTCGAGCGAGGTTTCGATGATCTCGAACGGCAGCATTCCCTCATAGACACGGCCTTCATCGCCTTCGGCGCACGACACCGTGACCTCCTGCTCATCGATCATGACGCTCGTCGCGGTACCTGTGCCGACGACGGCAGGGATACCGAGCTCGCGGGCGATGATCGCGGCGTGGCACGTGCGGCCGCCGCGGTTCGTGACGATGGCCGAGGCGAGCTTCATAATCGGCTCCCAGTCGGGGTCGGTCATGTCGGCGACGAGCACATCGCCCTGCCTGAACTCGTTCATGCGGTCGATCGAGGTGAGCACGCGCACCGGCCCGACGCCGATCTTCTGACCGATGGCGCGGCCGGTGATGACCACGGGGCCAGAGCCGCCCAGCGCGTATCGCCGCAGCACCTGGCCCTCGCGTCGCGACACCACAGTCTCGGGCCGCGCCTGCACGATGTAGAGCTTGCCGTCGATGCCGTCGCGTGCCCACTCGATGTCCATCGCGCGGCCGTAGTGCTCTTCGATCGTCAGCGCGTGGCGCGCGAGCTCTTCAACCTCGGCATCGGTGATGCTGAAGCGCGCCCGCTCGGCAGGCTCGGTGTCGGTAAAGACGGTGCTCGTCGAGGTGCTGCTGCCGCCCGCGTAGACCATCTTCACGGCCTTCTCGCCGAGAGCCCGAGACAGTATCGCCGCGCGGCCGGCCCGCGTGCTCGGCTTGTAGACGTAGAACTCGTCGGGGTTCACTGCTCCCTGAACGACCGCCTCACCAAGACCGTACGACGACGTGATGAAGACGGCGTCGGTGAAGCCCGACTCGGTATCGATCGTGAACATGACTCCCGAGGCCCCGATGTCGCTCCGGATCATGCGCTGCACACCGGCCGAGAGCGCGACTTCGTCGTGGGCGAATCCGTGGTGCACGCGATAGGCGATCGCCCGGTCGTTGAACAGCGAGGCGAAGACACTGCGAATCGCCTGCAACAGGTTGTCGATGCCGCTGATGTTCAGATAGGTCTCTTGCTGGCCCGCGAACGACGCATCGGGCAGATCTTCGGCCGTCGCGCTCGAGCGCACCGCCCACGACACCTCGTGGGGCGCGGGGTCGTCATCGATGAGTCGCTGGTACGCCTCGCGGATGCTCGCTTCGAGCTCGGCCGGAAAAGCCTGCTGCTCGATCCACCCCCGAATGGTCGAGCCCACCCTGGCCAGCGCGGTGACGTCGGTGACGTCGAGCGGCATGACGAGGCCGAGGATGCGGTCGTAGAGCCCGTCAGCGGCGAGGAAGTCGTGATAGGCATCCGCCGTCGTCGCGAAGCCGCCCGGAACCCGCACGCCCAGCGGTTCGAGCTTGCTGACCATCTCGCCGAGCGAGGCGTTCTTGCCGCCCACTTGCGCGACGTCGCCCATGCCGAGTTCATCGAACCAGAGGATATTCGTGGTCATGAGGTGCTCCTGTCGTCGGTGGCCGCCTCGCGGCGGCGCAGTGTAGCGAGAATCACGGCGGCCATCTCTTCGACCGAGCGGTCGGTCGAGTCGAGGTAGGGCACGCCGTGGCGGCGGTAGAGGTCGTCGGCCCAGCGCACCTCACGGGTGCACTGAGCGAGCGATGAATAGGTCGACCCGGGGCGGCGTGCGGCGCGCACCTCGCTGAGTCGCTGCGGGTTGGCGGTCAGGCCGAAGAGTCGGTCGCCGTGGGGCCGCAAGGGCCGTGGCAGGTCGTCGCTCGGCCCGCTCCCTGACGGCAGGTCGTCGTCGGTGAGTGGATAGTTGGCGACCACGACGCCGTGTTGCAGTGCGAGGTACATCGAGGTCGGGGTCTTGCCGCAGCGCGATGGAGCAATGAGGATCACCTGCGCACGGTCGAGCGCGCGCAGACTCTGGCCGTCGTCGTGCTCGATGGCGTACTCGATCGCCCACATGCGGTCGTGGTAGCGCTCAAGGTCGCCGAGGCTGTGCACCGTGCCGCGGCCGGGCTGCGCGCTGACGCCGAGCGCCGCCTCGACCTCGCGCAAGTGCCCGCCGAGCAAGTCGATGACGATCGCGGGTGCCGCGGCGACGCGCTGGCGCACGCCCAGATCTCGAATGGTGGTGAAGACGAGAGGCGGAGCATCCGTGGGTGCATGACCGGCTTTCGCGGCGATCGTGGCTACTGCTTGGGTGGCGGCGCCCGCGCTATCGACGAAAGGGATCGTGTGCCGGTCGAGAGGCACACCAGGAAAGCTCACGAGCAATGCGCTACCGAGGGTCTCGGCGGTGATGGCGGTGCCGTCGGAGACGAAGTAGACGGCACGCGGGGCGGGGACGGATGCGTCGCCCATACAAGACCTCCCCACGCGAAGCCGGCGTCGACGCCGGTGCCCTCTCAGGCTAGAGCGCAGGGGAGTGCGAGCGCAGGGGCCTTTGGTCCTGCCTGGTGGCGCGTGCGTTCAGTCGTCGAGTTCGAGCAGCTCGCGGTCGCGGTTCTCTTCGATGACCGAGCCGACAGCCACCGCGACGCTGATGCCCCAGCTCACCCACATGAGGGCCAGTCGCCAGTCGCGCGGGCCGGTGCGGGTCTGATTGATGACGCCGATCGCCGAGAATGCCGCACCGATGACGGCGCCGTTGAACAGAAACTTGCGCATGAGACCTCCCGAGTCGATGGCCCCACGCTATCGGCTGGGCGCGAACCGCGGCGAAGTCTGAACGGCGCCCCAGAGCCACCCACAAAACTGACCGATCGGCCAGAGTCTGACCGTCTGGTCAACTATCATGTCGAGACATGGCTCTTCACGATGACCTGCGCTCGATCGCGCTCGCTGAGTTCGCCGCCTCCGGCTACGCGGCCACTTCGCTGCAGCGCATCGCCGATCTCGCGGGCACCTCGAAGGCGAGCGTGCTGTACCACTTCGCCTCGAAAGAGCTGCTGCTCGCCGACATCGTGAGCCCCGCGCTCGACGACATGGAGCGCCTCATCGAGACGATCGAGCACGGCGGCGGACTGCGCCGGGCCGAGTTCGTCGAGCAGTTCGTCGACCTGCTGTTGATGCATCGTGAGGTCGTGCCTCTCGTGATCAACCAGGGCGCCACGCTCGATGACGTGCCCGTCATGCACCGGGCCACCGAGATCTTGCGCCGCGTCACCGAGCTGTTCAGACTCGCGAGCGGTTCGACCCTGGAGAAACTGCGCTTCGGCGTGGCTTTCGGCGGCGTCGCCTACACCCTGGCGGCCGCCGAGCGACTGGGACTCAGCGGCGAGATCCCGATCGACGAGGTGCGGTCGGCGCTCCTGCTGATCCTGCGCGACCTGCTCGTGCCCGCTGAATCCACCGCCCGCTAAGGAGCCCTACTCGCATGGCCACGCTTCTCTACCGGCTCGGCCGGTTCTCGTACCGGCGCGCGCGACTCGTGATCATCGCCTGGGTGCTCGCACTCGCTGCTGCCCTCGGCGCGGGAATCGGGCTCGGCGGGCAGACCGACGAGACCTTCAGCATCCCCGGCACCGAATCGCAAGTGGCTCTCGACCAGCTGAACGCGCTGTTCCCCGCCGTCGCCGGAGCGAGTGCGCAGGCCGTGGTCGTCGCGCCCGACGGTGAGAGCGTCACGGATGAGGCTCTGCGCGACGAGATCGCCGTGCTCGTCGACGAGCTGGAGGCTGTCGATGGAGTCGACTCGGTGCTCGGCCCGTTCGATGAGTTCGCGAGCGACCAGATCAGCGACGACGAAACGATCGCTCTCGTGCGCGTGCAGCTTGTGGGCGCATCAAGTGACGTCAGCGAAGCCACTCTCGACGAACTCATCGCGACCGCGGACGCGATCGACGCTCGCGTCGAGTTCGCCGGCCAGGTCTTTCAAGACACGACGGTGGGTCTGACCATCACCGAGGTGCTCGGGGTGATCTTCGCGGGCGCGGTGCTGATCATCACCTTCGGCTCGCTGCGCTCGGCCTGGATGCCGCTCGCCACCGCTCTCATCGGCATCGGCATCGTCATGGGAGGCATTCTCGCGCTTGCGGCCGCGATGCCGGTCTCGAGCTCGGCACCCCTGCTCGCCGTCATGATCGGCCTCGCGGTCGGCATCGACTACGCCCTGTTCATCTTGTCGCGCCATCGAGGCCAGTTGGCCAGGGGCATGGATGCGCACGAGTCGGCGGCCGTGGCCGTCGGCACAGCGGGCAGTGCTGTCGTCTTCGCCGGGGCGACCGTCATCATCGCGCTGCTGGGCCTGCTCGTCGTCGGCGTGCCCTTCCTGTCGGTCATGGGCGTGGGCGCGGCGCTCGCCGTGCTCGTCGCCATCGTCGGCGCGGTCACGCTGCTGCCCGCGTTGCTCGGCCTCGCGGGCGCGACGCTCGCGCCGAAAGAGGGATCGCGAGCCTGGACGCGCGCGCACCCCACGGTCTCGAGCGGTCCGACCATGGGCCGGCGCTGGGTGCGTGGCGTCATGAAGCGCCCCGTGCTCACGTCTATCTCGGTCGTCGCTGTGCTTGGCGTGCTGTCGATTCCCGCGTTCTCGCTCGACCTCAACCTGCCCGACGGCGGCAGCGAGCCGGCCGGCTCGACGCAACGCGAGGCCTACGACCTCATCGCCGAGGGCTTCGGTCCCGGCACAGCGGGGCCGCTGCTCGTGACGCTCGACATCACGCAGACGACCGACATTCTCGACGACCTCGCCGACATTCGCGCTGAGCTCGAGCGGGTCGACGGGGTCGCGAGCGTGAGCCCGGGCATCCCGTCGCCGGGTCTCGAGACGGCGATCTTCCAGGTCGCGCCCGAGACGGCGCCCGACGACCCCGCCACCAAGCTCGTCGTCGCCGACCTTCGCGAGCTGGCCCCCGACATCGAGGCCGAGTTCGGCACCCCGCTGGCCGTCACGGGCGTCACCGCGATCGGTATCGACATCTCGACGCGGCTGACGAACGCGCTCGTGCCGTTCGGGCTCGTCGTCGTAGGCCTCTCGGTCATCTTGCTCATGGCGGTCTTCCGCTCGGTGCTCGTACCCGTCAAAGCCGCCCTCGGCTTCTTGCTGTCGGTCGGCACCGGTATGGGCGTGACGGTCGCGATCTTCCAGTGGGGATGGGGCGCCGAGCTGCTGAACGCCGAGCCCGGCCCCATCTTGAGCTTCATGCCGATCGTCTTGATGGCTGTGCTCTTCGGCCTCGCCATGGACTACGAGGTCTTCCTCGTCTCGGGCATGCGCGAAGAGTTCGTGCGCACGGGCGACCCGAGGCAGGCGATCGAAGACGGCTTCGCCAATGGCGCGCGCGTCGTCACGGCGGCCGCGCTCATTATGTTCTTCGTCTTCGCATCGTTCGTGCCGGAGGGCGCAGGGCTCATCAAGCCCATCGCCCTGGGTCTCGCCGTCGGCATCGCGGTCGACGCGTTCGTCGTGCGTATGACACTCGGGCCCGCGCTGATGACGCTGTTCGGCCGCGCCGGCTGGTGGTTCCCGCCGCTGCTGAACCGGCTACTGCCCAATCTCGATATCGAGGGCGAGCAGTTGCGACACCACCGCGATCACCGCGAGTGGGCGGCGCTGCAGGGCGACGCAGTCATCGTCGCCGAGCAGCTGCAGCTGTCGGGTTCGGATGCTCGCCTCGACCTCGTCGCCAGCCCCGGCACGCGCGTCGACCTCGTGGGCGACGCCGCCACGCGGCGCCTCGTCGGCGCGACGCTCGCCGGCTACCTGCCGATCGCGGGCGGCCGCGCCGTGATTGCCGACGCCGTGCTGCCGTCAGAAGCCGGTCGTGCTTCGCGGCGGGTGACACTCGTTGACGTGAGCGGCGACCGGCTCGCGCCCTCGGTGACGATCGGCGCTCTCGTGAGCGAGCGCATGGCCCTGGCCGCCGGATACCCCCGCGCCCCGCGCCGGGTGCGTCGCTGGCTCGGCAGGCTCGCCGCCGCAGTAGACGCGCTCGGCGTTGATGCTCAGGCAATCCGCGACCCCGAGAGTGCCGTCGTCGCGCTCGACTCGCGCCGACGGGCGCTCGTACTCGCCGCCGTGGCGACACTCGACGCCACGGCCGTGATCGTGCTCGATCATCGTGACGACGCTCTCAGCGCCGCCGACATTGACCTCGCCGACGCGCTCGTGCAACGACTCGCGCCGTCCTCGGTCGTGCGGATCTGGGGGCGCGAGCCCGGCTCTGTCGCCTCGACGGCGGCGACCACGATCGTGCTCGACGCCGTGCCCGCCTCGATCGACCCCTCGACCGGCAGCGACCTTGGCCCCGCCCTCTCAGACAGGAGCGACGTCTCATGACCTCGACCCCCGGCACCTCCCGCACCAGCCGTCGCGGCCTCCGCCGCTGGCTCACCCCGGCTGCGGCGGTCGTCGTGCCGCTCGCCCTCGTCGGCCTTGCGCTGGCCGCCGTCGGAAGCGATTCCGCCGCGCTCGAGCGCATCCCTGCCGCGGTCGTCAATGACGACACGCTCGTCACGACCACCGACGCGAACGGCGATGAGCAGCTGGTCTTCGCGGGCCGGCAGCTCGTCACCGAACTGACCGCACCCGGCGCCGACGGTTTTGACTGGACCGTCACGAATGCCGACGAGGCCGAGGCCGCGCTCGCCCGCGGCGACGTCTACGCCGTGCTCACGATTCCGTCGACCTTTTCAGAGTCGCTACTGACGATCGGCACGCCCGACCCCGTGCAGGCCCGGCTCGAGATCGAGACCGACGACGCGCACAGCTACCTGGCCGGCGCGGTCGTGCAGGCGGTCGGCAGCGGGCTCGCCCAGCAGTTCGGCGCCGCGATCACGGCGCAGTACCTCGACGGTCTTACGACGGGCCTCGGCGAGCTCGGCACCGCTCTCGAGCAGGCCGCCGACGGGGCGACCCAGCTGGGCGACGGAGCGACCGACTTGAGCGTCGGCCTGAGTGACCTGAGCGACGGCGCCTCGGCGTCGGCGAGCGGCGCCCGCTCGCTCTCGAACGGCGTGCGCGACTATACCAACGGCGTCAGTGCCCTTTCGTCGGGCCTCGCCGAGCTGCGCGCGGGCGCGAACCAGCTCGACCCGTTGCAGCAGGCCGCGGGCGGTCTCGTGCCACAGTCGGGTGCGGTCGCCGGCAGTCTGGCCGCGCTTGCGCCGGCCATCGCGGCCTCCGACCTCAGCGACGCCGACAAGGCGGCGTTCCAGGCCGCTCTCGGCGACGCCCAGGTGCTCGCGGGCACGACGGGCGCCGTGGTGCCGCAGCTCAATGGCGCACTCGACGGGCTGCAGTCGGGCATCGCGCAGAGCGCGAGCGGTGCCTCGGCCCTCGCCGCCGGGGGCGCCGAGCTGCGCGGGGGAGCCTCGTCGCTCGCCTCGGGCCTCGGCAGCCTCGCCTCGGGCACCGATCAGGTGACGGCGGGTGCCGTGTCGCTCGCCGACGGCGCCGACGAGCTCGCGACCGGGCTCGCGACGGGCGCCTCCGAGATTCCCGAAGCCGGCGACAGCGCGATCGCGACCGAGCCGGTCGTCGTCGACGCGAGCCGCAGCAACGAGGTCGACGGCGTGGGCTCGGTGATCGCCGAGACCCTCGTGCCGGTCGGCCTGTGGATCGGCGCGTTGGCGACCTTCCTCGCCCTGCGCCCCGCGGCGCGCGGGGTCATCGGCACCTCGGCAGCGGGCGGCACGATCGTGCGCCGCTCGCTCGGCCGCGCCTCGCTCATCGCGCTCGCCCAAGCGGCGCTCGTCACGCTGCTGGTGCACTGTGTCAGCGGTGTCGACTGGATGCTGATGCCGGCGACTCTCGCTCTGACGAGCGCCATCGCGCTCGCGTTCACGGCGCTGCACGCGGCGCTCACCTTGGCGATGGGGCGAGCGGGCCTCGTGGTGTCGTTGCTGCTGCTCACCGTGCAGATCGTCGCGACCGGCGGCATCGTGCCGATCGCGGCTCTCGCCGACCCGTTCCCGGCTCTGAGCGCGGTGCTGCCGCTGACCTACGCGGTC
>DIUS01000131.1 GCA_002423075.1 Microbacteriaceae bacterium UBA6152
GCGACGACTCGTCAGTACCCTCAGCGACGGGCGTCGTGTCGCTGCCCTGCGCGGCCGCGCGCACCGGCACCGTGTTGCTCATGAGCCGGCGGTCGCGCTCGACGTCGCGTCGACGGTCTCAACCTCACCGGTCTCGTCGTCGAACAGCTTCGAGGCCTGCTGGCGATCGATGGCCGCGTCGATGAGCCCGCGGAACAGCGGGTGCGCGTTCGTCGGTCGCGACCGCAGCTCGGGGTGCGCCTGCGTCGCGACGTAGAACGGGTGCACCTCGCGCGGCAGCTCGACGTACTCGACGAGCGTGCCGTCGGGACTCGTGCCCGAGAACACGAGGCCGGCGGCAGAAATCTGCTCGCGATAGGCGTTGTTCACCTCGTAGCGGTGACGGTGGCGCTCGCGCGAGACGGGCGCGCCGTAGAGCTCTTCGACGATCGAGCCCGGCGCGAGCGCGGCCTCGTACAGCCCAAGACGCATCGTGCCACCGAGGTCTCCCCCGGCGAGATGAACGACCTGCTCCGCCATCGTCGCAATGACCGGAAACTCGGTCTCGGGGTCGAACTCGGTGCTCGAGGCGCCCGGCAGGTCAGCGACTGACCGCGCGTACTCGATGACCATGCACTGCAGCCCGAGACACAGGCCGAGCACGGGGATGCGGTTCTCGCGCGCGAAACGCAGGGCGCCGAGCTTGCCTTCGATGCCGCGCACGCCGAAGCCGCCCGGCACGCAGATGCCGTCAAGATCGGCCAGGTTCTTGGCGGCGCCCTCGGGCGTCTCGCACTCGTCACTGGCGATCCAGCGGATGCTCACCTTGGCCTGGTGCGCGAAACCTCCGGCGCGCAGCGCCTCGGTCACACTCAAGTAGGCGTCGGGCAGGTCGATGTACTTGCCGACGAGGCCGATCATGACCTCCCGCTTGGGCTCGTGCACGGCGGTGAGCAGGTCTTTCCAGCGATCCCACTGCACCTCGCCGGCGCGCAGATCGAGCTGGTCGATGATGTAGGCGTCGAGACCCTGGCTGTGCAGCATCGAGGGGATGTCGTAGATCGAGAGAACATCCACCGCATTGACGACCGCCGGCTCGTCGACGTCGCACATCAGCGCGATCTTGCGGCGGTTGGCGCTCGACACGGGCCGGTCGCTGCGCAGCACGAGAGCATCCGGCTGAATACCGATCGAGCGCAGCATGGCGACGGAGTGCTGCGTCGGCTTGGTCTTCTGCTCGCCGCTCGCCCCCATGAATGGCACGAGCGATACGTGCACGAAGAAGACGTTGCGGCGGCCGAGCTCGTGGCGCACCTGGCGCGCCGCCTCGATGAACGGCTGCGATTCGATGTCACCGACCGTGCCGCCGATCTCGGTGATGATGACATCAGGCTGCGGCTCGTCGTGCGACTGCAATCGCATGCGGCGCTTGATCTCGTCGGTGATGTGCGGAATCACCTGCACCGTGTCGCCGAGGTACTCGCCCCGGCGCTCGCGCGCGATGACCGTCGAGTAGATCTGGCCTGTCGTGACGTTCGCGGCCTCGCTGAGGTTGATGTCGAGAAAGCGCTCGTAGTGGCCGATGTCGAGGTCAGTCTCGGTGCCGTCGTCGGTCACGAAGACCTCGCCGTGCTGGAACGGGTTCATCGTGCCCGGGTCGACATTGAGGTACGGGTCGAGCTTCTGCATGACGACGCGCAGGCCGCGTGCGGTGAGCAGATTGCCCAGACTCGCGGCCGTTAGACCCTTGCCGAGCGACGAGACGACACCGCCGGTGACGAAGACGTGTTTGGTGATGCGGCCGTTGCCACTGCTGCGATCGTCACGAACGCTGTGCCCGTCAGAACCTGTCTCAGAAGAGTCCACCACGGGGTTCAAGAGTATCTCACTGCGGCGGGGCTTCCCCTCGACGCGCTGATCACGCGAGCGTACGCTGGCGGCCATGCCGACACTGCGTGCAGCCGCCGCCCGCGCGGCCTTCTGTGCCGCCGTGGTCGGCTCTCTCGCGTTCGCATCCGGATGCTCGAGCCTCACCGGCCCGCCCGCCTCCGTCGCTCTCTCTGAAGATCAGGGCATTCCCGCCGACGCGCCGATCGTCGAGCCGTGGAACGACCCGCGGTGGAGCGGCGAGCCCCTCGGCTGGGTCTCCGACGACGGCGAGACGCTCAGCGTCGTCACCTTCGGCAGCTCGTCGTGTCCCTACATCGCCGTGCGCATCGAGGTGCTCACCGTGAGGCAGCTAGCGATCTTTTTCCAGAAGGGGCCGGCAGAGGCCTGCACCGATGACCTCGCCCCGCGCACGCACGTCTTCGCGGTGCCCGAGGGCCTCGATTCATCGTCGAACGGCCTCGAAGCCGAGGTGTCGCTCGCCGACAACGCCTTCGGCGCCGCCGAACCGACCGTCGTGAGCATGCCGTTCTTGCCGATCGGCTCGACCGCACCCCTCACGCCACCCGCGCCAGCCGCCGACTCGATCGCCGTCGAGGTCGTGCGCGGCACCCCGGCCGACATCGCGCTTGACCAAAGCGACCTCGAGCGAGGCACTCCGTTGGCCTTCTGGGGCGTCGACCGTGCGACGATTCGCGTTGTCACATGGGGCAGCTCGAGCTGCCCTCCCATTGCTCGCAGCTTCTTGCCGGCCGAGCCCGGCATCGTCGTGCTCGACTTCGCACCGAACCCCGCCGAGTTCTGCACGGCCGACTTCGCCCCCACGACACACGTGCTCGAGACTCCGGCCGGCATCGAGACCGACGATCTCGCACTCACGGTGCTGCTCTCGGCCGCCGACGGCACCGCAGAGGAGTTCGCGGTGAGCATCCGCGGCTGAGTAGTCGACACCGCCTGTGACCGAGCGCACAACCGCGCGCTCGGCACAGCGACTGCACAGCGACGACAGCGCGAGAGTCGGGCCGCGGTCGACGCCCTAGCCGACGAGCTCGCGCGCCGTCTCGATGAGCTCGCGCGCGTGAGTCAGCCCGGTCTCGCTGTCGGGCAGGCCACTGAGCAGGCGCGCCATCTCGGCGACGCGGTCGTCGCCGTCGAGCTGCCGAACGCTCGACGCCGTGACGGCGCCGTCGCTGTCTTTCACGACGCTCAAGTGGTTGGTGGCGAAGGCCGCGACCTGCGCGAGGTGCGTGACGACGATCACCTGTGCGGTCTGGGCGAGCCGCGCCAGACGGCGGCCGATCTCGATGGCGCTCGCCCCGCCGACTCCGGCATCCACCTCGTCGAAGACGAACGTCGGCACCGGGTCGGTCGCCGCGATGACGACCTCGAGCGCGAGCATGACGCGCGAGAGCTCGCCGCCCGACGCGCCGCGACCCAGCGGGCGCGGGTCGGCGCCCGCGTGCGGCTGCAGCAGAATCGACACGACGTCGCGGCCGCTCGCCGTGTACTCGTCGCGCTGCGCGACCTCGACCGTGATGCGCGCAGCGCCCATCGCGAGCGCGGCAAGCTCGCCCGTGACGCGCTCAGAGAGACGGATGCCCGCCACGCGTCGAAGATCGCTCAGCCGCTCAGCGAGGGCCATGACCCGGCCTCGGTCGGCGTCGACCTCGGCGCGCAGAGCGTCGATGCGGTCGCTGTCGTGGTCGAGCTCGAGCAGGCGCGTGCTGCCTGAGTCGAGATAGTCGATGACCTCGTCGAGGGTGGGGCCGTACTTGCGCATGAGCGCACTCAACTCGGCGCGGCGCTGCTGCACGGTCTCGAGCTCGCGGCCGCCGTCGCTGTCGAGCGAAGCGAGGTACGACGAGAGCTGGGTGGCGACCTCGCCCACGACGAAGCCAGCGTTGACGAGGGACTCGACGATCGGCTGCAGCTCGGCATCGTGCGACGCGACCCGGTCGACGGCCCGTCGAGCACTCTCGATGAGAGCGAGGGCATCACGCGCCTCGTCGAGGCTCTCGCTCGAGATCAGCTCGTGGGCCTGAGTCGCTGCGAGCCGCAGGTCTTCGATGTTCGTCAACCGGTCGGCGCGCTCGGTGAGCTCGACATCTTCGCCCGGGCGCGGCGCCGCTGCCTCGATCTCGGTCATCGCGAGACGCAGCTCGTCGGCCTCGCGCGCGCGACGGTCGCGGTCGGCGACGAGCACATCGAGCTCGCTCTGCGCGTCGTTGTAGCGCTGGAAGACCTCGCGGTAATCGCCGAGCACCTGCTGCAACTCGGGCCCGGCGAAGCGGTCGAGCGCTTCGCGCTGGGCCGTGGCCGACTTGAGGCGCACCTGGTCGCTCTGACCGTGCACCACGACGAGCTGCTGCCCGATCTCGTTGAGCACACCGATCGGGGTCGAGCGACCGCCGACGACCGCGCGTGAGCGGCCCTCTTGCGAGATGGAGCGGCTGAGGATGAGGGCGCCGCCGTCGAGGTCTCCCCCGGCGTCGCGCACGCGGTCGGCGACGGGGCCGTTCTCATCAACGTGCCAGTGTCCCTCGACGAGCGCCTGGCCCGAGCCCGAGCGAATGGCACCGGTGTCGGCGCGGTCGCCGAGCAGCAGGCCGAGCGCCGTGACGACCATGGTCTTGCCCGCGCCGGTCTCGCCCGTGAGGGCCGTGAAGCCGGGACCGAGCGGAAGACGCGCCTCGCCGATGACACCGAGATTGCGAATGGAGATCTCTTCGATCACGTGCCGCGAGCCTCCTCGTCGATCGGACCTCGCCAGCCGTGCACGGGCAGCGCGAACTTGTTCACCAAGCGGTCGGTGAAGGGACCGGGGTGCAGTCGCGCCAGACGCACCGGTGTCGACGAACGCCGAGCGACGACGCGCGCGCCTGTCGGCAGATCGAACGCCCGACGACCATCGCACCACAGCACGCCGACGCCCTGAGTTCGGTCGAGCACCTCGACCGCGAGTGAACTGCCTGGCCCAACGACGATCGGCCGCGCGAACAGGGCGTGGGCGCTCAGGGGAACCAGCAGCAGAGCATCCAGGCTCGGCCAGACCACCGGCCCGCCCGCAGAGAAGGCGTACGCGGTCGACCCGGTGGGCGTCGACATGACGACTCCATCACAGCCGAAGCTCGACAGCGGCCGGCCGTCAACCTCGATGACGACTTCCAGCATGCGCTCGCGGCTGGCCTTCTCGACCGTTGCCTCGTTGAGCGCCCAGGTCTCATAGATGACCTCGGTGCCGAGTTTGACCCGCACCGAGAGCGTCATGCGCTCTTCAACGAGGTAGTCGCGATCGAGAGCACGGGCGACGGCGGACGAGAGGTCGTCGCGCTCGCTCTCGGCAAGAAAGCCCACGTGCCCGAGATTGACGCCGAGCAAGGGCGCCGAGCATCCTCGCGCCAACTCAGCGGCACGCAGGATCGTGCCGTCGCCGCCGAGAACGATGACGAGTTCGAGATCACCGACCCCGACGTCGCGGCCGAGCACGCGCAGGGCACCATCACCGGCAGCAGCGCGCAGGTCGTCGAGCGACTCCGCATCGACGACTGGCACCACACCCGCGGCGCGCAGCAGGTCGACAACCTCGACGGCAGCCGCGAGCGACTCGTGGCGGCCCGTATGGGCGACGACGAGAATGTGCCGTTCGGTCACGATGGATCCTCCTGGCTGCTGACGTTCGGGCGGTTTCCATAGGCGGGTGTTCCGGGCAGCGCGCTCGCGAGCGCGGTCGCACGGCCCCTCCATTCTGTCGGATGCACCCCGGCACCCGGCCGAAAGACGGCCAGATACTCATGATTGCCCGCACTGCCGACGATCGGGGAGGAGAGAAGCTCGCTCGCCTGCAGCCCCACATCAGACGCCGCCCAGAGTACCGCCATGATCGCGTCGTCGCGCAGGGCTGCGTCACGCACGATTCCTTCGCGGATGCCCTTCCGACCGGCCTCGAACTGCGGCTTGATCAGCACGACGAGCGGCACCTCGATGCCGACCGTGGCGACGATCGCCGGCAGTACGAGCGTGAGGGAGATGAAGCTCAGGTCGGCGACCACGAGGTCGACGGGCTCGGCGCCCGACACCGCTCCCCCGCTGACCTCGGCAAGCCTGTCTGCCGTGAGCGCCCGAGCGTTCTCACCCTCGACGACGACCACGCGCGGATCGGCCCGCAGCGCGGGGTCGAGCTGCCCGTGCCCGACGTCGAGCGCGATCACCCGTCGTGCGCCGCGCTCGAGCAGCACTTGCGTGAAGCCGCCCGTCGAGGCGCCCAGGTCGAGCGCGTGAGCGCCAGCAACGTCGAGCTCGGCCGCATCGAGCGCCGCCGCGAGCTTCAGGGCCGCGCGACTGACGTAGCGATCGTCTCCGTCGACCTCGAGGCGAGCATCCGGTCGCACCGCGTGCGACGGCTTCACGACCGCGCGCCCGTCGACCGAGACGCGCCCCTGCTCGATCGCCGCGCGCGCCGTGGTGCGCGAGCGGGCGAGGTCGCGCTCGACGAGCGCGAGATCGAGCCGCTGGGTGTCGGCCATCAGCGCCTCGCCGCGATCGTCGCCGCGTCGATCACGCCGAGCGGACGGCGTCGGCGTCGGTCGCTTCGAGGCGCGTGCGCAGCTCGTCGTGCAGCTGCCGGTAGGCCTCACTGCGCTCGGTGAGCGGACGCTCGTCGATGAGCGCCAGGCGCGAGAGCAGAGCCTCGTCAACCTCAGCGTGCACCACTTCAGAGGCGTCGTCGGTCATGGTCACGACACTACCGCGAGGTGCATGAGCTGCTCATCGACATCGAGCCCGTAGATCTGCAGCCCTGAGGCGTAGATCGCCGCGGCACCCGCGCGCAGCAGATCGAGCTCGTCAGAACCTGCGCGAGCCACTCGCACGACATGCTGCTTCATGCGCACGACGGCCTGCCCCACCTTGACCGTTCTCACGCCGTCGGCATCGACGCTGCTCGTGACGGACGGGTAGGGAGTGAACAGCTCACGCAGATCACCGAGAATGTAGTCGGGCTGCATCGTCGCCGGCGCCGCGAGCACCTGCTTCGCACGGTCGATGCCGGTGAGCACAAGGGCCGTCGTGAGCCCCGCGCGTTTGCCGCCCATAATGTCGGTGTCGAGGCGGTCACCGACGACGAGTGGGTTTGTTGCACCGAAGCGCTCGGTAGCGACCTCGAAGATCGCCGCCTCCGGCTTGCCCGCGAAGACCGGCAGTCGGCCGACCGCGAGGTGCACGGCCGAGACGAGGGTGCCGTTACCGGGCGCAATGCCGCGCTCGACCGGGATCGTCCAGTCGGTATTCGTCGCGACCCACGGAATGCCCGTGTGCAGCGCGAAAGAGGCCTCGGCCAGGTGCTCCCAACCGACGTGCGGGGCGAAGCCTTGAATCACGGCCGCTGGGTGGTCATCGGCCGACCGCGTGATGGCGAAGCCTGCATTCTCGAGCTCGTCGATGAGGCCATCTCCGCCGACGACCAGGATGCGCGCTCCCGGTTCGACGAGAGTGGCGAGCACGCGCACCGCGGCTTGGGGGCTCGTGACGACATCAGCCGCATCGACGGTCAGGCCGAGCTCGCGCAAGTGCTGAGCGACCTGCTCGTCCGTGCGCGAGGCGTTGTTGGTGATGTAGCCGACGCGCAGATCTCTCGCCGCCTTCGTGATGCTCTCAACCGCGTGGTCGATCGCACCCGGACCGGTGTACACGACACCGTCGAGGTCGAGCAGCAGGGCGTCTCGGCCGGTCAACGGCGTGGGGCGCGACCTACCGAGCATCGGCGCTCTCCGGCTCGCCGTCCGGTGCTCCGGNNCCGTGCGCAGTCTCGCCGTGCGCAGAGTCGCCGCCCCGCGGGGTGACCGTCTCCTCCCCGGCATCAAGTACCTCGTCGTCGTCGAGCTCGATGATCTCGATCGTCTCGTCGCCCTCGACGGCGTCGACCGCGGCCAGCGCTTCGGCGGCGAGATCGGCGCGGCGGCCCCACTCGGCGGCCTCCTCGGTGCGTCCGAGCTCGTCGAGCACGACGGCGTAGGCGTCGAACAGCGCTGGGCTGTACGTGAAAGCCTTCGACGGGTCCAACTGCGGAATCTCGAGCTCTTCGAGCGCGGCCTGCGTCTGACCGAGGTCGAGACGGGCGCCCGACATCGCGATGGCGAGCTCAACACGCGTGGGCACGGAGAGCTCGCGTCGATCAACCGACCGACCGAGCTCGAGCGCCTTTTCGGGCCGGCCGAGACCCCGTTCGCAGTCGACCATCATGGGCAGTTGCTCGTTCGAGCCCGAGATACGTCGATAGGTGCGCAGCTCGCGCAACGCGAGCGCGAAGTCGCCCAGGGCGTAGGCCGTGATGGCGAGCGACTCGCGCGTGACCGCGATGCGGCCAGCCCGCCGCGCGGCAGCCTGAGCGTGCCGGTGCGCGAGCGCCGTGTCGGTGTCGATGAGGGCTGCCGCCATCACCAGGTGCTGCGCCACCCGATCGGCGTTCTCCTTCGCCAGCGTGCGCAGTTCGTTGCGCGCGATGCGGTCGAGTTCTTTGCCGGTGATCTCTTCGGGAATCGGCGGGTCGTCATGACGGGGACGATCGTTGTCACCCTCGGGCCGGTTCGGACGAGCGGGTCGGGATGCGCCCGCCGGCCGTGCACCGCGGTACCCCGCGCCGGCACCCTGCGGCTTGCCAGAACGCTGGGGCTGCCCATCGCGACGCGGCGCGCCATCGCGATGCGGTCGAGAGTCTCTCGCCGAGGCCCCATCGCGACGAGCGGCACCGTCGCGCTTGGGGGCACCGTCGCGTTTCGGAACACCATCGCGCTTCGGGGTGCCATCACGGCGCGGGCGATCGTCGCCGGCCGGGCGATGCGGGCGATCAGCCATACAGTGCTCCTCGAGCTCAGGAATCGTTCGTTAACGCGAAATGGCCACCCATTGCTGGGTGGCCATCTCACAAAGAAGTCCGGCGGTGTCCTACTCTCCCACGAGGTCACCCTCGCAGTACCATCGGCGCAGAAGGTCTTAGCTTCCGGGTTCGGAATGTAACCGGGCGTTTCCCCTTCGCTATGGCCGCCGAAACACTATTGATTTATCAATCGTTTACGGACAGNNAGTTCTCGACCGTAAATCGAGAACCACAAAGTGGACGCGAGCAACAAACTCAGTTCTCTCAAAGAGAGGGTGTTGTCAAGTTATCGGCTTATTAGTACAGGTCAGCTGCAAGGGTCTTTAGTCCCCTCTTCCACATCCTGCCTATCAACCCAGTAATCTGGCTGGGAGCCTCTCACCCGAAGGTATGGAAGTCTCATCTTGAGGCCGGC
>DIUS01000129.1:0-3226 GCA_002423075.1 Microbacteriaceae bacterium UBA6152
CCCGATGCGCTGCCACTTGTGCCGCCCTGTCGCGGGTTCGTGGCTCTCCGCATCCGTTTGCGGGCGCCTCGCTGAACTCGAGCGCCCTCTCCTCCCCAGATGTCGACTATGTAAAGACTGAGTGTCAATCGGGAGGAACTTTCGTTTCACCCCCAAAGTGGGGTGCTTTTCCCCTAGCATGAAACTGCGCCGAGGGGACTGAAGTGGGGAAGCCCAGACCCTCGGTAGTGAGGGGTATCACGGCTTGCTGCTCGAAGCGATGAGTTTCTTCCTCGCCTCGCTCGCCGTCGTCACGGTCGCGGGGCCCATCGCCGCGCGCGAAAACACCCCACCTGCATCCCTCTCGATCGTCTCTTCGCCCTCGACTTCCGCTGAAGAGCGGAGCATCGACCTGCCCACCAGCACACAGCCGAGTATCGCCTCTACAGCTCCGGTCCCCCCCCTATCGACCTCGAGCTTGACCAGCATCACAGGCGTTCCTCTGCTGCACGCTCTCACCGCGATGCCCCCCACCGCGGTGACCAATTACGTGGAGGAGAACCCCCAACTTCTCCGCGCACTGCTGGACGCGCCTCCGGCCGCCACGCAGGTGAGCGGCTGGTGGGCAGGTCTTGATGACACCGCACGGCGGTCGATGATCGCGGCGGCACCCGAACTCGTCGGCAACCTCGACGGCATCCCCTATGCCGTGCGCAACGAGGCGAACCGACGAGAGTTGCGTTCGACGATTCGTGAGCTCGAGCTGCACGGCCTCGATGCCGGCCGGGCCATCGCCGCGCAGAACCTCAACCGGCTACAGATGCTCTACTCGATCGCTGACGCGCTCGGTCCGGCGGCGGCGAACCCTCCACGGTCGCTGCTGACCCTCGACACCCTCGACGAGGGCAAGGCGACCATTGTGCTCGGCGACCTCGACACGGCCGACTACGTGAGCTATCTGATTCCGGGAATGTTCATCACGGTGAGCGGCAACGTCGTGGAGTGGACAGACACCGCTGCCCGGCTCTACGACGAGCAGGTGTCGTGGCTTTCGCTGCTGGCTGAGGCGGGGGCCGCCACCGAGGTCGAGACCGTTGCGACCGTCGCCTGGATCGGCTACCAGACCCCCCACCTGCTCAACGTCGGCAGCCTCGACCTCGCTTACGAGGGGCGTGACGCGATCGCGGCGACGATCGACGGGCTGCAGACTCTGCGCGGAGACGATCAGCCCTTCGTCTCGCTGCTCGCGCACTCCTATGGATCGACGGCGGCGCTCATGGCGCTCGAGCAGAGCACTACCGTCGATGCGTTGGCCATGATGGGGTCGCCGGGAAGCCCGGCGCAGAGCATCCACGACCTGAACGTGCGGGGTGAGGTCTTCGTGGCCGAGGCGGCGTGGGATCCGATTCCCAACAGTTCGTTCTTCGGCTCTGACCCGGGATCGAGCGAATACGGGGCACGCGTCATGAGCGTCACCGGGGCGATTGACGTGATCACGAACCGCGTTCTGGCGTCGTCGATGGGGCACAACGAGTACTTCAGCCCGGGCACCGAGTCGATGCGCAACCTCGCGCTCATCGGCATCGACAAGGGTGAGCTCGTCACCGATGGCTCGCAGCGCGACGCTGGACGCACGCTCGCACTGTTGTACTGAGAGTGCGAGCGTGCGTCGCTCGACCGTGATCCAGCGTCGCTCGCGCTGCGCGCACTAGCCTGAGCGCATGCATCGACGCGCCCCGTTCGTCGCCGTGGCTGCGCTCTGCGTGGTCGGGCTGCTGACGGTCGGCCTGAGCGGATGCGCGGTGAAGAAGGCGACGCCCGTCACCGACGCCGAAGCGCACGACCGTTTTCTCGCTGCCCTCGACGACACTCAAGGCATCGTGGGTGGCGAGTGGGAGGTGCTCGATGATCCGACACCGCGGGAGTGCGTGATCTCGCTGTGGGTGGCGGGCGAACGGTATCCCGCCTTGCGAGTGGGCGACGCGCCCATTCTCGCTTCGGTCGCCGCCGATCGGGTCGAGTCGGCGTGGAACGACCAGGGCATGCGCGTCACCCGTACCGACATCGGCGATGTGATCGAGGTGAAGGGTGAGAGTGCCGAGGGTGAGCTGCTCGTGCTGCGGGTGAGTGAGAGTGCGAGCACGCTGTTGGGCGAGAGCGAGTGCCGACCGCTGTAAGTCACGTGCGGTCGGCCTGTGTGGTGTCTGCGACGTGCGGTGGGTGTGTTCCGTCTGCGACGTGCGGTCGGCCTGCTTCGAGTCACGCACTTGCGTGCCGCCTCCCGAGCGGCCTAGTCCTCGCGCTTCTCGCTCAGCGTGAACTGCAAGAACACGTCGTCGCCCGTGAGTTCGAGCCGATCGCCGTCGTCGCTGACCGAAACGCGGTCGACGCCTTCAATCGCAGCGAAGAACCGGCTCTCGAGCACGTTCTGCTCCATCTCGGCGCAGCCCATCTCGCTGTGCGTGAGTGCGCCGAACTCGATCGTGCCGGTGCCGCTCGAACCCGGTCCGCGCACGACCGCGCCACTGTAGGGGTTGCACGGTGCCTGCCCGGTCACGGCATCGCCGTCGAACTCGAGGGTGATGGGTTGCACGGGCTCGATGAAAGCTCCCTCAGTGTCAGTGCCGCTTTCGAGCACCCACTCTCCCTGCAGCGCTGAGGTGCCGGTCATGAAGCCCGAGCACGCTGTCAGCAGCGGGATGCTCATCGCGAGCATCCCGAACAGCACCGTGCGGCCGAGTCGCGTGCGGGTCATGGGGAGATCCCTTTCTGTGGGCGAACTGTGTGCGAAGCCTCTGACCACTAGGACGCTCGAGCTGGTCGAAACGTTGGGGACGCGCAACGCATTGCCCGTGCACGCACCGCCCTTGCACGCACCGCCCCAGCACGCACCGCCACAGCACGCATAGCCTTTGCACGCATCGCCACTGTCCGGGCCGCCGAAACCCTCGTGCCGCCCGATCTAGACTGAGAGCACTATGTCTGAAATCACTCCCGAGCGTGTCGCCCACCTCGCGTCACTCGCGCGGATCGCGCTGACCGAGGCCGAGATCAAGCAACTCACGGGGGAGCTCGGCGCGATCGTCGACGCTGTCGCGACCGTGCAGCAGGTTGCCGGTGACAATGTGCCGGCGACGAGTCACCCGATTCCGCTGGTCGGAGGCATGCGTCCCGACGAGATCGGCGAAACTCTCACGACCGAGCAGGCTCTTGCGGGGGCACCCGACCACGACGGTAGTCGCTTTCG
>DIUS01000129.1:3317-5946 GCA_002423075.1 Microbacteriaceae bacterium UBA6152
TTCCTGCACGTCAACACCGCGGCTCTCGAAACGGCAGCCCGAGTCGACGCCGACCGTGCCGCCGGGGTGTCGCTGCCGGCGCTCGCCGGTGTGCCGATCGCGATCAAAGACGTGCTGTGCACGCTCGACATGCCGTCGACGTCGGGGTCGAAGATTCTTGAGGGCTGGGTTCCGCCCTACGACGCTACGGTCGTCGCACGGTTGCGTGCGGCCCGCATGATTCCGCTCGGCAAGACCAACATGGACGAGTTCGCGATGGGGTCGAGCACCGAGCACTCGGCGTATGGCCCGACGAAGAACCCGTGGGATCTCACGCGCATCCCCGGCGGCTCGGGCGGCGGGTCGGCTGCGGCTGTTGCTGCTTTTGAAGCGCCCGTCGCGCTCGGGAGCGACACCGGTGGGAGCATCCGTCAACCGGCTGCCGTCACCGGGTCGGTCGGCGTCAAGCCCACCTATGGTGGCGTCAGCCGTTATGGTGCGATCGCGCTTGCGTCGTCGCTCGATCAGGTGGGGCCGGTGTCGCGATCGGTACTGGATGCTGCGCTCGTGCACGACGTCATCGGCGGGCATGATCCGCGCGACGCGACGAGCATTCCTGAGTCGTGGGACTCGATGGAAGAGGCTGCACGACGCGGTGCGACGGGCGAGTCGCTCAAGGGTCTTCGCGTTGGTGTCGTCACGCAGCTACGTGGTGACAGCGGAGGCTTCCAGCCGGGAGTTTCGCAGCGCTTCGGCGAGACCCTCGAGCTGCTGGCTGGTGCGGGTGCCGAGATCGTCGAGGTGTCGGCGCCGAACTTTGAATATGCGATCGCGGCGTACTACCTGATCTTGCCGGCGGAGGCGTCGAGCAACCTGGCGAAGTTCGACTCGGTGCGGTTCGGTATGCGTGCTGATGTGGCCGGAACGGTCGAAGACGTCATGGGCGCGACTCGCGAAGCTGGTTTTGGCCCTGAGGTGAAGCGCCGCATCATTCTGGGCACGTATGCGTTGTCGGCGGGCTACTACGACGCCTACTACGGCAGTGCGCAGAAGGTGCGCACGCTCATTCAGCGCGACTTCGCGTCGTGCTTCGAGCAGGCCGACATTCTGGTGTCGCCGTCGGCGCCGACCACCGCCTTCAAGCTCGGCGAGAAGATGGCTGATCCGCTGGCGATGTACTTGAACGACGTGACGACGATTCCGGCGAACCTGGCGGGAGTGCCCGGCATGGGGCTGCCGATGGGGCTTGCGCCGGAGGATGGGCTTCCCGTTGGTCTGCAGCTCATGGCGCCAGCGCGTCAAGATGCGCGTCTGTACGACGTCGGTGCGGGTATCGAGGCGCTGCTCGAGCAGCAGTGGGGCGGGCCGCTTTGGGCGCAGGCTCCGGCACTGGGTTAGAAGCTCAGCCCGCCCTGGCGCGCTCGAGGGGCACGCTCCTGCTGGGCGCCGGAATCGGCTTCTGGTCGCGATCAACGTCGGGTGGCGGAATCACATGCAGAGACCTGTCGACGCGAGTGAAATGCCAGCCATTGTTGTGCAGTAACAGATGGTGATGTCGACACAGAAGTACTCCGTCGTGGAGGTCGGTCGAGCCGCCTGAGCTCCAGGGCACTATGTGATGCGCTTCTGTCCAGGAGGGTGGCCGATCGCACCCGGGGAATCGACAACCGCCGTCGCGGGCGGCGAGGGCGATGCGCTGTTTGCGGGTGAACAGCCGCGACTCGCGGCCGAGGGCGACCACGTCGCCGAGCTCGTCGACGACGATCGATACGACGCCGCTCGCACAGACGTGCCGCTCGGCCGATGCTGTGCCGACCGGCTCGGTCTGCCCTTCGAAGAACGCGAGACCTCGGCCCTCGCGCAGGTCGCGCTCAGAGACGATCACCTGCACAGCTGGGGCCCGCACGCCGATGACGTCAGTGGGTGCGACCTCACCGCCGAGGCGGATCAGCTCGACGACTGCGTCAAGTGCGACCTGCGGGGTGGTGCGGGCGTCGGTGAGCATGCGGAGGGCGCGATCGTGCTCGTCAGCATCCAGTTCGTCAGCATCCTGCCCAGAGGCAGACACGAAGCGCGGCCCGTCTCGACGCGGAGAGGTCGCAGCATCGACGGCAGAGCGCACGAGCGCGGCCGATTCGGGGTCGAGCAGTGCGTTGAGGCGCGTCATGCCGTCGGCTTGGCGCGTGAGGTGGAGGTATCGGCGGTCGCGCAGTGCGGCTTCGCGCTCGTCGACGAGCTCGGGCTCGGCTTCGAGGTCGAGCAGTGCGCGTGCTTGCCGAGCTCGCACGGCAAGCTGCTCGACGGTGAGCAGCACGGACTCGGCGACCAGTTGCAGAGCGGCGCTCTCGAGGTGTGCCGGGGTGACGCGAACTGTGGGCTGACCGAGCCCGCGCCCGATCACGTCGGCTGCCTCGACGGAGAGGCGTGCCTCGCCGACCGCAACGGCTACGGGGTGCAGCCAGGCGCTCTCGGGCGGGGCATGCTGCGTACCAGGCGCAACGCTGTCGGTGCCTGCGGCGAGGTCGTCGAGTTGCGTGCGGTCGTCAGCGCCCGCGAGCATCGAGCCGACCCGCACCATCGCTCCGGCTTCGCGCGCGCCGACTCCGGTGAGGCGTTGAATGAGGTTCTCGGGCGTGCGACTGCCGAGCCG
>DIUS01000129.1:5983-19229 GCA_002423075.1 Microbacteriaceae bacterium UBA6152
TGTGCAGGCTCATGAGCGCGTCGTCGGTGAGGTGTGCGATGGCCGGTCGCTGCAGCAGCGCGAGTGCCGGCACCGCGAAGGGCGATGAGGCGGTTTCGGGGCGGTCGAGCACAGCAAGAGACCCAGCATGGGCCAGTGTTGCTGTGTTCGATGAATGCATACCTCATTCTCTCGCTCTATAGAACTGGTGTACAGATGTCGAGCAGCACTCGTGGATAAGAACTTTCGGGGTTCGCCTGGGGAGGAGGGGCGGAGGCAGGGCGTGGCCGAGCGGCGCAGGTGGTTGTGCCGCGGGGTGAGCGCAGGGCGCACCAGTGCGGCGCCGTCAGGCCGAAGCACAGCAGAGCGGCTGGTCAGCGCGAAGAGCCTTTTGCGAGCATCCGCCCCCTGCAAGAATCAAGCATCATGACTCGCCTCGTCGCCCTGCTCGCCTACACGGCCCTGCCGCTCGTCGGCGTGCTGCTGCTCGGCTGGGACTGGCGCGAGATCGTGCTGCTCTACTGGCTCGAGAACATCAGCATCGGTGTGGCGACGCTCATCAAGCTGCTGCGCTCGGACGACGCGCCCGGCGGCAACGACCCCGCAACAGTAGACACGCTGCGCATGAACGGCCGCCTCGTGCGCGGCGACGGCGACGGCCGTGCCCTCGCCGGGTTCTTCGCGATGCACTACGGCATCTTCACCCTCGTATACGGCGTCTTCGTGGTTCTGCTCGTCGCCGGGGTGATGGTGCCGGTCGACAGCGAGACTCCGGTGAACTGGTGGGGCGCCCTGCTCGTGTGGCTGGTCGCCGGCACCGCGCAGGTGCTCGTCGCGCTTTTCGGGCCGCTGCCCGAACAACGCGGGTCGCGCCTCATGCTCAGCGCTTACGGCCGCGTCATCGTGCTGCAGGTCACCGTCGTCGTGGGCATTTCGCTCATCGAGACCCTCGGGTGGCCCGCCGCAGCGGCCGTGCTGCTCATCGCGCTGCACGCCCTCATCGACGGCTTTACGTGGATGTTCTCCGCCGCCCGCGACCGCGCCCGAGCCCGCGCGGCGCAGGGCACGGTGCCGCGCGGCTGAGCGCTAGCGGCCGGGCGCTCGACAGAAGCACCGCTGCGTGAGACGCTGTTCGAGCAATCGTCTCTTTTCTCAGAACGGCGGAACCCGTGTCTCGACCACGTCTTGCCGCCCTCGCGATCGTCGCGACAATGGCGATCGGCGGTTGTGTCGCCGAGAGTTCGCCCGATGAGCCGGTGGCTGTGACTGTCGAGCAGCCAGCCCCCGCGCCCGCGGCCCCCGATGACTTTCCTGAGCAAGGCACCGCCGAGTGGGCGGCTTTGACGCAAGACGAGCAAGTGCGGGCGTGTCAATCGCGCGACTCGATGGTCGGCTGCATGCTGACCTGGGGTGACTGCTACAGCACGACGTTCGCCGCCGTCGACGACCCCCTGCAGGTCGGGGGCGAAAAAGTGATCGTGCCCGTCGATCGTGGCCCGCGCGAGTATGCGATGGGCGAAGCTGTGCTCGACTCGAGCGGCACACCTGTTGCCTACGTCGTGGCTTCGGGCGACGTGCCTGAGTTCGTGGCCGACCGCTTCTGCACCCATCTCGCCTACCTGCACACCATCAACTCGGTGCGCCGCAGCGGTCTCGCGGGCACGCTCTACGCGGGCGACACGATCAACCTCGATGCCACCACGATCTTCAGCGTCGGCGACCAGAACGGCGTCGTTTCGGCAGGCTCGCCACCGATGCCGCATCCGCCTCAGCAGTAGCGGGTAGCGCAGAGCGAGCATCCGCCTCGCCCATAAGATTGACCTCATGGCGCGCGCAGAACTCATGGACTTCGACAAGGCACTCGAACTCTTCGAGCCCGTGCTCGGCTTCGAGGTGCACGTCGAGCTCAGCACGAAGACGAAGATGTTCAGCGACGCCCCCAACCCGGCCCTCGCCGCGAACAACATCACCGACCCGAACACCGCCATCACGCCGGTGTGCCTCGGTCTGCCGGGCAGCCTGCCGGTCGTCAACGAGCAGGCGGTGCGCTTCGCGATTTCGCTGGGCCTCGCGCTCGGTTGCGAGATTGCGCCGAGTAGCACGTTCAGCCGCAAGAACTACTTCTACCCGGATCTCGCGAAGAATTACCAGATCAGCCAGTACGACGAGCCGATCGCATACTCGGGCAGCCTCGAGATCGAGCTGGAAGACGGCAGCCTCGTGCAGGTTCCGATCGAGCGCGCCCACATCGAGGAGGATGCCGGCAAGCTGACCCACGTCGGCGGGTCGACGGGCCGCATCCAGGGCGCCGAATACAGCCTCGTCGACTACAACCGCGCCGGCGTGCCGCTCGTCGAGATCGTGACGAAGCCGATCTACGGCGCCGAGCACCGCGCCCCGGAACTCGCTCGCGCATATGTCTCCACCATCCGCGACATCGTGCGCGCCCTCGGCATCAGCGAGGCCCGCATGGAGCGCGGCAACCTGCGCTGCGACGCGAACGTCTCGCTGCGCCCCCGCGGCCAAGAGAAGCTGGGAACGCGCACCGAGACGAAGAACGTCAACTCGTTTAGGTCGGCCGAGCGGGCGGTGCGTTACGAGATCCAGCGCCAGGCGGCGATTCTCGCGAAGGGCGGCACCATCCAGCAAGAGACCCGCCACTGGCACGAAGACACCGGCACCACCTCTCCCGGACGCGTCAAGAGCGACGCCGACGACTACCGCTACTTCCCCGAGCCTGACCTGCTGCCGGTGGTGCCGTCGCCGGCCCTGATCGAGCAGCTTCGGGATGCTCTTCCGGAGGCCCCGGCCGCCCGCCGACGTCGTCTTCGCGAGGAGTGGGGTTTCACCGACCTCGAGTTCCGCGACGTGGTGAACTCGGGCCTCCTGGTCGAGATCGCCGACACGGTTGCCGCGGGTGCGGCGCCGCAGCAGGCCCGCAAGTGGTGGACGGGCGAGATCGCCCGCATCGCGAATGCTCAGGATGCTGAACCGCAGTCGCTCATCAGCTCAGTTGACGTTGCCTCCGTGGTGGAGTTGGTCGAGTCAGGTGCTCTCAACGACCGCCTCGCTCGCCAGGTGGTCGAGGGTGTCATCGCGGGAGAGGGCACGCCGGCCGAGGTCGTCGCGGCCCGAGGCCTGGAAGTCGTCTCGGACGACGGAGCCCTCATCGCCGCGGTCGATGCGGCGCTCGCGCAGCAGCCCGACGTGCTCGAGAAGATCCGCGACGGCAAGGTGCAGGCCGCCGGAGCCGTCATCGGCGCCGTCATGAAGTCGATGGGCGGCAAGGCCGATGCGGCGCGGGTCAGGGAGCTCGTGCTGGAGCGGGCGCAGGCGTAGGCGGCGCGCACCGTCAGCGCCACGAGCGCGACATCATGCTATATTTGTATAGCATTTGGAGGAGGATCCCATGCCGCAAATCAATCTGCGCGTTGACGAGCAAACCGAGCGTCGTCTGCAGTACTTGTCGTCGCGTACCGGACGGTCGAAGACCTTCTACGCGACCGAAGCGCTGACGCAGTACTTGGACGAGAACGAAGACTATCTCCTCGCTAAGGACGCCTTGGAGGAATTCACTCAATCCAACGACGAGGCGATCGATCTTGACGACGTGAACTGGCCGGTGTGAGCTACGCGATCAGGTTCACTCCTAAGGCAGCGAAGCAGGTCGAAAAACTCGATGCGGTGGCAGCGAAGAGAATCCGTGGTTTTCTTGAGCAGAAATTGGCGCGTCTCGAGAACCCGCGCTCACTCGGCAAGAAGTTGGTGAACGAAGAGTTTTGGCGCTATCGAGTGGGCGACTATCGAATTGTCACCACCATCGACGATGACCAGATCCTCATCCTGATCGTTGAGGTTGCACACCGGCGCGTGATCTACACCAAGCTCTGAACGAACGAGCCCGACCTGCTGCCGGTGGCTCCTGCCCCGGCTCTGATTCAGCAGCTACGGGATGCCCTCCCGGAGGCCCCGGCCACGCGCCGACGCCGCCGCCCCCCATCACGCAACTCCTCGGCATCGACCCGACGGCTGGTCGTGGAACAGGAGGTGGTCGCCGACACCGTCACAGCGCTCAGCGCCTATACCGGAGGATCAGCAGTTGCACCACTTCCAGGGACTTGACCCAAGCGAACCCCACGTTTGGTCCCTCGCGAGGGGTGAGGACCCAACGAGGAT
The DNA here is from genome assembly GCA_002423075.1 of Microbacteriaceae bacterium UBA6152. Classification (GTDB taxonomy): domain Bacteria; phylum Actinomycetota; class Actinomycetes; order Actinomycetales; family Microbacteriaceae; genus Microcella. The sequence goes on from DIUS01000129.1 coordinate 10,139, forward strand.
CCTGAGCAATCTGCCGTGATGTGGGCTGACTAGACTCTGTACGGGTAATTGCCGTACAGTTGGCTCATGGCTCACACCAAATCTGACCGTATCGAACTGCGTCTCACTCGCGAGCAGAAGACCGAGATCGAGCAGGCTGCGGCGATTTCAGGGCGGTCTGTGACTGACTTCTCCGTACCGCTTCTTGTGAAGGAAGCCGAGCAGATCATTCGCGTCGAACGCGACCTACACATGTCGAAGAAGTCTTGGGACGCCTTCAACGAGATTCTCGACCGGCCCGCCAAACCGGTCAGCGGATTGGCTGACCTTCTGAAGCGGCCCTCGGTCTTTGAGGATTGAGCTTTCGCAGCCCAAGGCCCCTAGCCGCTTCCGACGACGTCTCACGGTTCGACTGCGGTGAACAGAGCCTCAACAACTGGCTCTATCTGCGGGCAATAAAGAATCAGGCCACGGGGGCTTCGCGAACATTCGTTTCCATCGACAGTGAGACTGACCTGATCGCCGGCTACTACTGCCTGTCCGCCAGCTCGCTCCGTCACGAGGATGCTCCCAGCAAGGTGACGAGGAACATGCCCGACCCGGTTCCTGTGATCTTGTTAGGCCGCCTCGCGGTCGACCAGGCCTTCAAGGGAAGAGGCCTTGGGGCCTCACTCCTCCAAGATGCATTGCTCAAGGGGATCGAAGCTTCGCGCATCCTCGGAGCACGGGCCTTCCTCGTCGACGCTCTGGACAGAAATGCGGAACGCTTCTACGAGAAGTTCGGATTCACCCTCATGCCGCCTGCCAGCAAGCGCGCGATGTATCTCCTCGTCAAGGATGCAGAAGCTACGATCGCGGACCTGAGCAAGTGACTGATTCCGATGGTTTGATCGGATTTCAAATCCGAGAGAACTGGATGGGCGAGCCGGTCATCACCCTTGCAGATATCTGGCCCGAGAACCCAACTGCAATGATCGTCGGCTTGAATCCTGCGCCGCCGAGCGTGCGAGCCGGTCACTACTACCAGGGGCGAAGTGGCCGCGGACAGCTCATGAGACTGGTGCGTCACGGCCTGATCGGCGAGCCAAGTGGGGGCTACTTCGAGGAAGCTGCACTCGCCAGACGAGTTGGCTTTACCGACATCGTGAAAAGGCCCAGCATTGGTGAAGCAGACGTCAGTGCAGCTGAGATTGACCATGGCCGCACTGTGCTCGAGGCTGCACTCGCGGCTCATTCAGTCCCGCTGGTCATCTGCGTCTTCAGGCAGCCGGTCGAGGCGCTCCTGGGCGTTGCCGGCGCGCCGGGCTTCCAAGAGGCTCGCACCTCGTGGGGCGGTCGAGTGTTTCGAATGCCCGGGCCTTTTGAACGGAGAGACATTGCTGAGGCTGTGATGCGAACGCTCGGGTAGCTCCCCGTGCCCACAACCGACCCACAACCCATCGCGCGCACGGGTCATGCCCACGTACAACTCCCGCCGCTCGATCTCGCGGCGTTCGAGCGCGCCCTCGTCGAGGCCCGAGTCGGCAGGGGAGAGCAGCGACCCATCGACCCGCGCCAGCAGCACCTGCTTGAACTCGAGGCCCTTGGCGCGCTTGATCGTTCCGACCTTCACGAGGGGAGCAGCGATGCCCGAGTAGCTCTCCAGCTCGATGGCGTCGAACCCGGCGGCGCGCAGCGCGGCAAGCATGGCGAGAGCATCCCGATTCGTCGCCGTCAGCACGCCGATGTCGCCGGGGTCGACGCCGGACGCGACCAGCGTGCGCACGTGCGACACGAGCGCCGCGTCATGCAGAGCGACAGAGTCGAACGACGCGAGCTCGGGCGACGGGCCCGTGCGGGGAACGTCGAGCGCAGCATCCGCCCGCCCCGGCCCGCCCTCGAGGTCGACGAACTCGTCGCCCTCGACGATCGCCGCGGCGAACTGCGCGATCTCGCGGGTGTTGCGGTAGGTGGTCGAGAGCACGACACCGCGGCCGGCGACCGAGATGCCCGCCTCGCTGAGAGAGTAGCCGCCGGGGTAGATGGTCTGCTGGCCGTCGCCGATGAAGAACAAGCCCGCCCGATGACGCCCACTGGCGATGGTGGAATCTCATTTTCGCCCCGCGGGTCTCATGAGGTGAGACCACCGGCTTGCCTTGCGAACCCGCACGGTGTGTGCTGTTCCTGCCCACGAGAGTTGCGTCAGCACATGCTCGCCAGGGTGCGTCCCGTTCGACCCCTCTTGTAGTGCAAAGGTGCCCATGATGCGAGAAGAAGAGCGAATTGCCGAAGCTGAGCTCTTGCTTGAGGCGTACCGCACGCGACGCCCGATCGAGCCACTCGTGAAGCGGCATCCCGACATGACGCTCGACGATGCGTACGCTATCCAGTCGATCCAGACTGAGCGTCGCGTTGCAGAAGGCGCCGTCATTCGAGGGCACAAGGTGGGGCTCACGAGCCACGCCATGCAACGCCAGATCGGAGTGAGCACTCCCGATTACGGCGTCTTGATGGAGGACATGTTCTACCTCGAAAGTCGGGACATTCCCACAGGGCAGTTTCTGCAACCCCGAGTTGAACCCGAGATTGCCTTCGTGCTCGCCCGGCCGCTTCGTGGTCCTGGCGTGACGATTGCCGATGCCGTTCGCGCTGTCGACGTGGTTCTGCCTTCGCTCGAAATCATCGACTCGCGCATTGCCGACTGGAAGATCGGCTACTTCGACACTGTGGCCGACAACGCATCGAGCGGCGGGCTCGTTCTCGGCTCGACTGTGCGCAGGCTGCACGAGCTCGACCTGCGCGGAATGGGTTGCGTTCTGCGTAAGAACGGTCACGTCGTGGGCACTGGCGCCGGCGGCGCTGTGCTGGGTTCACCCCTCAACGCCCTGGTGTGGCTTGCCAACACACTCGGCGAGCACGGCGTCGAGCTACAGGAGGGCGCCGTGGTGCTTCCCGGATCCATCACTCAATCGGTACCGGTCGAGAGCGGAGACACCATCACGGTTGCCTTCGCCGGGCTGGGAACACTCACCGCCCATTTCGCCTAATGGTTCAACAAGAAGGAGCACTCGTGGCGAGAAGACTGACAGCCGCAATCGTCGGGCCGGGCAATATCGGCACCGACCTCATGTTCAAGATCATGCGTCATGCAGAGCATCTTGAACTGACCCAGATGATCGGTGTGGACCCGACATCTGATGGTCTCGCTCGTGCGCGTCGCTTGGGATTAGAGGCAAGCGATGGCGGCGTCGACTGGATGCTCAGCCAGGGTGTCTTGCCCGACATCGTCTTTGAGGCCACGAGTGCCAAGGCTCATGCGGCGAACGCTCCGCGCTACCGCGAGGCCGGAATCACTGCGATTGACTTGACGCCTGCGGCTGTTGGCCCCTACGTGTGTCCACCGGTGAACCTTGAGTTCAACCTTGACGCTCCGAACATCAACATGATCACCTGTGGTGGCCAAGCGACCACTCCCATGGTCAAGGCCGTCAGCAGCGTGGTACCCGTTCCCTACGCCGAGATTGTCGCGTCGATTTCGTCGAAGTCGGCGGGCCCGGGCACGCGAGCCAATCTGGACGAGTTCACCGAGTCAACTTCCAATGCGCTGTCGGTGGTGGGCGGCGCGGCCAGCGGCAAGTCGATCATCATCCTCAATCCCGTTGAGCCGCCCATGATCATGCGCAACACCGTGTTCTGTGCCATTCCCGACGAAGCAGCTGAGGCGGGCGCGCTGCAAGATCGCGTTACCGAGTCGATTCACGCCATGGTCGCGGCCGTGCAGCAGTATGTGCCGGGGTATCGACTGAAGTCTGATCCTCAGTTTGATTCTGCCCGCGCGAATTGGAATGGCTACTCACGAGTCGCCATCTTCTGTGAGGTGCGTGGTCGCGGCGACTACCTGCCCGACTACGCCGGCAATCTCGACATCATCACGGCAGCGTCCGCCCGCGTCGGCGACTTGGTCGCCGCCCACCGTCTCGAAACCGCTGGAGCGCAAGCATGAACACCGATGTTCGCATCACTGACACGACCCTGCGCGATGGTTCGCACTCGATGAGTCACCGCTTTACGGAAGAACAAGTGCGTTCGACGGTGCGGGCGCTCGACAAGGCCGGCGTGCAAGTCATCGAAGTCACTCACGGCGACGGCCTCGGAGGTTCGTCGTTCAACTATGGATTCTCACTGGTGCCTGAGCTCGAGCTGATTGCGGCTGCGGTTGATGAAGCCGAGCGGGCGCGCATCGCTGTGCTGATGCTGCCGGGGCTCGGAACCATTCATGACCTCAAGGCCGCACGCGCGGCGGGTGCTTCGATCGCGCGTATTGCGACACACTGCAGCGAGGCAGACACCTCTCGTCAACACTTCGGCGCAGCACGTGAGCTGGGTTTCGAGACTGTCGGCTTCCTGATGCTGGCTCACATGCTAAGCCCGTCAGAGCTGGCGCAACAGGCACGAGTCATGGCGGATGCGGGGTGCCAGTGCATCTATGTTGTCGACTCCGCGGGCGCGTTGATTCTCGACGACGCTTCGATGCGAGTGGCTGCGTTGGTAGACGAGCTCGGTGATGACGCCCAGGTGGGCTACCACGGCCACCAAAACCTCTCGTTCGGCGTTGCCAATTCGCTGCTTGCGCAGCGTGCGGGTGCTCGACAGATCGATGGTTCGCTCGGCGCTCTCGGAGCAGGAGCCGGAAACTCACCCACCGAGATTCTGGTGGCCGCGTTCGAGCGTGTTGGAGTGACCACGGGTATCGAGCTCGATGTCATTCTCGAGGCTGCTGAAGAGGTTGTCGTGCCGTACATGACCCGAATACCTCGCATGGATCGCGCATCGATCATGCAGGGGTACGCAGGGGTGTACTCCAGTTTTCTTCTCCACGCCGAAGCCGCTGCCGAACGCTATGGAGTGCCTGCTCACGAGATTCTGCGTCGGGTCGGGGAGCGACGTTACGTGGGAGGTCAAGAAGACATGATCATCGAGATTGCGATTGAGCTCGCGGGGGAGTTGGCGGGGGTGGCGATCAGTGGATGACAACACAGAGCTGACCGAAGCCCTCGCGCTCGAACTCTTGAGGTGCGAGACGGTTCGGCAGGCACGCGAGCCGCTGAGCGCGCACGAGTGGCCGAGCCTGACTGTTGCTGACGCCTACCGCATTCAAGATGCAAGCCGACGGCACCGAGAGTCGCGGGGTGAACGCGTCATCGGTGTGAAGATGGGCCTCACCAGTCGCGCGAAGCAGAAGACGATGAACGTCGACGAGCCGGTTGTGGCGTGGGTAACGGATGCGATGCAACTGCCCCTCAACCTGCCGATTCAGACAGACCGTTTCATTCATCCTCGAGTTGAGCCAGAACTGTTCTTTCGACTTGGCTCCGCGCTGAAAGGGCCCGGGGTCACGAAAGAAGACGCCGCTAACGCTGTCGATGCCGTTGTGGCAGGGGCCGACATCATTGACAGTCGGTATCACAGCTTTGCCTTCACCTTGCCTGACGTGATTGCCGACAACGCTTCCGGTGCAGGTTTCGTCATGGGGCCGATCATGAAGCCGATCGACGCGGTCGACCTTGAGCTCGAAGCCGTCTTGGTGGAGGTCGACGGAATCGTCGTCGACTCGGCCACGGCGACTGCGGTGCTCGGGCATCCGCTCGAGGCGGTTGCCGCGGCAGCGAATCTGCTCGGGCAGCGTGGGCTCGCGCTTGACGCCGGTGATTGGGTCTTGGCGGGGGCGATGACTGACGCGATTGCTGTGACCGAAGGGCAGTCGCTTTCTTTTCACTTCAGCACGCTCGGCTCGATTCACCTGGCCAAGGGGGAATAGTGCCGATCATCACCGTAACCATGGTGTCTGGCCGGAGCCAGACTCAGATCAGGGCGCTTATCGAAGCGTTGACCGACGCGGCGCACGCCGCCATTGACGCGCCCCTCGAGAGCATCCGGGTGGTCATATCTGAAGTGCCCCCGACCCACTTCGCGGCGGGCAACGTGACGATCGAAGAGAAGCGAGGCAAGTGATGGTTCGAGAGGCCTTCGGGCACGTGATCAACGGCGTCGAGCAGCAGTCTGTCTCGGGCGAGTTGTTCGACGACGTCAACCCCTGGACTGAAGAAGTGTGGGCGCAGATCGCACTCGGGGGCAAGTCCGAAGCAGATGCCGCTGTCGGGGCTGCGCGGCTGGCGTTCGATGAGGGGCCATGGCCTCGCATGGGCTTTGTGAAGCGCGGCGTGATTCTTCACCGTTTGGCCGACCTGATGGCGCGCGACCGCGAGGCGCTTGCGCTCGCCGACTGCCGCGACATGGGCAAGCCCTTGACCCAGGCGATCCACGATGTCGACCGCAGCATTCTGAACATCCGGTTCTTTGCCGACCAGGCTCGCCTGTCTCAAGCGGATGCGTATCCGATGGACTCAGGCCACCACGCCTACACGCGATATGAGCCTGCCGGGGTTGTCGTGGCGATCGCGCCGTGGAACTTTCCCCTCATGCTCGAGACGTGGAAGGTCGCACCTGCCCTGGCGTGGGGCAACACCGTCGTCTTGAAACCTGCCGAAGACACTCCAGCATCGGCAACGATGTTGGCACGACTGGCGATGGAAGCGGGCCTGCCCCCTGGCGTTCTCAACGTCGTGCACGGATTCGGCCCAGACTCGGTGGGGCAATTTCTCACCGAAGACCCTCGGGTGGACCGCATTACCTTCACGGGTGAGTCGGGCACGGGACGAACCATCTCGCGTGCCGCAGCGGCGAACTTGACACCGGTGAGCCTCGAGCTGGGAGGCAAGGGTGCCAACATCGTGTTCGAAGACGCAGACCTCGATAACGCGGTGCAGTGGGCCGTGCAGGCGATCTTCAGAAACGCCGGCCAAGTGTGCCTCGCTGGTTCGAGGCTCTTCGTGCATCGAACGGTGTACGAAGAGTTTCTGAGTCGATTCGCTGCCGCGGCCGAGAGCCTCGAAATCGGCGACCCTGAACTGCGTGAAACTGAATTCAGCTGTCTGGCATCTCGAGAGCACTTCGAGAAGGTGACGTCGTACCTCGACACTGTCGAGGCTCACGGCGGGACTGTGGTGACGGGTGGGGTGGCCGACAGCGGACTCGTGGTGAAGCCGACCATCATCACCGGACTGGGACTTGACTCGCCTCACTACTGTGAAGAGATTTTCGGCCCGGTCGTCGTGGTGCGCGCGTTTGACACCGAGCAGGAGGTCGTAGAACTGGCGAACGACTCTCGGTACGGACTCAACGCCATGGTGTTCACCGAGAACCTCAGTCGCGCGCATCGCGTTGCTGCCCGGCTCGAGGCGGGCACGGTCTGGGTGAATTGTTTCTTCATCCGTGACCTACGAGCGCCTTTTGGCGGATTCGGCGATTCCGGTGTCGGTCGTGAAGGTGGCGTATTCAGTCGGGATTTCTTTACGGAGCCCAAAGCCGTCATTGTCGACATCAACGGTCTTACTGAATGAGACCCAGGTCTAGCAAGCGAAACCAATAATCCATACACTCAACCCAGCCCCGGTGCCCATGCACTGAAGAGTCTGGACAAAGAAGCCCAGAGGAGATGCTGTGACGATTGCACCCGCAGTACCGACGACCAAAGGCGAGGCCATCTCGCTCGTGTCGGTCGGCAAGACGTATCAGACCGCGACCGGTGCGCTGCCGGCGCTGGTAGACATCAATTTCGAGATTCGCGCCGGAGAGTTCGTAGCTCTCGTCGGACCCTCCGGGTGCGGCAAGTCGACGCTGCTCAAGATTATTGCCGGCTTGATCCCGTACGAGTCGGGCGTGGTGTCAGTGGGTGACGCCAAGCCGAAAGAGGGCCGTCGAGACATCGGCTTCATGCTTCAGCAGTCTGTGCTGATGCCGTGGCTTGACGTCAAGGAGAACGTTGCCCTTCCGTTTCGCATCGCGCGCGAGTCTGGCCCTCATGTCAGCGACCGTGTCGATGAGTTGCTCGACCTCGTCGGCCTGTCGCACGCTGCGTCGATGCGCACCTGGGAACTTTCGGGGGGTATGCAGCAGCGCGTCGCCTTGGCACGTGCGCTGGCCCTCGACCCGGGAGTGATGCTCATGGACGAGCCGTTCTCGGCGCTCGATGAGTTCAAGCGAGAGCACCTGAACATCGAGGTGGCCCACATGGCAGACACGATCGGCAAGACCACGATCTTGGTGACTCACAGCATCTCTGAGGCGGTGCTCATGTCAGACCGGGTTATCGCGTTGGGGGTAAACCCCGGCCGGGTCGTGGGTGACATCGCGATCGATCTGGAGCGCCCCAGGGTCAGCGAGATGGTGAGCAGCAGCCGTTTTCAAGAGCTCAGCAACGAAGTGCGAGATGCGCTCGCCATCGGCATGAATGGAGAAGCGGAATGACAAGCAACGCCACTGCGCCGACGACAGAGCAAATCACCATTGCACAAGATGATCAGCAGAAGAAAACCGGATTGCTCGAAAGAACGTCTGTTCGCATCGCGCTTCCGTTGCTCGTGCTGGTCTTCTTCGTCCTTTCCTTGCAGGCACTCAGTGAGTTGGGTGTGCTCAACCCGATCACCTTCCCATCTCCATTCGACGTCTTCGCCGCACTCGGTGACCTCATTACGAAGGGGTACTTCTGGGAGGCAACCTGGATAACTCTTCAGGAAACGCTTCTTGGATTCGCATTTGGCGCGGGGGCCGGGCTTGTGATTGGCGCGCTGACGGGCACCTTCAAGACCTTTAGGGTCGCGCTATATCCCTTCATCGTCGCTTTTCAAAACACCCCTCGCGTTGCCCTCGCACCGGTGTTTCTGACGTGGTTCGGATTCGGAATGGAATCAAAAGTGGTCATGGCTGCCGTGATTTGCTTTTTCCCTGTTGTCATCAATACTGTGGCCGGAATCGCTGGCGTAGACGACAATGCCAAGACCCTCTTTCGCTCTCTCGGAGCAACGAAGACCCAAACCTTTTTCCGGCTTACGCTTCCGAGCGCCGCAGCTATCGCTTTCGCCGGAATCAAGACCGCCCTCACGCTTGCGCTTCTCGGCGCAATTGTGGCGGAGTTCGTCGGCGCCTCTGAAGGACTTGGGGTGCTGATCAAGGAGCTGAATTTCCAGCTTGAAGTTGCCATGGGCTTTGCCGTAGTCATCACTCTGGCGATTAT
>DIUS01000122.1 GCA_002423075.1 Microbacteriaceae bacterium UBA6152
ATGGTCGCGAGCGCGTTCGGCCGCGATCCGCTCTCGCACCGCGGTGTCGAGCACAACACGTGGATGGTCAATAAGACGGGCACCGACACCGGTGTGCGCAGCGAGGCCGGAATTCTGCGGGGCCCCCGGGCGGGAGTCGCCTACGCTGTCTCGGTGCACTTCGACGATACCGACCTCTCTCGGCGGCTTCGGGTGATGGACGCCCTGCGCGCGCTCGGTCTCGACCTGCTCGAATTCGTGCACTGATCGGCACCGGAAGCGGTCGGCATAGCAGACCGTCGTCAGCGAGGTCAAGCACTGTCGGCGGGCTCTTACTCTTGTCATAGTTGCGTGCGCTCGAATCCCGAGTTGCAGACCCCGATACCCGCCGCCAGGCCCTCGCGTCGACTGTTGGACTCCCTCTTCCTTCAGGAGCACGCGATGGTGCACTCTCGACTACTGGCCGCGGCAACCGCAGCCCTTCTCCTGCTCAGCCCGAGCGTCGGCGCTGTCGGCGCGGCGGTTGCTTCTGAGGAACCGCCGTCACCGGCAAGCGTCGAGCTCGCACCGCAGCCTGCCTCGTTCGACGGCACGGGCGGCGACACTCCGGTGATCGAGCCACCGTCCGATCCGACAGAGAATCAGGATCTGGAGGAGAACCAGGATTCGCCGGAGGGCTGCGCGGACGACAGCGCCGAATGCGATGTGCCGACCCGCGACTGTGTCGTCGTGATCTGGCAGATGCCTCGCTGGGTCGATCAGTGGACTCCAACCTGGCCGCAGAGCTATGTCTCTGTGCATGACTCTGACTGCGCAGCGACACAGATCGACGCGCAGCTCTTTCCGGTGCCTGATGCCTGCGGCACTCAATATCAGCTCGACAAGTACTACGTGAGCGACAAGACCTCGGCGCTCATCGCCCTGGGAGTTCTGCAGGGTTACGGGCCCGAGGAAGACCTGGTGCCCGGAACGTGGGGCACGCTGGTTCACAATCCTGGGTGCGTGGCAGCTGCCGTTAACGTCGTCGCGACGTTCTCGCCGTTGCCGTGCGACGGCGGCCCGGGGTCGTGGACCGCGGGCCTTGTCGACCCCTCCGACCCGAATGCCAGCACGCTGGCGTGGACCACCACGGCCGGAATCGCTCCGAGCGCGGTCGCGAATAACGTGTCAAACGCCACGGTGGTCACGGTCAGCGTGCGCGCCGAGGCGCCCCACCTCGATGACGTGGTCGTCATCGAAACGTCCCGCCTGGGCGTCGCGAGCACGGTCGTGGTCGAGGGGATCGAGACCACGCTCATCACATGGACCTTCACCTTCGAGGAGTCTGAAAGCTGCGAACTGGGTGCGAGCGTGGTGCCCATCGTGACCGAGGTTGATTACTGCGTCGGGAGCGGGTCGAGCGCCGTGCGAGTGGCGACGTTCACTGTGAAGGCAGCGGAAAACGCCACCTTCGCCTACTCCGTCAACGGCGGCAGCGCGATCGACATCGTCTTCTCCGGCGGCGTCAGAGAGTCGACCTTCGCCGTGAACCCTGGCGATCGAGTGGTCGTGACGGCAACGGCCGCAACCGGGTTCGCGCTGCCTGACGACTACGACGTGTGGAGCCACAGCTTCGTGGGGTCGGCCTTCTGCCCGGATACCCTTCCGGCGACCGTGGCGGCGGCTGAGATCGCGGCGGTCGATTGTGTGCGCGATCCGGTCGTGGTGACGCTGACCAATGAGGGTGGCGTGATCTGGACCCTCAACGGTGCGGTCGTGGAAGGCAACGCGACGCACGAGTTGCCGGGAGGTTCAGCTGTGCAGTTGACAGCCAAACTTGAGGGAGCGACCGCCGCGAACGCGGGTGGCTGGACCTGGAACGACCCTGAGCAGCAGACGGCGTGGGCTCAGGAGGCTGTGCCGGAGGATACCTGTCTTGCCAGCCTCGCGGACACCGGCGGCTCCTCGATGACCGGGTGGTTCGGTGCAGCTGCCGTCGTGATGATGCTCGCCGGGATGGGTATCGCCTACCGTCGCAGCTCTCTGTCGGCCAAGCCGAACGGAACGTTCGCTCTCTGAGCCAGCGTGCGGTTCGTCGTGGCACGATGTCGCCATGATCAGCACAGGGCTTGCTCGCCAGCTGCGCGATGCGGGGCTGCGGTGGAAGCCCGGGTCGGGCGATCGCTTCCAGATCGACCACAGTGAATTCGACGCTGAGGTGTTCACGGTCAGTGAGCTCACCGTCGAAGCCCACGAGTATCCGACCGGAACGGTATTGGGCTTCAACGGCACCACCGAGTGGGCGCTCGATTCGGTCGACGTCGCTGACGCTCTGTGGTTGCCGCAGGAGGACCAGTTGCGCGACCTGCTGCGCGTCGCTTTTCGATCGCTAGAGCGTCACGACGATGGGTACACCGTTGTCATCGAGCTCGATGGCGACTCGAGAGGGTTCAACAGTGTCTCTGCACCCGAGGCTTATGGGTTGGCGCTGCTCGCGGTGCTCGAGCGAGTCTCTGCCTGATCGGCGGCAGCGTCAGACGCGGGAACATCGAGACCGTAGAGCGTGCGCACGGCATCGAGCACCTGGTCACCGCGTCCCGCGGCGGCGTGCCGGCGGGCGAGTGTCGAGGGGGTGTGCAGCAGCACGCTCGTGAGGTGCCTCAGCGCCTCCTCGACTCGGCCGTCGTCACCGCGAGCGCGGGCACGGTCGATCTCGGCCTGCACGACACCGAGCACGTGCTCACGCAACGCGACCACAGCGGGTTCGACGGAGGCTGCCGTGACGTAGGCGTGCGCCGCGGCGTCAACGACGGCCCGGGCGTCCTCTTCTGCCGACCAGTGCACGAGCGGCGCGTGCAATCGGATGGTTTCGAGATCGAGCAGGGCGATGCCGTCGAGGGCGCCGACGGCCGGGTCAACGTTGCGCGGCAGGCCGAGGTCAACGATGAGGGCGCGGGTTCCGGCGGGCACGTCGTCAGCGCTGACGCTGAGCCGGGTCGTGCAGGTAATGACCACCGCCGCGCTCGCGAGAGCGGCGGCAAGGTCGTTCGTGGCGGTGACGCCCTGGCGCTGCGCGAAAAGCTGGGCGCGCCCGGTGGGGGAGTACACGGTAATGTGCTGCGCCCCGCGCTCGCGCAATGAGGCGACAGTCGTCGCGGCATAGCGCCCGGTGCCGATGAGCAGCACCTCGGTCGACGACCAGTCGGTGAGTCGGCTGCCGACGAGGTCGAGCGCAAGACGGGCGAGCGAGCGGCCCGTGCGGCTCGCGTCACCTTGGGCGCGCGCGGCACGCGCCGTGCGGATCGCCTCTTGCACGACGTGGTCGAGCCGACCCGAGCTCGTTCCGCTCTCGCGGGCGAAGGCCGCGGCTCGGCGCACCTGGCCGGCGATTTCCTCCTCGCCGACGGCGACTGAGTCGAGCCCGGCGCAGACCGAGAACAGGTGGTGCACGGCTGCCGCATCATCGAGCACATCGGCGGTCGTCGTGAGGTCGCGGGCCTCGCCGCCGCCGAGCGCGGCGAGAGCGCTCGCGAAACCCTGGCGAGCGAGAGCGTGCGCGGCAATCGGCGGGGCATCGATGTCGAGGTAGAGCTCGACGCGATTGCAGGTCGAGATGGCGACAGCACCGCGAATCTCGTCGGCGCCAGCCGCGACCGACTCGGCCAAGAACCCTGCATCAAGAGAAAGCCGCTCGAGGGTCTCGAACGGCGTGTTCCGATGGTTCGCAGTGACGCACAGCAGCACGAGTCCCATCCTAGGCTCCCCCCGACGGCCGAAACTGTACAACCCCCAGGGGGTACAGGTGAGCGAGTCTCGACCTGAGCGCCGTCCGGGAGTTCTCTCCAGGCGGCCGCCCTATTCTGGGGGAGTGACACTGTCTCCCGCGCATCCGCTCGTCGATGGCCGCACCGCCCAGTCGCCCCTCGTGCGGGCGCTGCGCGGCGAGCGCCCCGAGCGGCCGCCCGTCTGGTTCATGCGGCAGGCGGGCCGCTCGCTGCCGGAGTACCGGGCGTTGCGCGCGGGCGGCGACATGCTGCAGGCGTGCCTGACGCCCGAGCTCGCCAGCGAGATCACCCTGCAGCCCGTGCGGCGGCACGGTGTGGATGCCGGCATCTTCTTCAGCGACATCGTCGTGCCCGTGTTGCTTGCGGGGCTGCCGATTCGCATCGAGCCGGGGCGCGGGCCCGTGCTCGACGATCCCATTCGCACCGCGTCTGATGTTTTGCGGTTGCGGCCGCTCGACCCGGCGGCGCTCGAGCCCATTCGTCAGGCGGTCGCCATGACCGTCGCCGAGCTCGGTTCGACGCCGCTCATTGGCTTTGGCGGAGCGCCCTTCACGCTCGCCGCCTATCTCGTCGAGGGGGGCCCGTCGAAAGACCAGCAGCGGGCGCGCGCCATGATGCACGCCGACCCGCGCTCGTGGGCCGTGCTGCTCAATTGGTGCGCCGACGTCACGGGCCAGTTCGTGCGCGCGCAGGTCGAAGCGGGGGCCTCAGCCGCCCAGCTCTTCGACTCGTGGGTCGGGTCTCTGTCGGCGGTCGACTACCAGCGTCGTGTCGCGCCCCACACCAAGCGCACATTCGACCACTTGCGCGGGCTCGAGGTGCCGCGCATCCACTTCGGTCTGGGCACCGACCGCATCCTGACCCAGATCGCTGCTCTCGGGGTCGACGCCGTCGGCATCGACTGGCGCATTCCGCTCGACGAGGCGAGCGAGACGCTCGGCGACGCGCTGCCGCTGCAGGGAAACATCGATGCGGCGCTGCTCTCGGCGCCCTGGCCCGTGCTCGCTGCTCATGTCGACGACGTCATGCGCCGAGGTCGTCGAGCTCCCGCCCACATCGTCAACCTCGGCCATGGCGTGCCTCCCGACACCGACCCTGACGTGCTGACGCGCCTCGTGGAGTACGTGCACTCGGGCGAGACGACCCCGACGAGGACCGACTGGTGACCACGTCAGAACCCGCCGATACCCTCGTCATCGGCGCGGGTATCGCCGGGCTCGTGCTGGCTCGCGAACTCGTGCTGCAGGGCCGCACGGTGCGCGTGCTCGAAGCCTCCGACCGCGCGGGCGGGCAAATCGCGGCGATCGAGCTCGACGGTCTTCGGCTCGACAGCGGCGCCGAAGCCTTCGCGACGCGCGGTGGCACCGTGCGCGAGTACCTCGAGCGCATCGGTCTCGCTGACCGCATCATCGCCCCGCGCGACGCCCCCGCCTGGCTGCACGCCGCCGAGGGGCAGACCGTGCCGCTGCCCGCCGTGAGCCTGCTCGGCATCCCCGCCGCGCCGCTCGCCGCCGACGTCGTCGCCGTCGTCGGGCGCCGCGGCGCCTGGCGCGGCCTGCTGGATGCCCTCCTCCCCGGCCCCGTCGGCTCGCGCCTGCCGACCGTGGGTGCGCTCGTGCGGCGGCGCATGGGCGACGCCATTCTCGAGAAACTCGTGGCCCCGGTGGTCGAGGGCATCCACTCGACGCACCCCGACGACCTGCCCGTCACGGCTGTGCCCGGGCTCGTGCACAACCTCTTGCGCGAGAACTCACTGGGCCGCGCCGTCGCCCGCATGCGGATCGACGCCCCGGCCGGCTCGCTCGTCGCGAGTCTCGACGGCGGCATGTCGACGCTCGTCGAGGCCCTGCTCGCTGAGCTCACGCGCTTCGGTGTTGCCATCGAGTATGGCGCGCGTGTGGCCGAGGTACACCCCGACCATGTCGTGCTCGCGAACGACCGCGACGACGACGCCGAGCCCGAGGTGCGCCACGGGCACGTCGTCGTCGCCGCGCCGGGGCTCATCGACCCCGCCGACGGCTCGAGCGCCGTTCAGACCGCGACTCACCTCGCGCTGCTCGTGCTCGCACCCGACGACCGCCTCGCCGCCGCGCCGCGCGGCACGGGCGTGCTCGTCGCCCGCGGCACCGCCGTCGTCGCGCGCGCCCTCACGCACGTCACCGCGAAGTGGGTGACCGTGCAGGCCGCGGCCGACGGCCGCGAGGTCGTGCGGCTGAGCTACGAGCGCACCCCCACCCTCGAGCAGGCGCGGCGCGACGCCGAGGCGCTGCTCGGGGTGAGCATCCCGAGCGATCGCGTGATCGCCGGCGAGGTCGTGACGTGGGTGCGCGCGAGCCGCATCGCTGTCGACGACGAG
Source organism: Microbacteriaceae bacterium UBA6152 (assembly GCA_002423075.1). Lineage (GTDB taxonomy): Bacteria > Actinomycetota > Actinomycetes > Actinomycetales > Microbacteriaceae > Microcella. The sequence continues at coordinate 6,100 of DIUS01000122.1, forward strand.
ATCCCCGTGGCGGGTGAGCAGGTGGCGGGCACCGGTCTGGCCGCCGTGATCGCGCAGGCCCGCGCGATGGCCGAGCAGCTGGGCGCCCTCAACGACTCTGATACTCCGACGAAAGAGAGCATCTCGTGAGCGAGACCCTCGCCTACACCGTCTACGTCGTGCTGCGGCGCGACCCGCAGCGCCCCGCCACGGGCGGCGGCGTGCAGCAGGCGGTCGCTGCCGTGACCGCGCAGGGCGTGACCGTGCGCGGCATTTACGACGTGAGCGGGCTGCGCGCCGACGCCGACATCATGCTGTGGCTGCACGGCGAGACGGTCGACGGGCTGCAGGCGGCGATTCGCACCCTGCGCCGCAGCGCGCTGCTGAGCACCCTGCTGCCGACCTGGAACGCGATGGGGGTGCACGTGCAGGCGGAGTTCAGCCGCAGCCACGCCCCCGCGTTCATGCTCGGGAAGGAGCCGAAGGGCTGGCTGTGCGTCTACCCCTTCGTGCGCTCGTACGAGTGGTACCTGCTGCCCGAGGAAGAGCGCCGCGAGATGCTCGCCGAGCACGGCCGTCGCGGGAGCGCCTTTACGGAGGTGCTCGCCAACACCGTGGCGAGCTTCGCGCTCGGCGACTACGAGTGGCTGCTGGGGCTCGAGAGCGACGACCCCCTGCAGCTCGTCGACATGATGCGCGACCTGCGCTACACCGAGGCGCGCCGCCACGTGCGCGAAGAGGTGCCGTTCTTCACCGGGCGTCGGCTCGATGACGCGGCGCTCGACGCCGAGATTTTGGAGGTTCTGCAGTGACGATCACCAATGGCGCCTACCCCCTCGCGGCGACGGATGCGGCGCTCGCCGAATCCGCAGGCGGCCACGTGACCGTTCCGGTCGCCTACGACGCCGTCATCCTCGCGGGCTTCGGCGGGCCAGAGGGGCAGGACGACGTCATCCCCTTCCTGCGCAACGTCACCCGCGGGCGCGGCATCCCCGATGAGCGCCTCGAGGAGGTCGCGCACCACTACCGCCACTTCGGTGGCGTGAGCCCCATCAACCAGCAGAACCGCGAGCTGCAGGCCGCGCTGCAGGCCGAGGCCGATCGTCGGGGTCTCGGCATCCCGATCTACTGGGGCAACCGCAACTGGGATCCGTACCTGCCCGAGGCCCTGCAGCAGGCCTTCGACGACGGTCACCGCACAATCCTCGGCCTCGCGACGAGCGCCTACTCGAGCTTCTCGAGCTGCCGCCAGTACCGCGAGGACTTCGCGAACGCCCTCGACGCCACCGGCCTGTGGGGACAGGTGCGCATCGACAAGGTGGCGCAGTTCTTCGACGCGCCCGGCTTCGTTGCTCCGTTCGTCGCGGGGGTCGTGGATGCCCTGCGCACGCTCCTCGCCGACGGCGTCGACCTGACCGGGGTGCGGGTGCTCTTCGCGACCCACAGCATCCCGACGACCGATGCCGAGCGCAGCGGACCGCGCGACGTCGAGTGGGGCGAGGGCGGTGCCTACGCCGCCCAGCACCTCGCCGTCAGCGGGGTCATCATGCAGCGGGCGATCGCGGCACTTCGCGAGGAGGGTGCTGACGTGCCCGAGGTCGCTTGGCAGCTCGTGTACCAGAGCCGGTCGGGCCCTCCGACGCAGCCGTGGCTCGAGCCCGACATCAACGACGCGATCGCGGACCACGCCACGGCGGGCGCGACCACGATCGTCATGGTGCCCGTCGGCTTCGTGAGCGACCACATGGAGGTCATGTGGGATCTCGACACCGAGGCGATGGAGACGTGCGAGGAGCACGGCGTGCGCGGCGTGCGTGTGCCGACCCCGGGCGTCGACCCCGTCTACGTGAGCGGCCTGATCGACCTCGTCGAAGAGCGCTTGCGCGGCTCGGCACCCGCTGACCGCGTGCGCGAAACGACCCTCGGCCCCTGGTACGACGTGTGTCGCCCCGGCTGCTGCGAGAACGTGCG
>DIUS01000105.1:0-297 GCA_002423075.1 Microbacteriaceae bacterium UBA6152
CGTAGCTCGCCACGATGACGACGATCGTCTTGCCCGCGTTCTCGGGGCGCTTCGCGAGCTCGACGGCGGCGTGCACCGTGGCGCCCGACGAGATACCGGCGAGGATGCCCTCTTCGCTCGAGAGTCGACGGGCCGTGGCGACGGCCTGGTCGATGTTGACGTCGATGACTTCGTCGTAGACCTCGCGGTCGAGCACGGCGGGCACGAAGTTCGCGCCGATGCCGGCGATCTTGTGCGGGCCGGGGGCTCCGCCGTTGAGGATGGGGCTCTCGAGCGGCTCGACCGCGACGACCTGCA
>DIUS01000105.1:304-575 GCA_002423075.1 Microbacteriaceae bacterium UBA6152
CGACGGCGCCGTCGGTGTCGTTCCAGACTTCGGGTCCGGTCGTGCGGCGGTGGATCTCGGCGTTGGCCGCGTTCTCGAACTGGCGGGCGAGCACCGTGCCCGGGCGCTCGGCAACGATCTGCTCGGCCGCCGCGACCGCGCCCTTCATGCCCTCGCTGCCGGGGGTGAGAATGAGCTCGGCGCCGTAGGCCTTGAGCAGCATCTTGCGCTCGTTGCTCATGGTCTCGGGCATCGTGAGCACGGTCTTGTAGCCGCGGGCCGCGCCGATCAT
>DIUS01000105.1:688-2085 GCA_002423075.1 Microbacteriaceae bacterium UBA6152
GAGCGTCACGAGCGGAGTGTTGCCGAACACCTGCGTGATGTCGGAGTAGATGCGGGCCATGAGGGTCTCCTCGGTGAGGCTGTCGATGCGGCCGCCGTCGGCGGCCCGCGTTCCAGGGTACGGGGAGGCGCTGTCGGCCGCATAATTGTGACGAGACGGCGCCACAGGAGACAACGAGGGCGGGGCGGGAGTATTCCCCCGCCCCGCCCTCGGTCGTGACCGCTAGAAGACGAGCACCGTAGACGGGAGTAGCGTGGTCGACCCGCGCACAGCATCCGTGCCCGCGAACTGCGCGGTCAGCAGATGGATGCCCCGCCCGAGCCCGCTGATCGCCAGCGTGCCCCGACCGCCGTCACCGGCCTCGAGCTCGATCGTGCCGACGACGCGGCCGCGGTCGAGAACGGAGACGGTGCCGACGGGCTCGACGCCCGCCGCGACGACCTGCACCGTGTAGGTGAGCGTGCCACTCGGGGTGACGAACAGCCGGTCGGCGGCCCCGACCGTGATCGACCGTGCGGCCGCGACCGCTCGGTCGTTGCTCGTGGCGGTCGCCGAGGCGTAGCCCTCGGCGGTGGCCGTGACCGCGACCGAGAGGCGCGCACCGGCATCGGCCGCGGTTACCCGATACNNGTGCGGCCCACGACGGCGCCGCCCTGTAGGCGCGGATCGCGCTCGACCGTGATCTGCTCGAGCTGCGTGGTGATCTCGAATGGCACACTCGCCTCGGTGCCGTTGTCGGGCACCGTGATCACGAGTTGCTGGACTCCGCTGACCCCCTCGGGAACCGTGAACGTGACCGAGGCTCGGCCCGTCTCATCGGTGCGACCGACGATCGTGGCGTCGATCGGGGCCGAACCGAGCTCCTCTCCACCGAGGCTCACGACCACCTGGGCCTCGCGATCGCCCTGGTTGGTGAACAGCAGCGAGCTGAGTGCCAGCGTCACCGCATCGCCGGCGGTGTAGCCGTCGGCGTCGGGCGCGCTGATCGAGACGCCGACCGAGCGCTGGGCGAAGTCGGGGCTCACGGGCGAGAACTCGCCGACGTAGTCGACGAACGCCTGCAGGTCGATCCGACCGGAGTCGGCGCGGTCCGTGCCCTGCGCGAGGGTGGCGAAGTTGTCTCCTCCCGCCGCGAGGAACGAGTTCGCGACCACGCGCACCTGCTGGTCCGCCGTCACCGGTGCGCCGTTGAGCAGCATCGTGCCGATGCGCTCGCCCGCCGGCTTCGTCGGGTCGTAGTCGTAGTGCAGCGTCGACGAGACCCCGAGCTTCAGGAACGGCCGGCTGCTGCCGGCGGGCTGCCACTGCTCTTCGAGCACCGAGCGCAGCTGCGCGCCGGTGAGCGTCATGGTGAAGAGTGTGTTGGCGAACGGCTGCACGTTGGCGGCCTCACGGAA
>DIUS01000105.1:2125-5067 GCA_002423075.1 Microbacteriaceae bacterium UBA6152
AGCGTCGACTCCGCCCCGCGGTTCTCGTTCTGCGCGCCGTTCTGGCCCGTGAAGTCGATGCCACGGAGGAAGTCGTCGGTGATCTCACCGAGGCTCTCGTTGCCGGCGACGGCCGCGAAGTCCACCGCGTCGGCGACGATCGCCGCGATCTCCGGGTCGGGCTGCGCGGCACCCACGAGCGGCTTCACGCCGGCCGTGATGCTCAGCAGCTCGTTCGACTCGGGGTCGACCGAGAGCTCGAGGTGGCCATAGGCCTCGCCGTACTGCCCGCCCTGGATGAGGGGCATGACCTCGTCGGTACCGGGCACCGGGACCTCGAGGTCGTATTGGAGGTGGGTGTGACCCGAGACGACCGCGTCGACCTTGCCGAGCACCCCGGTGATGAGGTCGCCGAACTCGGTGTCGCCCGTGGCGGCCTCGAGCGTCGTGGTCGGGGCACCCTCGTGCACGACGAGGATGACGACATCCGCTTCGCCGTTCGCGGTCTCGCCGTCTTGCAGCTGGTCGGCTACGCGCACGGCGGCGGCGGTCATGTCGCCGAAGTCGAGAGTGGCGATGCCATCGGGGCTCACGAGCGAGGGCATGCTCTCGGTCAGCACGCCGATGAAACCGACGTCGACGCCGTCGACCTCGATGACCTCGTACTCCTGGTAGGCGGCAGTCTGGGTGCCCTTCTCGTAGATGTTCGCGCCGAGGTACGGGAAGTCAGAGATCGGAATGACTCGATCGTCGACATCGGCGCGGCCCTGGTCGAACTCGTGGTTGCCGAGAGCGCTGAGGTCGAGCCCCATCGCGTTGAGCGCGTCGAGCGTCGGCTCATCGTTCTGGATGAACGAGGTGAACGTCGAGGCGCCGATGCTGTCGCCCGCCGAGATGAACAGGGTGTTCGGGTTGGCCGCACGAGTGGCCTCGACAAGGCCACCGAGCACAGCAACGCCGGCGGCCGGCGGTGCGGCCTCGAGCCGTCCGTGCAGGTCGTTGATGGTCAGGATGTCGATCTCGACTGGCGGAAGCGTCGTGCTGAGGCCGACGACGACGGGGTCGTGGTCGCTCGAGCGATAAGGGCTCGAGGGGTCGGCCGACGCGCCGAAGTACCCGCGGTCGCCCCACTCAGCGGCGTTGATCGCCCACACGCCGGCCCCCGCGACCTGCGCTGCGAGCGCGGGGCTCGCGATCGCGTGGTCGAGCGAGCCGAGCTCGCCGTCAAAGGTGTAGGTGTACTGGCCGTCGGTGCGGTCGGCGACGAGGTCGCTCCAGCCCGTATCGGTGAAGACCTCGATCGGGTCCTCTTCGCTGTAGGCGTTGAAGTCGCCGAGCAGTAGCACGTGGTCACTGCGCTCGGGGTCATCGGCCAGATCCTCGGCGAAGGCCTTGAGCGCCTGGGCCTGCTCGACGCGCTCGGCGTTGAAGCGCCCCTGGCCGTCGGCGGGCTCGGCGCCCGAACCGCTCTTCGACTTGAAGTGGTTTGCAATGACCGTGAACACGTAGCCGTCGGCGTCGAAGGTCTGAGCGATCGGCTCGCGTGCGATGTCCCAAACCGTTTCATCGACCTGCGTCACGCTCTCGCCCACGGGCTCGACCGTGGCCGTGCGGTAGATGATCGCGTTGGTGATCGCGTCGACGATGGCGGCGTCGGTCAGGGCGGAGGGAGTGGGAACGAAGGCCCACGTGCCCGCCCCGGCGTCGGCATTGAGCGCGTCGACGAGCGAGTCGAGCGCCTCGTCGACCGGCTCGCCGAGCTTCACCGAGTTCTCGATCTCTTGCAGGGCGACGACGTCGGCGTCGAGGCCGTTGATCGCCGCGACGATCTTCGACTGCTGAACCGCGAACTGCTCGGCCGTGTCAGCCCCCCGCGCCTCGGCGTTCTCGCTGGGGAGGGTCGTGAAGTAGTTGAAGACGTTGTANNGCGGGCCCGTTGCTCGTGATGGGCAGCTGCGGTTGCAGGCGCCAGTCGTCGAAGCCGAAGCTCAGCACCATGCCGCCTGTCGGGAACTCGACAGCGTCGCCGATGCGCACGACCTCGCCTGCCGTGAAGTAGGGCTGCTCTCCGACGTGGGCGGCGTTACTGATCTGCGCGTTGTACCCGTCGTCGAGCAGCAGGCGTGCAGCGCGGTTAGCGGCGGCGATAGCAGTGGCCTCGGCCCCGGCGCCAACCTTCTCAGTGCTCTTGACGGCGAGCTGACCGGGGCTGAGCCACACGGTGCCGAACGTGCCCAGCTGGTGGGTCGATGAGACCAGGTAGTCGCCAGTGGGGGCGACGAGCATCCCCTCGAGGGCTTCGCGCTGGGAACCGACGACGCTCGCCGGCAGCGGCACAGGGGTCGGCAAGTCGACGCCCGACTCGACGAGCGTGATGGCGTCCGCGGTGCTCGCGGTGACCTGAGTGAGGCCGTTGAACTCGCTCACTGGTCCGGTCACCTCGATGACGTCGCCGATGGCGACGCCCGGGTTGGCACTGTTGAGGAAGACGAAGAGAGCGTCGGATGCTCCGGGCGTCGCGTCGTCGGCACCGCCCGAGCCCTGCGTCTGGATATACAGGCCGCGGTAGGCGGCGGTGCCGCGCAGGTCGGCGGTCACGACGCCGCGTACGGTGACGACGGTGCCCGTGGCGAGCGGCGAGGCGGATGCGGTGCCTTGCACCTCGGCGATCGCTACGGGCTCGGCCGAGGCAGGGACGGCCGTCAGCGTGACGAGGCCGAGAGCGACAGCGAGTGCGGTGGACATGGCGGCGGCGCGCCGAGCGGCGGCGCTGGGCGCAACGATGCGATGCCCGCCTGGAGTAGAAAACGGCATGACGAAGAGACCCCCCTGAGTGAAACAACGTCAGATGTAGACACATCTGTTTACCCCCGAATGAGGGTCATTTCGCTCACCCTAGACCACGATGCGCGCGCGCGTCGAGTGCGTGAATGAGAGGTCGACATTTCGTCGCTCTCCGTTCA
>DIUS01000105.1:5148-8930 GCA_002423075.1 Microbacteriaceae bacterium UBA6152
CCGAGGCGCTGTTCTGGGGCGCGCTCTCGGGGGCGACGGGCGCTGCGGCAATCGCCTTGCTCTACGCGTGCCTCGCGATTGGTCCGATGAGCATTCTCTCGCCCTTGACGGCCGTGACGTCGGCGATCGTGCCGCTCACGTGGGGGCTCGCGACCGGGTCTGAACTCGGGGTCATCGCCTACCCAGCGTTCGCCCTCGCTCTCGTCGCCGTCGTACTCGTGGGGCTCGTGCCCGACCAGCTGGCGGTGCGGCCGACCATGCGCGGCCTACTCATGGCCATCGCCTCGGGCGTGCTCATCGGAGCGTTCTACATTCTCATTGACTTCACGCCCGACGACTCGGGGCTGATTCCGCTCGTGGCCAATCGCACAGTGAACGCGACCATCATGGTGACGCTCATCGTCATGCTAGCGTTCGTCGCGGGGCGGCGTCACGTGCGGGCGACGGATGCTCCCGCCGCGGTGCTCGACGGCACGCACGGTGCACCGCACGTGTCGGCCGGCCCCGCAGCCCCAACCCCGGCCGACGCCGCATCGCCCCACGGCTCGACCGCAACCGCGGCCCGGCCGAGCTTGCTCGCTGCAAGCGCCGCGGTGCTGCGCGGCGGCTGGCGCGGCGGCCTCGCGCTCGCCATCGCCTGCGGAGTGCTCGACGCGATCGCGAATATCATCGTGCTCGTGGGCCTGCGGATCGGCGACCTCACGGTCGTCTCGGTGCTCACCGCCCTCTACCCGGCGGGCACGATCCTGCTCGCGGCGGTCGTGCTACGTGAGCGCATCGCGACGCTGCAGTGGGTCGGGCTCGCGCTCGCCCTGGCCGCGAGCGCGATGCTCGCCGCGGCCTGAGCGAGCATCCGCCACCTTCCAACCGCTCGCCGGCCTGGACGTCTTCCAGCCGACGCGCCCGCCCGTGCGCGTGACAATCCGATGGCTGCCTCCCGGCGACTCCCCAACTGTAGGAAGCGTCGACGACGGTGCTGGCGCGGTTCCTACCATTCGGGAGTCTGCGGAGAGGGAAAGGCAAACGCCCCCGTCACGCGCGGTGGTGCGTGCGAGGGCGTTCGTCGTGCGTGCGCGGCACCCGACGGGAATCGACAGGGCGCCGGGCGCTTGGGGCTGTGTCTAGAGGGCCGCGAGCTGCTCGAGCAGGCGGTCGCCCGGGCGCACCTCGTGCGTCTGCGCGGTGATCTCGGCGCGACCGAGCAGCTCGTCAAACCGACGTGCGCGCTGCTTCGTGATGAGGGTCACGACCATGCCGACCTTGCCGGCGCGGCCGGTGCGTCCTGAACGGTGCAAGTAGGTCTTGTACTCGTCGGGAGCATCGGCCTGCACGACGAGCGAGATATCGTCGACGTGGATGCCCCGCGCCGCGACATCGGTCGCCACGAGCACCTTCACGCGCCCGGTCGTGAGCTTCTCGAGGTTGCGCGAACGGCGAGCCTGGTTGAGGTCGCCGTGCAGGCTGACGGCCGGAATTCCGGCGTCGTCGAGCTGATCGGCTAGCTCTTCGGCGAACGCGCGGGTGCGAGCAAAGACGAGCGTCTTGCCACTGCCTGCCGCGAGCTGCTCGATCACGGCACGCTTGTCACGCTGCTCGACGAGCAGCACCTTGTGCTCGATCGTCGACGACTGCTGGTCTTCGCCGGCGACCTCGTAGACCGAGGGGTTGCGCAAGAACTCGGTGACGAGCGAGGCGACACCCGAGTCGAGTGTGGCCGAGAAGAGCAGCTTCTGGCTGTCGCGCTTGGTGCGGCGGATGATGCGCTGCACCGGCTCGAGAAAGCCCAGCTCGCACATGTGGTCGGCCTCGTCGAGCACAACGACCTCGACCTGGCTGAGGTTGAGGCGCCCCTGCTCGATGAGGTCTTCGATGCGGCCCGGGGTGCCGATGATGATGTCGACGCCGCGCTGCAGCGCGCCGACCTGCCGGCCCTGGGGCACGCCGCCGTAGATCTGCGTCGTGAAGAGTCCGACGCTGCGCGCGATGGGCTGCACAGTGCCGTCGATCTGCAGGGCGAGCTCGCGAGTCGGCGCGAGGATGAGTGCGCGCGGGGCGCGGCCCATCTGACGGTTCCTGCCGCCGCCGTTCTCCATCAAGCGCTCGACGAGCGGGGCTCCGAAGGCGATGGTCTTGCCCGAGCCCGTGCGGCCGCGGCCGAGCACGTCTTTGCCGGCGAGCACGTCGGGAATGGTCGCCGCCTGAATCGGGAACGGCTGCACCGCCCCGAGGTCATCGAGCGTGCGCGTGATGTTCTCGCCGAGGCCGAGGTCGCGAAACGTGATGCCCTCGACATCTTTCGCGACGACCGCGTCGGCGGTCAGGCGCTCGAGCACGACGTCGTCGACCTTGCCTGCATTGGCGTCGCGGCTCGGGTAGAAGCCCGACTCGCGGCGCTCGGGGCGGGCGTCGCGGTTGAACGAACGAGCGGAGCGCTCATTGCGCGCGGCACGCGCGTCGCGAGCGGAATCGCGCGCCGGGCGGTCGTCGCGGCCGCCACGGTAGGCGGGGCGAGCCGAGCCGGCGGTGTCGGACTTCGGACGCCAGTCGGGCCGGTGCGTTGCGCGACCGGTGCCGGTGCGGGCTGCGCCCGAACGGTCGTCGCGCTGGGCGCGAGGGTTGCGGTCGTCACGCTGCGGGCGGCCGGCACGGTCGTCGCGCTGCGGACGACCCGAGCGGTCATCTCGAGGCGCACGCTCATCGCGCGACGCCGACTCAGGGCGCGAGCGCTCGGGCGCGTGGCCGCGGTCGACACGCTCGTCGCGGCTCCAGCGAGCCTTCTTGGCGGGCGCGTCAGCGTCTTCCGGGCGGTAGCCGCGGTGCTTCGGGCTGCGCGATCCGGGCGCGCCTGCGCGAGCGCCGCCAGCCGACGTCGAGGTCGAGGTCGAGGTACGAGAGTTCTGGGGGCTGCGCGCTGCGCCGCCCTTGTTGTTCTGAGCCATGGTTCTTTCTGCGTGGTGCGAAGAAGCGTCGTCGGCGCATGCGCGCCGCGAATCCAGGCAGTCGTCGCCGGGAGGCCGTCACATCTTGAGGTGATCTCTGACCGCCGATCGGCGGAGAGTACCGGCCATGAAGACACACAGTTGATCACGCGGATTGCCCGCGCAGTCTTCAGCCGACCCTCCATGCTACCCGAGGTGCACCCGAGTGCCGATATTCTGGGCCGATCGTGACCACCATCACCATCGAGAACCCCCGCCAGCCTGAGATCGAGGCGATGCTGCGCGAGAGCGACGACTACGCGCTGAGCCTGTATCCGCCCGACAGCTGCTACATGCTCGACCTCGACGAACTGGCCGCCGACGGTGTGACCGTGATCGTCGCGCGCGACCCCGACGGCACCGCGCTCGGCATGGCCGCCCTTGTCAACCGAGGCGACGGATCAGGCGAGCTGAAGAGACTGTTCGTGCGCGAGGCCGGTCGCGGGCGCGGCGTGGCGACGACGGTCATGGATGCTCTGGAGTCCGCTGCCCGTGAGCGCAGCATCCACACCCTGCAGTTAGAGACCGGCCCGAAGCAACTGGCCGCCATCGGGCTCTACGAGGCGCGCGGATATCGTCACATCGAGAACTTCGGCCCCTACGTCGGCGACGAGTTCAGCGTCTGCATGGAGAAGAACCTGGGCTAGTTTGCCTTCGCGGCGGGCCTGCGGCGCGCGGGCTTGGCGGGCGCAGCCTTCGCGGGTGCACTCACCGGCGCGGACTCCGGCTTCGTCGCCGGCACCAGCTCGGGAGCACGACCAGCACGGGCCGCCGCGAGCCTCTCAGAAAGTGCAGTGCGCCAGC
>DIUS01000112.1:0-4654 GCA_002423075.1 Microbacteriaceae bacterium UBA6152
CCGACGAGATACGGCAACTCGGTCACGACGATGCCGGTCTTGCGGGCGGTGATCGGCTCGATCGAGACTTTGGCCCGCGTCTTGAAGCTGCCCCGGCCGGTTGCATAGGCGTCGCGCACGCCATCGAGGCCGATGATCGTGCCACCGGTGGGCAGATCGGGCCCGGGTACGTAGGCCATCAAGTCGTCGAGCGAGGCCTCGGGGTGATCGAGCAAGTGCCGGGCGGCCGCGGCGACCTCGATGAGGTTGTGGGGCGCCATGTTGGTCGCCATGCCGACAGCGATGCCGCTTGCCCCGTTGACTAGGAGGTTCGGGAAGGCGGCTGGAAGCACCGAGGGCTGCGTGAGCTGATTGTCGTAATTCGGCACGAAGTCGACGACGTCTTCGTCGAGGCTGTCGACCATGGCCATCGCCTCGGGCCGAAGGCGTGCCTCGGTGTATCGCGCGGCCGCGGGGCCGTCGTCGAGCGAGCCAAAGTTGCCGTGGCCGTCGATGAGCGGCACGCGCAGGGTGAAGTCTTGCGACAGCCTGACGAGGGCGTCATAGATGGCGGTGTCGCCGTGCGGATGCAGCTTGCCCATGACCTCGCCGACGACACGAGCCGACTTAACGTGGCCGCGATCGGGCCGCAGACCCATGTCGGCCATCTGGTAGAGGATGCGCCGCTGCACGGGCTTGAGACCGTCGCGCGCGTCTGGCAGCGCCCGTGAGTAGATGACTGAGTAGGCGTATTCGAGGAACGAGCCCTGCATCTCGTCGGCGAGGTCGACATCGTCGATGCGTTCGCCGACGGGCGCGTCGGCAGGGTCCGAACCGCGCGAGCGGGAGGCGGGAGGGGGAGTCATAAGATGGCCCCCATGCTACCGGCGCTGCGCGGCGACACCCCGTCACTCGCCGACGTGTTGACCGGCTCTTTCGCGGCGATGCAGGGGCAGCCATCCGTGCTCGGCCTGCCCACCGTGCGCAGTGCCGCGGTAATACTGGTTGATGGTTTGGGGTCATCGTCGCTGCGCGAACGAGCGGGGCACGCCCGACGCTTGACCGCGGCACTGCCGCCGCGGTCGGCGAGCATCACGGTGCCGTTCCCGACCACGACGGCGGCAGCGCTCGCCACTCTGACCACGGGGCGTTCGGCAGGCCAGCACGGTCTCACGGGCTACACGGCGATCGATCCTGGCTCTGATCGGGTCGTGCGGCTGCTGTCGGGCTGGGATGCCACGATGCGACCTCGCGAGTGGCAGCCGCACGACACGGTCTTCGAGCAGGCCGGTCGCGCGGGCATGGAGGCTGTTGTCGTAGGGGCCGAGCGCTATCGAGTGACCGGGTTCACCGATGCGGTGCTGCGCGGTGCTCGGTTCGACGCGGCGAAGACCATCGGCGAGCGCATCAGTGCGGCGGTGCGCCTGCTGCGCGAGGGTCCACCCCGGCTCGTCTATGTCTACATTCCCGAGCTCGATATGGCAGGCCACTCTGACGGCATCGGCTCAGATCGCTGGCTCTCGAAACTCGACGAGCTCGATGGCGCTCTCGCGCCCCTCGAGACTCAGGTGCCCGGCGATGCGGGGGTGCTTCTCACGGCCGACCACGGCATGCTCGACGTGCCGCGCCACCGCCGTCGCGTGCTTGCCGACGACGACTCCCTGTGGGCGGGAGTGCGACACGTCGCCGGCGAACCTCGATGCCTGCAGCTGGCCCTCGATGACCCATCACGGGCCGAGGCTGTGCGCGATCGCTGGCTCGAGGCCGAGGGTGCGCGGTCATGGGTGGTGACGCGCAGCGAGGCGATCGAGGCTGGCTGGTTCGGTGCGGTTGATGACGCCGTGCTACCCCGCATCGGCGACGTGCTCGTGGCGGCGCGCGGCCTGGTCGCCTACTACGACGCCCGAACAGCGACGCCCAGCGCTCTCGCCATGGTGGGACAGCACGGATCGTTCTCACCCGAAGAGACCCAGGTGCCCCTCGCTCGGTGGGGCGCGTTCGCCGTCTGAGGCGGGTATGCCCATCCGGTCAGGGCGCGGTGCTACGCGGGGTCGTCGTCGGGCCGCGCTCCGAAGACGATCTCGTCCCAGCTCGGCATAACGGCGCGGCCGCGTCGGTTGGTCGACTTGGGTGCGGGCAAGGTGTCGTACGGTTCAGCCTCGGGGGCGTCCGTGAGATCGCTCGCCTCCGGACTGTCGATTGGATCGTGCGGTGTGTCGAGAGGAACGTCGATGATCCGGATGCTGCCGGTCGACGGGTGGGCCGCTCGCGATGCCTCCCAGTCGTCGAGCGCGGCCGACTCCCGTTCCCCTCGTCGACGCCTCAGGGCATCGAGCAGGTCGCCCGTCTGGTTCACGTCCGACGACGCGGGTTCCTCCGCCGCCGACCCGATGCCGACGGGGCGATCCATGGGCGCGACCGGACGGGGCGACGAGGCCGTCGGGTGGAACGCGCCACTGTCGAATCGACCGGTCGGCGCCTCGTCGGCAGGCACCGCCCGCAGTCGGGGCAGCACTGTATCGGGAGCGGAGCCTTGTCGAGAGAGAGACTGCGCTTCATGATCGGCGGGCGCGAGCACAGAGCGCTTCGGCTCATAGGTCCAGGTAGCGGTGCGTTCGGTGTCGCCATCGAGGAAGTCGACAGCGACGATCCAGTTCGCGTCCTTCTTCCGGCTCGACCATAAGATGGCGCGAGCGCCGAGCTCGTCAAGACGACCGTCGATGACGGTTCCGAACAGGGCGACATCATCCGACTCGTCGGCCGTCGACACCGGTACCGAGCGCGCTGCCGTGACGACGTACTCCCTTTCGGCGAGCACTGGTCCTTCGAAGCGACGGATGTACTCGAGCGGCTCTCCAGTGCGGTCGGCGACCTCGGTCGCGCTGAGTCCGGACCTGATCATCGCCTGCACATCGCGAGGGCCGACGCGGTGCGCAGCGGGCACCGCTGGACGGTTCTGCCTGAGAGCCGTGTGCAGCGCTTCGGTGATGGGAACCCGAAACCGCTCGCCGTCGGTCGAGACCACGATGAGGGCGCCGTTCTCGACGCCGATCACTGCGAGTTCATCCATACGGGGCCTCCTGAGCCGTAGCTGGCACGGACAGCATCCCACGTGCAGTCAGTCGAACCCGGGAATAGCCAGGGCGTGCCGGAAGTTGGGGGCGGTGGTGGCTCGGAGAGTCTCGACAGCGTGTGCGTTTGCGTTTGGTCCGGGCTTCCTGCAAACTATGGCCGCCGAACGCGGCTGACGAGTGATGATGAGAAGTGGACTGGCATGGCTACGGACTACGACGCCCCCCGCAAGACGGATGAGGACACCGACTCGATCCAGGCTCTGCAGGAGCGCGTACCCGACAAAATGTCGGGTGTCGTCGACGCCGATGATTCCGACAATCCTGGCTTCGAACTCGCTGGCCAAGATCTCGCTGACCTCGATCTCGATGTCGTCGTTCTTCCGCCCCAGGCGGACGAGTTCACGTGCATCAGTTGCTTCTTGGTGAAGCACCGTTCCCAGCTCGATCACGACGAGAAGCTCGGCTCGGTCTGCCGGGAGTGCGCCGCCTAACTGCCTGCCGGGTCGCTGGTCACGTCCGCGCTGCAGCGATCGCTTCCGCGAGCGCCTCGGGGCGCCTGGTCGACACGACCCAGTAGGGGACGGGGTCGTCAGGATCGGTGAGTTCGATGCGGGCGATGGGGTCGATGTCGGGGCGCAGCACGAGGTGAGCGCGCGCGTCGAGGCCTGGGCCACGGGCGTGACGTGCCTCGGCCTTGCGGGCGACTGAAACGTCGCCCACGAACGACAGCGGGATGCGCGCTGACCCAGCACGGAGCATCCCGTCAGCGACCTCGATGATCGGTGCCGAGAACGCGGCGACCGCGATCACTCCCGCGAACAGAAGGATGCCGGTCAGTGCGCCGACGAGCACATCGATCGCAGCGAAGGTGAGCAGGCTGGCAGGAATCGCGAGCGCGGCGATCACGATGATCCAGGGTGAGGGCCAGAGGCGCTCGCGATAGGTGTTCATAGTGTCTATTCGACCATGCACTAGCCTCGACGCGTGCCGCAAGATGTCGAAGTACTGATCACCGGTCACACGGTGCCCGTCTACGCGCACCCCGGCGATGCCGGAGCCGACCTCGTGGCTGCCGAATCGGTCGTTCTAGCTCCCGGTGAGCGAGCGACTGTGGGCACGGGAACGGCCATTGCCCTTCCCGACGGATTCGCCGCCTTTGTCGTGCCCCGCAGTGGCCTTTCTTCCCGCCACGGCATCACGATCGTGAACGCACCCGGCACTGTCGACGCCGGCTATCGCGGAGAAATCAGAGTCACTCTGCTGAATACCGATTCACACCGCGACTTCGCCGTGGAGATGGGGGATCGCATCGCCCAGCTCATAGTCTGGCCTGTGTCGCGCGCGCGGTTCGTGCCGGTCGACACGTTGCCGGGCAGCCATCGCGGTGAGCGCGGATTCGGTTCGACGGGCTACCGTGGTGTGCCGATTGAAGGAGACCCTGCGTGACTGATTCGACCCCCGACGAGGTACTGCCCGACGACGCGAAGTCAGCGCCCTCGGATCGCGCCGAGAACGGACCTCTCGATGAGAGTGAAGCGAACGCCGTGCGGCCCTACGTGGACCTGGGCGGGGTGAAACTTGTGCCGCGCGACGGCCTGCAG
>DIUS01000112.1:4737-4925 GCA_002423075.1 Microbacteriaceae bacterium UBA6152
CGCGACGGCGCGCTCGGCCCCGAGCTCGTTGCCCGCATTCCCGTCAGCGGCGGCGAGGCGGGCGCGACCCGAGTCGCACGCTTCGTGGGAGTCGATGGACCGCGATGGTTCCTGCGCGGAGTGATCGCGGGCGCCGGCGCGATCGAGCCCGGCGCCGCCGCGGCCATCGACGAGGTCTTTCGCAGCAT
>DIUS01000112.1:5056-6557 GCA_002423075.1 Microbacteriaceae bacterium UBA6152
GCGGTCGGCGGTGTTCGCGGTCTCATCGAGTCGCTGTCGCCCGGGTTCCTGTTCCTGGTGGTCTTCACGATCACCGGCGAGGTTGCTCCTTCGGTGCTCATCCCACTCGGCATCGCGATCGTCTTCGTGCTTGCGCGCGCGATCATGCGATCGCCGATCATGCCGGCGGTCATCGGGCTGATCGGCATCGCGCTCTCGGCCGGCCTCGCATTGTGGACCGGGCGCGCTGAAGAGAACTTCGTTCTGGGTTTCGTGATCAACGGCGTGTGGCTTGTCGCCTTGCTGGTGAGCCTCGCGGTGCGGCGGCCGCTCATCGGCGTCATCACCGGCCTGCTCACGGGCGACCACGCCTGGCGCTCAGACCCGGCCAAGCGCACGGTGCTGACGGTGACGACGTGGTTGTGGGTGGGGCTGTTCGCCCTCCGTCTCGGCGTGCAACTTCCGCTCTACCTCGCAGAGCAGGCAGCCGCGCTCGCGGCCACCAAGCTGCTCATGGGCCTTCCGCTCTACGCTGCGGTGCTCTGGGTGACGTGGCTCATGGTCCGCGCGGTCTACGCCCGGCGGGCCTCCTGAGTGCTAGCATTATTTATCTCGATATCAAGATAGTTTTCGGCCGGTAGTGTGGGCGTCGAGCGCAGAGAGCCGGCGCCGGTGAGCACGTTTCGAAGAGGGAGTCTCTAGTGTCTGCAGTCAACAGCTTCGAGTCGATCGACCTTCTGACGGTCGAGGGTACCGACTATGAGGTGTTCCGGATCGACACCGTTCCCGGCTACGAGACACTCCCGTTCAGCCTCAAAGTGCTGCTCGAGAACCTGCTGCGCACCGAGGACGGCGCGAACGTCACCGCCAATCAGATCCGCGCGCTCGGTTCGTGGGATCCCGCAGCTGAGCCCGACACCGAGATTCAATTCACCCCAGCGCGCGTCGTCATGCAAGATTTCACCGGCGTGCCCTGCATCGTCGACCTCGCGACGATGCGTGAAGCCGTCGCGGCCCTCGGCGGCGACCCCAACAAGATCAACCCTCTGGCCCCCGCCGAGCTCGTCATCGACCACTCAGTGATCGCCGACCTCTTCGGCACCGCAGACGCCCTCGAGCGCAACGTCGAGATCGAGTACGAGCGCAACGGCGAGCGTTACCAATTCTTGCGCTGGGGCCAGACGGCCTTCGACGACTTCAAGGTCGTGCCCCCAGGCACGGGCATTGTTCACCAGGTCAACATCGAGCACCTGGCCAAGGTCACCTACACGCGCGAGGTCGGCGGCGTCCTGCGCGCCTACCCCGACACGTGCGTCGGCACCGACTCGCACACGACGATGGTCAACGGCCTGGGCGTGCTGGGCTGGGGCGTCGGCGGCATCGAGGCCGAGGCTGCGATGCTCGGCCAGCCCGTCTCCATGCTCATTCCGAAGGTCGTCGGCTTCAAGCTCACGGGGTCTATCCCGACCGGAGTCACGGCGACCGACGTTGTGCTCACGATCACCGAGATGCTGCGCCAGCA
>DIUS01000112.1:6565-9321 GCA_002423075.1 Microbacteriaceae bacterium UBA6152
ACCGCCGCGATGTTCCCGATCGACGATGTCACGCTCGACTACTTGCGCCTCACCGGTCGCAGCGACGCCCAGGTCGCGCTCGTCGAGGCCTACAGCAAGCTGCAGTCGCTCTGGCACGACCCGTCGGTCGAGCCCCGATTCAGCGAGTACCTCGAGCTCGACCTGTCGACTGTCGTGCCGTCGATCGCAGGGCCGAAGCGGCCTCAAGACCGCATCGAGCTCTCGGTCGCCAAGTCGGCGTTCGAGACCGCGCTCGTCGACTACGCGTCGACCGACATCTCTCGCGTCGATGCGGCACTCGAAGGCTCGTTCCCAGCCTCAGACCCCGCCGGCTTCACCCCGGAGGACGAGGGAACCGGCTCCGAGCTCGATCACCGGCAGCGCTCTCACCCTCCGCTGACAGCGTCAAGCCCGGTCGACGTGACGGTCGGCGACGACCACTTCACCCTCGACCACGGGGCTGTGACGATCGCTGCGATCACCTCGTGCACGAACACTTCCAACCCCTCGGTCATGCTCGCGGCGGGGCTGCTGGCCCGCAACGCGGCGAAGAAGGGGCTCAAAGCCAAGCCGTGGGTCAAGACCACCCTGGCCCCGGGGTCGAAGGTTGTGACCGACTACTACGAGAAGGCCGGCCTCACCGACGATCTCGAGGCTCTGGGCTTCTTCACCGTCGGTTACGGCTGTACGACGTGCATCGGCAACTCCGGCCCCCTCGCCGACGAGATCTCGGCCGCGATCGCAGAGAAAGACCTTGCTGTCACGGCGGTGCTCTCGGGCAACCGCAATTTTGAGGGTCGCATTAACCCCGACGTGAAGATGAACTACCTCGCAAGCCCGCCGCTCGTCATCGCTTACGCACTCGCCGGCTCGATGAACTTCGATTTCGAGACGGATGCTCTCGGAACCGACACCGAGGGCAACGACGTGTACCTGCGCGACATCTGGCCCGATGCGGCCGAGGTACAGTCGACGATCGACTCGTCGATCAGCACCGACATGTTCGACCACCAGTACGCCTCGGTGTTCGAGGGCGATGAGCGCTGGCGCTCGTTGCCGACCCCCGACGGCGCCACCTTCGAGTGGGATGCTCAGTCGACCTACGTGCGAAAGCCCCCGTACTTCGACGGGATGACGCTTGAGACCACGCCGGTGGCTGACATCGTCGGTGCGCGCGTGCTCGCGACCCTCGGCGACTCGGTGACCACCGACCACATCAGCCCGGCCGGCTCGATCAAGGCCGACTCACCCGCGGGCCGGTACCTCACAGAGCACGGCGTCGACCGCAAAGACTTCAACTCGTACGGGTCGCGTCGCGGCAACCACGAGGTGATGATCCGTGGAACCTTCGCGAACATCCGTCTGCGCAATCAGCTGTTGGCCGACGCGAACGACGGCGCCGGCGTAGAAGGAGGCTTCACGCGCGACTTCACCCAGGCCGACGCGCCTCAGGCGTTCATCTATGATGCGAGCCAGCGCTACCAGGCCGCAGGTGTGCCACTCGTGATCTTCGCCGGTAAGGAGTACGGATCGGGTTCGAGTCGCGACTGGGCCGCGAAGGGTACAAGCCTGCTGGGGGTCAAGGCGGTCATCGCCGAGAGCTTTGAGCGCATCCACCGCTCGAACCTCATCGGCATGGGTGTTATTCCGCTACAGTTCCCCGCGGGCCAGTCGGCCGCGAGCCTCGGGCTCGACGGTACCGAGGTCGTCTCGATATCGGGCATCACAGCGCTCAACGAGGGCCGGACGCCACGCACAGTGCACGTCACTGCCACACCCAGCGTGCACTCGCCCGAGAGCAAGCAGCCGATCGAGTTCGACGCTGTCGTACGCATCGACACCCCGGGCGAGGCTGATTACTACCGCAACGGCGGCATTCTGCAGTACGTACTGCGCAGTCTCGTTTAGGTCTCGGGGCAACCGTCAGCGAACGCCCAGCAACTGGCAGGCCCAGACCGGGTGACGTTCGGGAAGCCTCGGTACAGTGATTGAATGGCACTGCTCGACTCCATTCATTCACCCCGCGACCTCGACCAGCTCACCGAGTCACAGATGGTCGAGCTCGCTGAAGAGATCCGCCGATTCCTCGTGGCGGAGGTTTCGAAGACGGGCGGTCACCTCGGCCCGAACCTCGGGGTCGTCGAGCTCACGCTCGGAATCCACCGAGTCTTCGAGTCGCCGCGCGACGCCATCGTGTGGGACACGGGGCACCAGTCGTACGTGCATAAGCTCGTCACGGGTCGGCAAGACTTCTCGCTGCTGCGCCAGAAGGGCGGCCTGGCCGGCTATCCCCAGCGCTCGGAGAGCGAGCATGACATCGTGGAGAGTTCGCACGCCTCGAGCTCGCTGAGCTGGGCCGACGGCATCTCGCGCGCCTTCGACATGACAGGGCAGGATGACCGCCACGTGATTGCGGTCGTCGGGGACGGCGCCCTGACTGGCGGCATGACGTGGGAGGCGCTCAACAACATCAGCGACGACAACAGTCGCAATCTCGTCATCGTCGTCAATGACAACGGCCGCTCGTACGCGCCGACGATCGGAGGCATGGCGCGCTTCTTGTCGACGGTGCGCACTCGACGTTCGTACTACCGGTTCCGTCGAGGAACAGAGCGAGCTTTCGGGTATCTCGGCGCTCCCGGCCGCGCGGTCTACCGCGGTGTGCGCGGCGGTCTGCACGGGTTCCTCTCGCGATTCACGAACAACGAGGCTCTTTACTCGAATCTCGACATCAAGTACATCGGCCCCATCGACGG
>DIUS01000112.1:9344-10264 GCA_002423075.1 Microbacteriaceae bacterium UBA6152
CACGCCGTCGGGCAGATCGACCCCGAAACGGGGGAGTCGGTCGAGCAGGCGAGCCGCCCCTCGTGGACCTCGGTCTTCGCCGACGAGATCGTCGCTCTTGCCGACAAGGACCGCCGTATCGTCGGCATTACGGCTGCGATGTTGCGGCCCACGGGGCTGCACAAGCTCGCCGAAAAGCACCCCGACCGCATCATCGACGTCGGCATCGCTGAGCAACACGCGGTGACGTCGGCCGCAGGGCTCGCCTTCGGTGGAATGCATCCGGTGGTGGCGGTCTACGCGACGTTCATCAATCGCGCCTTCGACCAGGTGCTCATGGATGTCGCCTTGCACAGGGCGGGCGTGACCTTTGTGCTCGACCGCGCCGGTGTGACCGGGCCGGATGGTGCCAGCCACCACGGCATGTGGGACCTCTCGATTCTGCAGGTCGTGCCGAACATCCGTCTGGCCGCACCGCGCGACGCCACGCGACTGCGCGAAGAGCTGGCCGAAGCCGTCGCCGTCGACGACGCCCCGACCGTCGTGCGCTTCTCGAAGGGGTCGGTGGGCACGGAGTTCGACGCGGTGCGCCGCACCGACGACGGAGTCGACGTGCTGCGCGAGGCACCCCACAAAGACGTTCTCATCGTGACCGTCGGCCCGATGGCCAAGATCGGGCTCGAGGTCGCCGAGCGGCTCGCCGCGCAGGGCATCGGCGCGAGCGTCGTCGACCCCCGCTGGGTAGTTCCCGTGCCACAGAGCGTGATCGAGCTCGCTCGTGATCACCGCATTCTCGTCAGCATCGAAGACGGTGTGCGCGTCGGCGGCATCGGCACCCGTATCCGTCAAGATCTGCGGGCGGCGGGTGTAGATACAGCCGTCGATGAGCTGGGCCTTCCGGATGAGTTTCTTGAGCACGCCACGCGCGACGAGATCATGGA
>DIUS01000112.1:10367-11115 GCA_002423075.1 Microbacteriaceae bacterium UBA6152
GGATGCTCCGGGCCGAGTGCGGTAGCACGTGGGTGCCGGCACCCAGGGTCACGGGCATGACCGTGAGGTGCAGCGCGTCGATGAGACCGAGGTCGATGAGGGAAGCCGCGGTCGACCCGCCGCCCATGACCCAGACGTCGCGATCGCCCGCCGCGTCACGGGCGGCACCGAACGCAGCGGCAGGGTCGTAGGCCGCGGCGTATTCTGCGCCGTTGATTCTCGGCAGTTCACGGCTCGTCAGCACCCAGGTGGGCGTGCCCGTGTAACTCCACGGCTCGCCTTGCGCGGCGAGCCAGCGATAGGTGCCCGCGCCCATGACGATCGCGCCGACGCTGACGAGAAACTCGTCGTACTGCTGCTGGAAGTCATCGAAACCGAAGTCGAGCAGCCAGTCGAGGGCACCGTCGCGGTCGGCGATGAATCCGTCGAGACTCTGGGCGACGTAGTAGACAGTCGAACCGCTCATTCCGCCAGGCTAGCGGCGGCCTCCGACACGGGAGACCGCCGCTGGGCCTCAGCGGATGCCGCGGATGCGCGGGTCGTGGAACGTGCCGCCGAAGACGCGCTCTGACGCTCCTACGCGGTCGAGGAACGGCGTGACGCCGCCCATCTGGAACGGCCAGCCAGCACCGAGAATCATGCACAGGTCGATGTCCTCAGCGGCAGCGACCACGCCGTCCTCGAGCATGCGATGAATCTCGTCGGCGAGTCCGTCTTCGAGCCGCGCCGTCAGCTGCTCGACCGTGTA
>DIUS01000112.1:11127-13378 GCA_002423075.1 Microbacteriaceae bacterium UBA6152
ACGTTCGCCTCGGCGAGCTCGTGCAGGGCCTTCGACTCGAAGAACCGATCGGGGAAGGCGGCGTGGTGCGTGTCGAGCACGTGCGCACCCACCTTGAGCCCGACGAGGTCGAGCAGCACGAACGGGTCCATCGGCAGCCCGAAGTGGCGCTGGGCCTCGACGACCGTCTCGAACGGCGTGCCGATCTCGACCGCGTGCATGGCCTCGCCGAGCACTTTGGCGAGAATGCGGTTGACGACGAAGCCGGGGGTGTCGGCGGTGATGACCGCGTTCTTGCGCAGCGCCTGCGCCGTCGCCATCGCCGTGGCGAGCGTGGCCTCGTCGGTGGCAGGCGTGTTGACGACCTCGATGAGAGGCATGACAGCCACGGGGTTGAAGAAGTGGAACCCGACGACGCGCTCGGGGTTCTTCAGCTTCGCGCCAATCTGCTCGACCGAGAGCGACGAGGTGTTCGTCGCGAGCACAGCTTCGGGGGAGATGTGCTGCTCAATCTCGGCGAAGACGTCTTGCTTGATCGACAGTTCTTCGAACACGGCTTCGATGACCCAGTCGCAGTCGGAGAAGTCGGCCTTGTCGGTCGTGCCCGTCAGCAGTGCGTTGAGACGGTTCGCCTCATCGGAGTCGATACGGCCTTTCTTCAGCAGGCCGTCAATCTCACCGCGGATGTAGCCGAGCCCCTTGTCGACGCGCGCCTGGTCGAGGTCGGTGATGATGACCGGAACCTGTAGGCGGCGCAAGAAGAGCAGCGCGAACTGGCTGGCCATGAGACCGGCGCCGAGTACGCCCACCTTCGTCACCGTCTTGGCGAGCGCTTTGTCGGGTGCGCCAGCGGGGCGCTTTGCCCGCTTCTGCACGAGATTGAAGGCATAGATGGATGCTCGGAACTGGTCGCCCGCGACGAGGTCGGCCAGGGCTTTGTCTTCAGCGGCGAAGCCTTCGGCCTTGGTCGAGTTCTTCGCGGCCGCGAGCAGTTCGAGTGCGGCGTAGGGCGACCTCGCTACCGTGCCGAGTCGCTTGTCGAGCGTCTTGCGCGCAATGCCGATGGCGATATCCCACTTGACTGCGCGTTCGATCTTTCCGGGCTCGTAGGGGCGCTTGACCTTCACACTGCCGGCGAGCACGCCGTCGGCCCAGCGGATCGAGTCTTCGAGGAAGTTTGCCGGTGACAGCAGCACGTCGGCCATGCCGAGCTCGAAGGCCTCGGCAGGCTTGAGCATGCGGTTGTTCTTGAGCGGGTTCTCGACCACGACCTTGAGGGCGTTCTCGATGCCGATGAGGTTCGGCAGCAGCCAGGCACCGCCCCAGCCAGGAATGATCCCGAGAAAGACCTCGGGCAGCGCGAGCGCCGCGGCGCTCGAGTCGAGCGTTCGGTAATCGCAGTTGAGCGCCACCTCGACGCCGCCACCGAGGGCGAGGCCGTTGATGAAGCAAAACGACGGCACGCCGAGCTCGCCGAGCTTGCCGAGCGCGTAATGGCCCATCTGCGCCATTTGCAGTCCGGCCTCATAGCTGGGGATGTCGCCGACCTTCGAGAGGTCGGCGCCGGCGGCGAGGATGAACGGCTTGCCGGTGATCGCAAGGGCGCGGATCTCTCCGGCCGCCGCTCGTGCCTTCTGCTCATCGAGCACTGTGGCGAGCTTCATCAGGCCCGCGGGGCCAAGGGTGCTCGGGCGCGTGTGGTCGCGGCCGTTGTCGAGGGTGACGAGAGCGAGCATCCCGCCGCTCGGCAGCGGCACGTCGCGCACGTAGCTGTGCGTGACGACCTCGTCATCGCTCAGGGCACGCAGCTCGGCGAACTGGTCGGGGGAGTACTGTGCGATCGCGCTGGTCGCCACGGTCATGCCTTCTTTCCGGTGTAGTGCGGGTTCTCCCAGATAACACTGCCGCCCTGGCCGAGCCCGACGCACATGGCGGTGAGGCCGTAGCGCACGTCGGGCCGCTCTTCGAACTGGCGGGCCAGCTGGATCATGAGGCGCACGCCCGAGCTCGCGAGCGGGTGGCCGAGCGCGATCGCGCCGCCCCAGGGGTTCACGCGGGGGTCGTCGTCGTCGATGCCGAAGTGGTCGAGCAGGCTGAGCACCTGCACGGCGAAGGCCTCGTTGAGTTCGAAAGCACCGATGTCGTCGATCGTGAGGCCGGCCTTCTTGAGCGCCTTCTCGGTCGAGGGAATCGGACCGATGCCCATGACCTCAGGGGCGACGCCCGCATAGGCGAAGCTCACGAGCCGCATCTTGGTAGTGAGGCCGAGCTC
>DIUS01000112.1:13410-23677 GCA_002423075.1 Microbacteriaceae bacterium UBA6152
GTCGTCTCGGGTCGCAGCCCTTCATCGGTCGTGGCGAGGCCGAAGCCTTCCTCGCTGCGCAGGGCGACGGGCACCAGGTCGGGCTGAATCTTGCCCGCGGCGTAGGCGGCGGCCACCTTCTGCTGGCTTCGCATGCCGAAGCGGTCGGCGCGCTCTTTCGTCAGCGCCGGAAAGCGGTCGTGCAGGCGCTCGGCCGTCAGGCCCATATTGAGGGCGTCACCGCTCACGAGTTTCTCGGCGAGAAAGCGCGGGTTCGGGTCGGCGCCGAAGCCCATGGGGTGACGGCCCATGTGCTCGACACCGCCCGCGATCGCGACGTCGTAGGCGCCGAAGGCGATGCCGCCCGCGGTGGTCGTGACGGAGGTCATGGCGCCAGCGCACATACGGTCGATGGCGTAACCGGGCACGCTCAGCGGCAGTCCCGCGAGAATCGCGGCGGTGCGGCCGAGGGTCAGCCCCTGGTCGCCCTGCTGGGTCGTCGCGGCGATCGCCACATCGTCGACGCGCTCCTTCGGCAGCGAGGGGTTGCGCTCGAGCAGGCCGATCATGGCCTTCACGATGAGGTCATCGGCACGCGTATTCCAATACATGCCCTTCTCACCCGCTCGGCCGAAGGGGGTGCGAACCCCGTCTACGAATACGACGTCGGCTCGTTCAGCCACGATGGTGCCTCCTAGCAGTTGATGGGTCTGCGGCCAGCCTAGGGAGGCGGGCTCTACGGTGGCAGGTGCCCTGCGAGTTCCTACGAAGCAGGCTTGGCGGGCCCCTCTGCAGGCTGGAGGGCATCGACAAACGCGGCGGCGATGACCTGTGCGGTTGCGTCAATCTGCCACGGCCGTGCCCCCAACACTGCCAGCGCATCACGCACGCTCTGCTCGTCGAGACCGGCGGGCGGTGACCACGCGATGCGGCGCACGTGCTCGGGCGTCAGCAAATTCTCGAGCGGTAGCTCGAACTGCTCGGCGATCGCCTGCAGTCGAGGCTTGAGCTCACGGATGCGTCGGTCGGCGTCGGGGTTGCGATCGGGCCACGAGCGAGGGGGCGGGATGCTCTCTTCACCACCGCGGAAGGCAGGCAGGTTGTCGGTCGCAAGCCCGCGCTCGATCGCCGCCCACCATCGGTCGAGCTGCGAGCGGCTCGCGCGACCGTTGAAGGTCTTGAGCGCCGCGAGCTCGCGCTTCGACGCGAGCGTGCTGCGGGCCGCGACGATGAGGGATGAATCCGGCAGCAGCCGCCCCGGTGAGGTGTCGACCTCGCGGGCGTAGTCGTCGCGGGCTATCCAGAGCTCGCGGGCGACGGCGAGGGCGCGCTGGCCGCGTACCGTGTGCAAGCCGGAGAGCCGACGCCAGGGCTCGGCTCGCGGCTCGGGAGCGTCGCGCGAGAGCACCGCGTCGAACTCCTGCTGAGCGAGCTCGGTTTTGCCGGCCGCGTCGAGGCGGGCGGCGATCGCATCGCGCACATCGAGCAGCAGCTCGACATCGAGCGCGGCGTAGACGAGCCAGGCAGCGGGCAACGGTCGCGTCGACCAGTCGGCGGCCGAGTGTTCTTTGGCGAGATGCAGCCCGAGAGTCTCTTCAACCACGGCGCCGAGCCCCACTCGGGCCAAGCCGGCGAGGCGCGCACCGAGTTCGGTGTCGAATAGCGAGCCCGGCTCGAGCTCGAGTTCGCGCAGACAAGGCAGATCTTGGCTCGCGGCGTGGAGCACCCATTCGAGGCCGCCGATCGCCCGCTGCAACTCGACGAACGAGCCGATCGCTGGCGGGTCGAACAAGAAGGTGCCGGCACCGCGCCGGAAGACCTGAATGAGGTAGGCCCGCTGCGAGTACCGGAAGCCGCTCGCCCGCTCGGCATCCACCGCGACGGGGCCGTCACCAGCGGCGATGCGCGCGACAGCGTCGGTATAGGCCGCTCGCGTGTCGATGACGACGGGAGTCTCGGCGAGGCGGGCGACCGGCAACTCGAGCGCGGTCTCGGTGTCGTCGGGGGCGGACTCGTCGAGGGCGGATTCAGGCACGCGGGCTCCGTCGGGTCGGCAGCACCGCCACTCCGTCGGTGGCCGGGGGATACCCGGCGACCATGCAGAGCAGTTCGGCCCAACCCTCGATGTGGGGGGCGAGGTCGAGGTCGAGGGGCGTCCACGACGCACGCAGCTCAATCTGCGCGCCGCTGCCCTGCGCGGCGAGCTCGCCATAGCCGGTCGAGAGCACCTTCGTCGCTGTGCCGCTCGCTGCCGTGTACTGAGCACCCCGAGCGGCGAGAGCGTCGACGAGCCACGACCACGCGACGTCAGAGACGAAGGGGTCGAGACCGATCTCGGTCTCGAGCGGCGCCTGGGCGAAGCAGATGACGCGCACGACGCCGCCCCAGCCCTCGGGTGCCTCGGGGTCGTAGAGCACGACGACGCGCCCCGTACCGAGGTCGGAGTCGTCGGCATGGCGCGCAGGATTGACATCGGCCGCGAGCGCGTGAGCGAAGGGCGCAAGGCCCGTCGGCGCGGGAATTGCGCTGACCTGCAGCTCGTCACGCAGCACGGCACGATCGGCCGAGGCGACCAGCGCGTCGAAGACCGCCTGGGGCGTCAGCGATGAGGTCGTTGCGGCGGGGGACACGTCTGCAGACTAGGCGCAGTTGCTAGATTCGGCTCGTGAGACTCGCCGCTCGTCGTCTGCCGCGCCCCCGGAGGATCGTGTGACCGAGAGGCGCGGGCCGGTCTCGACGGTGCTCACGATGCTCGCTGTCGGAGCCCTGGCGACCGGTCTGGGGGCCGCGGTGGTCGCGGGTCGCGTGGCGCGCAACGTCGTCACCCCGCCGACGCGGAGGCGCTACGACATCGAGGTGCTCGCCGTCGATGAGGAGGCCGGCGAAATCGTTCTCAGCCGCACCCTCGACACTCTCGTGCCGGGTCGGTACTCGATGTGGTTCGACCGCGATCGCGGCCACGCACGCATCGGCGGGATCATCCGGCACGACGCTCAGTCGGTCACGCGGCAGCTGCATTCGGTGCAACGCGGTGACCTCTTGCGAGCAACCCGCGCACGCTGGGCTGGCTGGTGGTACCTGACGCCCGCCGATCTGGCCGTGCCCTTCAGCGACGTCGGCATCCGCACCCCCATCGGAGTCGCCCCCGCGTGGCGCATCGACGGCACCGGGTCGGGCGAAGACTGGGTGATTCAGGTGCACGGTCGGGCTGTCACGCGAGCCGAGGGGCTGCGCGCGGTCAACGCCTTCACCGAGGCCGGCTACACCTCGCTGCTCATCAGCTACCGCAATGACGGGGATGCTCCGGCCAGCATCGACGGACGCTACGCGCTCGGTGACGACGAGTGGCGCGACGTCGAAGCGGCCATCGCCTATGCCCTCCACGAGGGGGCGACCCGCATCGTGCTCATGGGCTGGTCGATGGGCGGTGCCACGGTGCTGCAGTGCATCACGCGCTCCGAGCTCGCCGAGAAGGTCGTGGGAGTCGTGCTCGAGTCGCCCGTCGTCGACTGGGTGCGGGTGCTCAGGTTTCAAGCCGCCGCGTCAGGACTGCCCGCGGTCGTGCGCGACGCGGCGATGGCCATGCTCGCCTCGCACAGCGCCTCGCAGTGGGTGGGCCTCGACGAGCCGATCGATTTCGACCGGCTCGATATCGTGGCGCGGGCAGCCGAACTGACCACACCGATGCTCGTGCTGCACAGTCTCGACGACGGCTTCGTGCCGAGCGATGGCAGTGTCGCGCTCGCGGCGGCGCGCCCCGACGTCGTGCGGCTCGAGCACTTCGCGGTCGCGCGGCACACCAAGCTCTGGAACTACGACGCGCTGCGCTGGGAGCGTGCGATCGGCACGTGGCTCGCCGAGATCAGCGACCGTCAGACGTGAGTGCCGGGCATCAGGGCCCAGCGGCCGAACTGCGCCCCTGAGTCGTCGACGAGCAGCGAGAGCGGTCGCGTCTCGTGGACGCGGGTCGGCGCCGACGTGAGAAGGGGCAGCGCCGGTCCGCCCAAGCGGGGCATAACGGTGAGGCATAGCTCGTTCACCAGCTCCGCGTCGAGCAGCTGAGCAGCCAGCCTGGGGCCGCCCTCGGCGACGATGCGACCGAAGCCCGCTCGACGCAGGGTCGCGATCACTTCGGCCGGGTCGAGCCGGTCATCACCCTCGAGCACAAGGCGCTGCGCCGTTGGCAGGGTCGCGGCCGCGGGCCGCGCACCGCCCTCGGTCGTCAGCACGATCAGCGGGTGCCCGCCCGCCGGCGCGTCGAGCCGGTGCCCTCGCAGGTCGCCCGAGGCCGTCACGATGGCGAGCGCGGCGCGCTTCGGTCGCACGTAGCCCTCGCTTCGCACCGACTCGGCGCCCACGAGCACGAGGTCGCTCAGCTCGCGGATCACCCCGAGAATCGTGCGGTCGACGCGCGACGTGAGCGACTCCGAGGTGCCGTCGCCGCCCGCCGCGCGACCGTCGAGCGTGGACACGAGGTTGAGCCGCAAGTGCTCGGGGACGCGCGGGTCGTAGACGTCGAGCAGGGTCGTGCGGGCATCCGTCGCGTCGAGATCGATGGCGCCGCCGTCGACCGGCACGATGCGTCGCAGCGTGCCGTGCAGCACTAGACGGCCGCCTTGGCGCTCACTTGCCGCTTGATGCGCCACAGCATGCCCGACATTCCACGCAGCCGCAGCGGGCTCACGGCGGCGGTCAGGCCGAGCTGCTGAGGAAAGTCATCGGGAATCGCGAGCACGATGTCGGCGGGCAGGCCGGTGATGCCCTGCACGAGAATGGACGCGAAACCCCGCGTCGTCGGGGCTTCAGCGGGCGCGGTCGCGTGCACCTGCACCTCGCCGTCGACGACATCGACGAAGAGGTACACCGGCGATTGGCACTCTTCTACTCGTTCGAGCAACTCCGGATGCTCGGCATAGCGCTCCGGCAGCGCGGGCAGCTCGTTCGAGAACTCGAGCAGCAGCTGCAGCCGTTCCTTCTCGGTGAACGAGAGGAAGTCGTCGCGGATCTCGGCGAGGGGTGGAGGCAGGTCGGCCACGTGCCCAGGCTATCGGCCGGGGGCGGCGCCGGGCTCGGTGCCGACAGTGATCGGCACGCGCACGGCGCTACCCCATTCGGTCCATGATCCGTCGTAGTTGCGCACGCGCGGAATGCCGAGCAGGTGGGTGAGAACGAACCAGGTGTGGCTCGAGCGTTCGCCGATGCGGCAGTAGGTGATCACGTCATCGGCGTCACCGAGCCCGGCCCCGTCCCGGTAGACCGTCGCGAGCTCGGCCGCGGTGCGGAAAGTGCCGTCGTCGTTCGCGGCACGAGACCACGGCACGCTCGCCGCGGTCGGGATGTGGCCGCCGCGCAGCGCACCTTCTTCGGGGTAAGCCGGCATGTGGGTGCGCTCGCCGCTGTACTCCTCGGGCGAGCGCACGTCGATCAAGGGCTTGCCGACGTGTGCGAGCACGTCGTCTTTGAACGCGCGCACCGCTACGTCGTCCCGCTCGACGAGCGGGTAGTCGGTGGGGGAGGGCTGAGCTGCCTCGATCGTGAGCGCGCGCTCGTCGGCGACCCAGCGGTCACGCCCGCCGTCGAGCAGCCGCACATCCTGGTGCCCGAAGAGCGTGAGCACCCACAGCGCGTAGGCGGCCCACCAGTTGCTCTTGTCACCGTAGAGCACGACGGTTGAATCGCGCGCGATGCCTTTGGCGCTCATGAGCCGGGCGAACCGCTCGCCGTCGATGTAGTCGCGCATGACGGGGTCGTTGAGTTCGGTGTGCCAGTCGAGCTTCACGGCGCCGGGAATGTGCCCGGTCTCGTAGAGCAGAACATCTTCATCGCACTCGACGACGACGAGCCCTGGGGCGCCGAGGTGGGTCTCGAGCCAGGAGGTCGACACGAGGCGCTCGGGGTGCGCGTACTGCTGGAACTTCTCGGCGGGGTCGAATGCGACGGTCATGAGGGCCTCTCTTCACAGCGGTAAACTGAGCATCACCGCCCACCGATGAATCTACGCACTCCGGCTGGGCGTCGACCCATTGATGACGGAGTGCGACGACCTCGGGGGCAGACGATGACGGGCGAACCCACGCGAACGGTGGCGCGCCTGGTCGACCGCCAGCCCGGCATGACGGCGGCGGAACTCGTCGGCCACCTCGTGCCGCCCCCGCAGTTCGCCCACGCGAGCCTCGAGAACTACGAACCCGATGAACGCTACCCCTCGCAGGCTCAGGCGGTCGAGGCGATGCGCACCTTCTCGGGCGACACGGCGCCGGCCTCGCGCGGCTTCTTCTCGCGCAAGCCTGCGCCACCCGCGGCCAAGCCGGGGGTCTATCTCGACGGCGGGTTCGGCGTGGGCAAGACGCACCTGCTCGCTGCCCTGTGGCACCGCACGCGCGGTCGCAAGTACTTCGGCACCTTCATCGAGTACACCGCGATCGTCGGGGCGCTCGGCTACCGCGAGGCCGTGGCGCACTTCCGAGGCGCCGCACTCATCGCGATCGACGAGTTCGAGCTCGACGACCCGGGCGACACCATGGTCATGTCGCGGCTACTGGGCGAGCTCGTCGCGAGCGGGTCGCGCATCGCAGCGACCTCGAACACGCCTCCGCACGCGCTCGGCGAAGGCCGCTTCGCCGCCATTGACTTCTTGCGCGAGATCAACGCGCTCGCCGATCGCTTTACGACCGTGCGCATCGATGGGGAGGACTACCGCAAGCGCGACATCGAGGGTCACGCCATCTCGCTCAGCGATGACGTCTTCGATGCGCGCATCGGCGCCGAAAGCGACGGAGTCACGGTCGACGGATTCCGCGACGTGCTGCGTCACCTCTCGACGGTGCACCCCAGCCGCTACATCGGACTCATCGACGGTGTCGACGCCGTCGGCATCCGCGACGTCGAGGTGCTGCACAACCAGACCGACGCGCTGAGGCTCGTCGCCTTCGTCGACCGGTTGTACGACGCTCAGGTGCGCATCCACGCCACGGGCGTTCCCCTCGATCAGGTTTTCTCCGACGAGATGCTCGCGGGGGGCTACCGCAAGAAGTACCTGCGAGCGACCTCACGCATGATCGCCCTGACATCGGCCGCACACGAGCAGTTCGATAGCGTGGTTGAGCCATGACGCACGACGAGCAGACTCCCGACTTCAGCCCGCCCGCCCACCTCAGCGACACACAGCGCCGGTATCGCGAGTCTCTCTGGATCGAGCGCATCCTGCAGCGCGAGACCGTCGGCGGCATTCTGCTGCTCGCAGCCACCGTGCTCGCGCTCATCGTGGCGAACTCTGCGCTCGCCGAGTCATACTTTGGCCTGCGGTCCACCTACTTGCAGATTTCGTTCGGCGAGTTCTTCTGGGAGATCTCGGTAGGCAAGTTCGCGGCGGATGCTCTGCTCGCGATCTTCTTCTTCCTCGCCGGTCTCGAGCTCAAGCGTGAGTTCGTCGCGGGCGAGCTGCGCGACCCGCGCAAGGCGCTCGTGCCGGTGGCCGCGGCCATCGGCGGCGTCATCGTGCCGGCAATTATCTACGCGCTCATCGTGCTCGACGACGGACCCGAGGCGCAGCGCGGCTGGGCGATTCCTGTCGCGACCGACATCGCCTTCGCGCTCGCGGTGCTCGCCGTCGTCGGCACCGCGCTGCCCCTCGCTCTGCGTACCTTCCTGCTCACCCTCGCGGTCGTCGATGACCTCATCGGAATCACGATTATCGCCTTCTTCTACACGACCGACCTCGAGCCGCTGTTCCTCGTCGCCTCGTTCGTTGGCCTGGCGGTGTACGCGTTTGTCGCCCAGCGCTATCAAGAGTTCTTCCGCATTCGGGCGACCGCGGCGTGGTTCATCCTGCTGCCGATCGGCATCGTGGTCTGGTATTTCATGTTCGAGTCGGGCGTGCACGCCACGGTCGCGGGGGTGCTGCTCGCTTTCGCGATTCCCGTGCGGGCGAAGGGCGGCGACGAAGACGGCCTCGGCCCGCGCATGGGCCTTGCCGAGATCTTCGAGCACCGCTACCGCCCGTTGAGCGCTGGAGTCGCTGTGCCCGTCTTCGCCTTCTTCTCTGCAGGCGTCGCGGTGGGCGGCTGGGACGGACTCGTTGCCGCGGTCACGAGCCCCATCGCGGTCGGCATCGTGCTAGGGCTCGTCGTGGGTAAGACCATCGGCATCACGCTCGCGACCTGGCTGATCACACGACTGCCCGGCATCTCGTTACCGCGGGGTGTCACGTGGATCGACCTCTTGGGCCTCGCCATGCTTGCCGGCATGGGCTTCACGGTCTCGCTGTTGATCAGCGAACTGAGCTTCGGTCAGGGCACGTTGCTCGACGACATCGGCAAGGTGGGTATCCTGCTCGGTTCTCTCCTCGCCGCGGGGCTCGCGATGGTGCTACTCGGCGTCCGCAACCGCGTCTACAAGCGCCAGCTCGCCGCCGAACGCGTCGACTCGGACGGCGACGGCATTCCCGACGTGTTCGGTGAAGACTCGGCGACGTCATAGACGAACCGCACATCGCCGAAACGCGATGTTTACCTGAGGCGCGCGCGCGTAACACCGGGGAAACATTGCGACACCGGTACTGAAACCTCCTGCCTCAACACTGGGCACGTGCCCGACTCGCCGGGGGGCTTGCGTCCCGACACTCGAGTCCTCGAGCGGGTGCATCCTTTGCCACGGTAAGAGAGGTTTGATTATGGATCAGGGCAACACTGCCTTCCTCCTGATATGCGCGGCACTTGTGCTGCTCATGACGCCCGGTCTCGCGTTCTTCTACGGAGGACTCGTGAAGGCCAAGAGCGTGATCAGCATGATGATGCTGAGCTTCGGAGCTATCGGTCTCATCGGTGTGCTGTGGGTTGTCTACGGCTACGCAATCGCCTTCTCGGGCAGCGAAGGGGTGAACCTGCCCTTCAACATCGACACGACGAACATTGGTCTCGCTGCGGTCTACGAAGAGGCATCGGCGCCGACGGGCGGATACCCGCTCATTGCGTTCGCGGCCTTCCAGGCGACCTTTGCGATCATCACCGTCGCGCTCATCTCGGGTGCCATCGCTGACCGCGCGAAGTTTGGTGCGTGGATGCTCTTCGCGGGTCTGTGGGCGACCCTCGTCTACTTCCCGGTTGCCAGCTGGGTGTTCAACTTCTCGCTCGCCGACGACGGTTCATTCTCCGACGGTGGCTGGATCACCTACGGCCTTCAGGAGACATTTGGCCTCGGCGTGATCGACTTTGCAGGCGGTACCGCGGTGCACATCAACGCGGGTGCAGCGGCCCTGGCGCTTGCGCTCGTACTCGGCAAACGTGTTGGCTTCGCCAAAGGTGCGCACGTGCCACACAACCCGCCATTCGTGTTGCTCGGCGCTGGCCTTCTCTGGTTCGGTTGGTTCGGCTTCAACGCGGGCTCTGAGCTCGCTGCCGACGGCGTCGCCGCGGTCGCCTTCATGAACACGATCGCTGCCCCTGCCGCTGCGCTGCTCGCGTGGCTCGTCATCGAGAAGATCCGCGACGGCAAGCCGACGTCGGTGGGTGCTGCGTCGGGCGCCGTAGCTGGCCTTGTCGCCATCACGCCGGCGTGCGCCTCGCTGACGCCGGGTTGGGCTATTCTGCTCGGCGTCATCGCCGGCGCATTGTGCGCCCTCGCAGTCGACCTGAAGTTCAAGCTCGGCTTCGACGATTCTCTCGACGTCGTGGGAATCCACCTCGTCGGTGGCCTCATCGGAACCCTGTACCTGGGCTTCTTCGCGAACGGCACCGGCCTCTTCACGGGCGGAGACGGCACGCAGCTACTCGTTCAGGCGATCGCTGCCTTCGCGGTCATGATCTACTCGTTCGTGGTGGCCTTCATTATCGGCTTCGCGATCGAAAAGACCATCGGCTTTCGGGTCACCGAAGAAGACGAGATCGCGGGCATCGACCCGATCGTGCACGGCGAAGCGGGCTACGTGCTCGAGGCCAAGTAGGCACGACGAACACCCTTCCGCTCACGCGAAACCGGGGCGCTACTCTCGCAAGGGAGTAGCGCCCCGCGGTGCTTCTCAGACAAGGGGCGACCATGACGTCGAGCGATCCGTTGCTGCAGCTCGTCGCCGCACCGCTCGTACTGCTGATCCCTCTCGGCCTGCTGTTGCTCGACGCCGGGCCGTGGCGCTCTCGGTGCGCGAGCGCGGCGGCCTCGGTCGCTGTAGGCATCATCGCCTCGTGGGCACTGGGAGATGTGCTGCTGAACCCGGGCGATCCTCCGGCCCGTCTCCTCGATGCTGCGTTTGCTGGATCCATTGCAGGCGCGGTTGCACTTCTTGCGGTGCGCC
>DIUS01000057.1:0-2694 GCA_002423075.1 Microbacteriaceae bacterium UBA6152
CGACCGACGAGCTCGACCGCATCGCCCACGAGTATCTGCTCGACCACGGGGCGTACCCCTCGACGCTGGGCTACCGGGGTTTTCCGAAGTCGTGCTGCACGAGCCTCAACGAGGTCATCTGCCACGGCATACCCGACGACACGGTCATCGCCGAGGGCGACATCGTCAATATCGACATCACGGCCTTCAAGAACGGCGTGCACGGCGACCTCAACAAAACCTTTATCGCCGGCCAAGCCACCGAGGATGCGCGGTTGCTCGTCGAACGCACCCAAGAGGCGCTCAACCGCGGCATCAAGGCCGTCGCGCCCGGCCGCGAGATCAACGTCATCGGCCGCGCGATTGAGGCCTACGCGAAGCGCTTCGGCTACGGGGTCGTTCGCGACTTCACGGGGCACGGTGTGGGCACGTCTTTCCACTCTGGCCTTATCGTGCCGCACTACGACGCCGCGCCCGACTACTCGACAGTCATGGAGGTCGGCATGGTCTTCACAATCGAGCCCATGCTCACCCTCGGAACCATCGACTGGGATCTCTGGTCTGACGACTGGACCGTCACGACGAAAGACAAGCAGCTCAGCGCGCAGTTCGAGCACACGCTCGTGGTGACCGAGCGCGGCGCCGATATTCTCACGCTGCCGTGAGAGCCCGCCGCAACGACAGGAGACCCGCATGACCCGCGCCATCGGCATCGACATCGGCGGCACAGGCATCAAGGGGGCGATCGTCGACCTGGATGCTGGCGAGCTCGTCAGTGAGCGCATCAAGCACGCCACCCCCGAGGGCGGCGAGCCCGCCGACATCATCGAGACTGTGCGTCGGCTCGTCGACGAGCTCGTCACCGAGCACGGTGGCGCCGACGTCGCGCACACCGGCGTGTGCTTTCCGGCGATCGTGCGCAACGGGCGCACGATGTCGGCCGCGAACGTCAGCGACGAATGGATCGGTCTGGATGCTGATGCCCGGTTCACCGAAGCACTCGGTCGCGACATCCACTTCGTCAACGACGCTGACGCCGCCGGGTTCGCCGAGGCGGTCTACGGTGCCGCGCGCGACCGCCGTGGTCTGGTGATCATGACGACCCTCGGCACGGGCATCGGCAGTGCGTTCATCTACGAGGGCGTGCTGATTCCGAACACCGAGCTGGGCCACCTCGAACTCGGCGGCGACGACGCGGAGCACTGGGCTGCGAACTCAGCGCGCGAGCGCGAAGGCCTGTCATTCGAGCAGTGGGCCGAACGCCTCACGCGCTACTACCGGCACGTAGAGTTTCTCTTTTCGCCCGATCTGCTCGTGATCGGCGGCGGGGTGTCGAAGCAGCACGACGAGTTCATGCACCTCATCGACGTGTCGACGCCGATCGTGCCCGCCGACCTGCGCAACAACGCCGGCATCATGGGCGCTGCGGCGTTAGCTTCACGTGGTTAGGTGACGGCGTCGCTGTGCTTTCTGGTTCAGACGCCTACTGGCGTCTGAACTGATTGACCATCGGGCAATCGAACGGGTCGCGGGCCGAAAGTCCGACACGATTCAAGTACTCGATGACGATGCCGTATGACCTCATCACGCCCGTCTCGGTGTACGAGATGCCCGCGGCGCTCGAATACTCGCGCACGATCTCGCGCGCACGGCTCAGCGCCGGGCGCGGCATGTTCGGAAAGAGGTGATGCTCGACCTGGTGGTTGAGCCCGCCGAACATCGCTGTCGCCCACCAGCCGCCCTTGAGGTTGCGCGACGTGAGAATCTGGCGGTGCAAGAAGTCGAGGTTGGTGTCGTTCTCGAGAATCGGCATGCCTTTATGGTTGGGGGCGAAGGATGCTCCCATGTAGACCCCGAAAACTGCGAGCTGCACGCCGAGGAAGGCGAACGCCATGCCGAGCGGCAGGAACATGAAGAGCACGGCGACGTAGAGCGACAGGCGCAGAGCGATGAGCGTCAGCTCGAGGTAGCGGTGCTCGACGCGGCCCTTGTCGAAGAGCGACAGGATCGACCGGACGTGCAAGTTGATGCCTTCGAGCGTCAGCAGGGGGAAGAACAACCAGCCCTGGTTGCGCGTGATGAGCGCGAAGGCGCCCTTCGACTTCGCCGCGTCTTCGGGCAGGAAGGCGATGGTGTCTTGCTCGATGTCGGGGTCGGCGCCCTTCTGGTTGGGCTTCGCGTGGTGACGCGAGTGCTTGTGCATCCACCAGTGGTAACTGATGCCGACGACCGCGGTTGCCAGAAGGCGGCCGACCCAATCGTTGACCTTGCCTGAGGCGAAGATCTGGCGGTGCGATGCCTCGTGGGTGACGAACGCGATCTGCGTCAGCACGATGCCGAGCGCGCCAGCCATGAGCAACTGGAACCAGCTGTCGCCGAGCAGCACCATGCCCGTGATGATGCCGCCGAGAGCGAGCGCAAGCCCGGCGAACACCGCGTAGTAGAAACCCTCGCGGCGGCGCAGAAGCCCGGCATCGCGCACGGTGCGCATGAGGGCGGAGTACGACGCGGTGAGCGGCACGGCGTCAGGATCACGAGGCGCTGTCGAACGGATTGAACCAAGGGTTCCGGCGGAGGCAAGAGAGGTCATGAGGCCTTCGAGGTCGTTGTGCATTTCGGCAGTCTGCCTGACGTGAGAGCGGCTGCCAGCGCGTCTGATTCGACAGTACGGGTCGCTCCATTCCAATGCGGGAATGAATCGCCCGATTTGCTCCC
>DIUS01000057.1:2703-12081 GCA_002423075.1 Microbacteriaceae bacterium UBA6152
ACATCTGCGCGACTCTTCAGCCGATGAGGCAAGGCTCCCCTGCCTTGTCGCCGCTGGCCGCGCCTGCTTGACTGCACTCATGGCAGACGAAGCCCCGACTGGCGCGATGCAACCCTCCGCAACCAACGAGCAGCACGACGGCGAGCCGCACGATCGCGGAGCTTTCAACGACGGACTGAACAAGCTACGCGCAGGCGTGCTCGGCGCCAACGACGGCATTGTGTCGGTGGCCGCGGTCGTCGTGGGTGTCGCTGGCGCGACGGCCGAGCTAGCACCCATCATCACCGCCGGAGTCGCCGCCGTCGTCGGAGGCGCGATCTCGATGGCGCTCGGAGAGTACGTCTCGGTCGCGAGCGCCCGTGACAGTCAGACCGCGCTCATCGCGAAAGAGAAGCGCGAGCTGGCCGAGATGCCCGAGCAAGAGCTCGCCGAGCTCGCGGGCATCTACCAGGCGAAGGGACTCTCTGCCGAGACCGCCCAGAGAGTCGCCGAAGAGCTCACCGCGCATGACGTCCTCGGCGCCCACCTCGAAGCCGAGCTGCACATCGACGAGAACGAGGTGCTCAAACCGTGGCAAGCTGCCTGGGCGTCGTTCCTCTCCTTCTTGTTGGGCGCCGTGTTGCCGATGCTGGCGATCACGCTGCCCCCGGCCGAGCTGCGCATTCCGATCGCCTTCGTCGCGACCCTGCTCGCCCTCGGCATCACGGGGGCGCTCGGGGCCTACCTCGGCAAGAGCCCGTGGCTCAAGCCGACCGTACGCGTCGTGCTCGGCGGGGCAGTCGCGCTCGCCGTCACCTTCGCGATCGGCGCCATGCTCGGCACCGCGATCGCGTAGCGCGAGAGCCGCGCGCGCCCGGCAGACCGATATCCTGGCGTGTGCCTTCCGACCAGTCTCGCGATCACCGCATCAACGCCCCTGGCCCGAGCATCGACCCCGATGACCTCGAGACCACACTGCGGGTGCTGGGTACGCTGCACGAACTCGATCACGAGCATCCCGACTTCATCGCGGTGCGCCACGCGACCGCCCACATGTTCCGCGCCGTCAAGGTGCACCGCCGGCTGACGAAGCGCGCTGAGGTGCTCGCCGCCGACAAGGCCGTGATCGAGGCAACAGCAACCGGCTCGCCCGACCGCATCGACGATGAGACCCGCGGCGTCGACATCAGCACCTCGACGACCACTCCGTTCGCGGGTGAGCTCGCGCGCTCGCAGGCGTGCTACATCTGCAAGCAGCAGTACACGCTCGTCGACGCCTTCTACCACCAGCTGTGCCCCGACTGCGCGCGCCTCAATCATGCGAAGCGGGATGCCCGCACTGACCTGACCGGACGCCGCGCTCTTCTCACCGGCGGCCGCGCCAAGATCGGCATGTACATCGCCCTGCGTCTGCTGCGCGACGGCGCGCACACGACGATCACGACGCGGTTTCCACGCGACGCCGTGCGCCGGTTCTCGGCCCTGCCCGACTCGACGGACTGGATCGATCGGCTACGCATCATCGGCATCGATCTGCGCGACCCCGCGCAAGTCATTGGGCTCGCTGAGTCGGTCGCCGCAGCCGGGCCGCTCGACATCATCATCAACAACGCTGCGCAGACCGTGCGGCGCTCCCCCGGCGCCTACCAGCCGCTCATCGAGGCCGAGCTCGCACCCCTGCCGGACGGTCCGCTCCCTGAGCTCGTGACGTTCGGCCACACGATGGATCCGCACCCGCTGGCCCTCGCCGGGTCGGTCGCCGCCCACCCGATTCTCTCGGCGGCTGCGGCCAAGGCCGAGCAGCTCACGCAGGCGGCGATGACGGCCGGGAGCGCATCCCTCGCGAAGCACCGCGACGGCACCGCAATCGACGCTGGCGGCCTCGTGCCCGACCTGCACGACGTCAACAGCTGGACTCAGGCCGTCGGCGCCGTCGAGCCGCTCGAGATGCTCGAGGTGCAGCTGGCGAACTCGGTGGCGCCGTTCATCCTTGTCGATCGGTTGCGCCCCTCCCTCGCCGCCTCGCCCTTCGCTCGCACGTACGTCGTCAATGTCAGCGCCATGGAGGGGGTGTTCGGGCGCGGCTACAAAGGGCCAGGCCACCCCCACACGAACATGGCGAAGGCCGCGATGAACATGCTCACGCGCACGAGCGCGCGCGAGATGTTCGAGACCGACGGCATTCTCATGACGAGCGTCGACACGGGGTGGATCACCGACGAGCGACCGCATCCCACGAAGCTGCGGCTTGCCGACGAGGGCTTCCACGCCCCGCTCGACCTCGTCGACGGTGCGGCGCGGGTCTACGACCCGATCGTGCGCGGCGAGGCGGGAGAAGACCTCTTCGGCGTCTTCTTGAAGGACTACCGGCCGTCGCAGTGGTGACCCGCANNCGCTCTAGCGGTCTACCCGACACCTCGGCGAGCCGCGTCAACGGTGTCTGTCTGACCTTGCTCCGGGCGAGGTTTACCCAGCGAGCCCGATCACTCGGGCCCCTGGTGGTCTCTTACACCACCGTTTCACCCTTACCGCCGGCGTGACGCCGGAGGCGGTCTGCTCTCTGTTGCACTTTCTCGCGCATTTCTGCGGGTGGGTGTTACCCACCGCCCTGCTCTGCGGAGCCCGGACGTTCCTCGGCGGAGTCGTTCCCCTCGCGGGGCGTGCCTCCGACGCGACCGTCTGGCCGGCCCACTTGCGCTCTCAGAGTAGCGGGTGACGGATGCTCTCCGCCCGTCTCGCCCCGTGCAGGCTGCTCAGCGCGAGAACGAGGCTCGAGCATCCATCGCCTGATTCGCACACGTGTCGGCGCGAGAGTTCTGCAGGCGTGGCACCCACTCGAAGCGCACGGGAGTGCCCGTGAGCACCTGCCGCGCTTCGGCGGCGAGCTCGGCCATGGCGGGATGCTTGATCTTCCAGCGGCCCATCATCTGCTCGACGACGAGCTTGGAATCCATGCGGATCGTCAGCGACGCATCGGGGTCGAGTTCGAGCGCGCGCCGCACTCCGGCGAGCATGCCGCTGTACTCGGCAACGTTGTTCGTCGCGATGCCGACCCAGACCCCCACTTCTGCGATGACCTCACCGGTCGCGGGATCGATCACGACAGCTCCCCCGGCGGCCGGGCCCGGGTTGCCGCGAGAGCCGCCGTCTGCCTCGACGAGCAGTTCGCGCGTCACAGGCCGCTCTCGTCGGTGCGCACGAGAATCGCGTTCGAATCGGGGCAGAGAAGCACAGCGTCGGGCGCTGCGGCGCGCACGGCGGCGAGGTCACTGCCCGTCAGCTCGACCCCGCTCGCGCTCGAAATGCGTGCCCGCAAGTGCGAGGCACCTGTGCCGTAGCGCTCGCGCTGCCTCTCGTACAGGGCGATGAGGTCGGCGGGCACCTGGGCGACCACGGCGTCGCGCTGCCGCTGCGTCGCCGAGCGCTCGTCGGCGATGACCGCGAGTGCGGCGTCTCGCGCAGCGATCGCCGCGGCCACCTTCGCCTGCTGGTCGTCGAGGGCGGTCTTCGCCGACTCGAGCTCACTCTCGAGCGTCTCGACCTTCTCCATGACCGAAAGCTCGATCTCTTCGAGGTCGGCGAGTCGGGCCCTCAGCGACGCGAGCTCGTGCTCGAGTCCCTGAATGTCTTTGACCGAGGAGCTCTCTTGTAGCCGACTGTCGTCGCGGCTGATGCGGGCCTCGACGAGCGCGACATCGCTCTCGACGCGCCCGAGCTCGATGCGGGCGTCTTCGAGTTCGCCCCGACGCTGCACGACGAACTCGCGCATCACCTCGGCCTCGGCGGTCAGGTCATCGACGACAGCGCGCTCGGGCAGGGCCCGCTCTCGGTGCGAGAGCTGCTGCAGCGTCGTGTCGAGCGCTTGAACATCGAGCAGCAGGCGCTGCGACTCGGGGCTGGCGGTCACGGCCATGCGGGGGTCACCTCAGGGTTATTGTCGTCGTTCGGTCAGGCCCTACTGTACGACCATGAAATCCCAGGGGTCGGTGCGCAGCTCGCTGACCACGACCTCGACGCCCGGCAGTGCCGAACGCAGTTCGTCGGCCGCCGTCTCGAGCCACAGCCATTCGCTCGCCCAGTGCGAGACGTCGATGAGCGCGGGTCCACCGGCAACACGGGCCGTTTCAACGGCCTCGCTCGCGGGGTGGTGCCGCAGATCAGCAGTCACGTACGCATCGGCGCTGCGCACCGCGCTCTCACCGAGTAGCGAGTCTCCCGCGCCCCCGCAGACGGCCACTCGGGATACCGGTCGGTCGAACTGCCCCGCCACGCGAATACCCGTCGCCGTCGGGGGCAGGATGCTCGCAAGGCGCCGCGCCAGGACTCCGAGCGTGGTCGGCTCGGGCAGCGCCCCCACTCGCCCGAGGCCGACGCCGGGCGCGGTCTCGACGATCGGCAGAGCATCCGTCAGCCCCAGCAGACTGGCAAGCCGTGCGCTCGTGCCCGTGGCGACGATGTCGGCGTTCGTGTGCGCGCTGTACAGGGCGCACCCGCCGCGGATCAGCCTGGCCAACAGCGCACCCTTCGCAGTCGACTCGGAAACCGTCGTGACACCGCGCATGAGCAGAGGGTGGTGCACGAGCAACATCTGGGCATTGAGCGCGACGGCTTCGTCGACCGTCTCGACGACAGCGTCGACCGCGAGCAGAACGCGCGTGACCTCACCAGCAGGGTCACCACTGAGCAGCCCGGGGGCATCCCAGGCCTCCGCTCCGCTCAGAGGCCACAGAGTCTCGGCGGCGGCCGAGACGTCGGCGACCGTCGTCACGGCGTCGCCGGTGGAGCTGTCGAGGCCTCGACGGGCGTCGCCTCGGGAGACGAGGCCACGGGCTGCGTCTCGACCGCGATACTCGAGGTCGCCGTCTCGCTGCCCTCGAGCAGCGCTGCCTGGCGCTCGGCAGTCTGCAGCGCACGCAAAGCGGGAATTCCGGCGGCGATCGGCGTGAGCAGGCCGAGCAGTAGAGCGATCGCAACACCGAGGTCGGCGGCGGCGAGCGCATCGTCGAGAGGCACACCGAGCAGCGACCACAGGTAACCCTGCCACTGCAGTCCGGTCACCGTAGCGGTGCTCAGACCCCAGCCGATGCCCGTCACGACGAGGAGCGTGACCGTGTTGACCCAGCGCACCCGCGGGTAGACCCCGCCGCTCGTGAGCAACGAGGGAGAGTGCACCCGGCGTGTGCGAATCATGGTCTCGGCACCGAAGATGCCGGCCCACGCGGCGACGGGCACCGCGAGCGTCGTCACGACATCGCGGAACAGCGCCGTGACATCGGGCACGACGAGCGCCAGTGCGACCGTCGCGCCCGCGGCGATGACGACCGCGATCACCACGGCAACCGTGCGGGGGGTGCGGATGCCCACCGCGAGCAGGGCGAAACCGCCCGAGTAGAGCGCGAGCACGGCCGCCGCGAGAAGCCCGAGCGCGACAGCGAGCACGAGCGGCACGGGGTACCAGAGCGGGAGCATGCGCGCGATGATGTCGACCGGGTTGTCGACGAGCCCCTCGGCGACGAAGGGGTTCGAGGCAGCCAACAGGGCACCCCAGCTGACGAGTGCGAACGCCGGAATCGTCGCCCCGAACGCCGTGAAGAGCACGGCGGCCGAGCCGGCTGTGCCCTTTGCCTGATAGCGAGCCAGGTCGCCGCTGCTGTTGGCCCATGCGAGGCCAACGACACTGAACACGAGCACCGCGCCACTCGCCATGAGCATCCACGGGCCATCGGGCACTGAGAGCGCCGTGTTGAGGTCGACGTAGGGAAGGGTCAGGGCGATGAGGCCGCCCACGAGGATCACGCCGAGAGTCGTGACGACAGCCCCGAGCACCGCAATCGCGCGGAAGCCGAGTCCGGCGATGACGGCGGCGATGACGAGCGCGACCCCCGCGATGGCGAGGGCGAGATCGAGCGTGGCGATGCCGTCGACGACGGAACCGCCGACGAGCACGTCGGCGACACCGATGCCGAGCATCCACAGCAGGGCCGCGGCCCAGACCAGTCGCGTGACCACGGCGAGCAGGGCGGGAATCACGTTGCCGGCAGTGCCGAACGTCGCGCGCGAGACGACCATCGTCGGCTGGCCGCTCCACTTGCTCGCGAGCGTGCCGAGGCCGAGGGGTAAGAACGACACCGCGACGCCGATAAGTGCGGCGAGAATCGACTGGCGCAGGCTCATGCCCAGACCCAGCAGCACCGCGCCGAGCGCGACGCTCACGACCGAGGCGTTGACCGCGAACCAGAGCCAGAAGAGGCGGATCGACCTGCCGGTGCGGTGCTCGGCGGGCGTCGGTTCGAGACCGATGCGCTCGATACGCGGGGCCGCGGCGGGCGTAGCGATCACCGGCGCATCGG
The DNA here is from genome assembly GCA_002423075.1 of Microbacteriaceae bacterium UBA6152. Taxonomy (GTDB): domain Bacteria; phylum Actinomycetota; class Actinomycetes; order Actinomycetales; family Microbacteriaceae; genus Microcella. The sequence continues at coordinate 9,033 of DIUS01000057.1, forward strand.
CCGGATCGCTGTCGTTCGGCGTCGCGGCGGGCTCTTCGGTGTCGAGCTCAGGCTGCTCCTCCATGCGCCACGGCATACCGGGCTCGGTGTCCGCGGCGGTCTCGGTCGCCGCGGTCTCCCCCGTCGCGGCATCAGCGGCGGCGAGCAAGGCCTCGAAGGCGGTCGGCGCACTCGCCACTGTCGCAGAACCCCCCGGGGCCGTGGGCTCGACGAGCTCGGGCGGGGCGGGAACCGAACCCGGAGGCGGCGGAACCGCGGTGATCGCCGCTCCGAAGGGCGGCGGTGCGTCAGCAAGAGCCAAGTCGAGCTCAGGTCCCGTGGGCGGCACGACGGGTTGGGCGGCGGGTGCGACGGGTTCGGCCGAGGGCGCCTCGGCGTCGGGCACCGCGTCGTGGGGCGCTGCGGTCGACGGGCCCGGCGCGACCACGGGGATCACGCCCGTGAACTGAGACCGCACCTCTGAGACCAGCTGCTCCGCCTCGGGCCCCGCGGTCTGACGCACCTGCTGCTCCCATTCGGCGAGCGTGGCCGCCTCGTGCTGCCGCAGGGCCAGCTCGCGCTCCACGAGGTCGAGCAGCGAGCTCGTGTCATGGTCGGGGTCATCGAGGTCGACGGCGGCCAGCAACTCTTCGTCGGAGAGCGACTGGCGCTGCGGGGGTGCCGGAATGGTCGCCTGCGGCTCGGGGCTCGGCGCCGGCGTCGGCTCGACCACCGGCGAAGGTCGCGTGAACTGCTGCGCGAGCGCAGCCGCGAGGGCGTCGTCGTCGGTCGTCGTCGGGTCGTAGCGCACGTCGGCGGGCGGGGGCGTGAACGTCGACCGTCGCGGGCCATCGCTCGGCGCGGTGTCGGCCCTGTTCGCGGGCTGCTCGTCGTCGACCATGCCCCGATGATAGAGGCGCTACGGCGCGGGGCGCGGTTGCCGAGCCGAGGAGAGCACAGCGACGCCGAGCACGATCAGCGCGAGCCCGGCCCAACCGAGCGGCTCGAGCCGCTCTCCGACAACGGCGATCGCGAGCAGCGTCGCCACGAGCGGCTCCAGCAGGGTGATCACGGTCACCGTGCTTGACCGCAGGGCCCTGATGCCCCAGCCGAAGAACACGTAGGCCACGAACATCGGTCCAACCGCGAGGTAGGCGGCGAGGCCCACGTTCTGCAGGCTGCCGAGCAGCGGGGCCCCGACGATGAGCAGCACGACTGAGAGCGGAATGGCGGCCAGGCCGAACGCGGCCCCCATCGTGGCGCGCCCGGTGTGCCCACGGCGGATGATGGTGCCCGAGGCGAGCGTGAAGAGCGCGTAGCCCACTCCGGCCACGAGCCCGAGCGCCACGCCGGCCGGGATCGTCGCGGGGTCGACCGGCGACCCCGAGCCGTGCCCCCCGACCACGAGCAAGGCGACGCCGGCGATGGCGATGCTCGCGCTCAGCATCCAGCGCCCGGTTAATCGATGCCGGTGCAGGCGCCATTCCAGAAGGGCCGCGAAGATCGGACCGGAGCCGAGCGAGACGACGTTGCCGATGGCGACGCCCGCGAGGTCCATGGCCGCGTAGAACGCGAGGGGGTACGCGACCATGCCCGCCGCGGCGGCCAGTAACCAGGGCCGCACGGCGCGGTCGCTGATGACGCTGAATGACCGTCGGAGGTTGGTCGCGAACAGCAGCGCACCGCCGACCACCATCGTGCTCGCGCCGATCGCGAGCGGGCTCACGTCGTCAGAGAAGAACGACGCGGCCGTTCCAGTGGTGCCCCAGAGCACGCACGCGGCGACGAGTGCCCAGATGGCGGACGACACGGAAGGCTCCTCAGCAGATTCAGCGGTGCGACGTACAGTGGCCAGCATGACCGAGAACGACCTGCTCGCCCATTGGACGACCGCACGCTGGCACATCATTGTGTCGCAACTCGCCCCCACCTTCCTGCTGGCGGTGACGGTCTGGATGCTCACCGAGGGTCTCGCCGACACTCCCCTGCCCGTGCGGCTCGCGGCGGCGGGCATCCTGCTCGCCTCGGGCGTGCTCGGCGCGGGCGCGCAGTTCGCCGCGGCACAGGAAGGCCTCGCCGTCATCGCAGAGCTGCGCGCCCTGCCGACGGTCTCGGCGATCGGAGCCCGCGTGATCGCGAGCGCCCGCGGTGTCGACGTTGTTCGCTTCGTGGGGCCGGCGATCTTCACCGCCGTCTTCGTTGCCCTGCTCTGGGCACTGTTCCTCTAGCTCGTGAGGGTCTCGCGCCGGTAGGCCTGCACGAGCAGAGCGCCGCGCGTCTCGCCCATGCGCTCGATGAGCGCTTCGACCGCTGTCGCCGACACGCCCGCGACGACCAGATCGTCGGGCCCGAGGGCTCGCAACGGTCTGCAGCGTAGCCGAATCACGTGCCAGCCCGCCTCGCGCAGCAGCTGGTCTTTGCGACGGTCGGCGCGCTCGCGGCGCCCCACATGCTCATTGGCGTTGCGCCCGACGGTGTCGAGCTCGACGGCAATCGCCAACTCGGGAATGATCAGGTCAGGCCACACCTCGAGGTGCCCGAAGAACGGCGTGCGCACCCGCACGGCCGTGCAGCTCAGGTCGACGTCGAGCCGCGCGGCGATGAGCGCGCGCAACCGTCCCTCGGCCGCCGAGGTCGCTCGCGGGGCCCGCTCGCTGCGAAACGCCTCGCCCGGTCGCACCTGCGCCGCTGATCTCCACAATTCAGGACTCGCCGATACTGGTCGGGGCGCGACACGCCGTGCGGGCATCCGTCGGCGGTCTACAGGCGGCGCGTCTCCTGAATTGTGGAGACGAGCGGGAACCTGGGGCGGGATGCTCGCCGCCGCCCGCGGCCACTTGGGTGCGCTCGGCAGTAGCGAGGGCGTCGAGCAGACTGGGCACCACGACCGGCTCGAGCGCGAACGGCCGGGCCGCCCGCGCTGCTCAGCCGGTGTCGCCACGAACTCGTGGCCGACCGAGCAGACCCAGACGAGGTAGACCTCCGCCGCAGGAGGTATCTGCGAGAGCATGAGCTCGCCGTTGCGATCGGGCCTGAACTGGTCGACGAGAGCGGTGAAAGGCGCCCAGGC
>DIUS01000071.1:0-8857 GCA_002423075.1 Microbacteriaceae bacterium UBA6152
GCATAAGTGGAATTGAGTTCCTCAACAGAGAGGCGACCCTCATTCACAACTTCGTCGGTGGCGTTGCCCTGAGCGACAATGGTTTGGAGCGCGGCATTGAGCCTTGTATCCCAGGGGCTCTCTCCGCGAGTGGGAAGGTTAGGATCAATTTGCGCCATTTGCCTCAACCGTCCATTCAGCACTCAATGTCAACGGAAATATGCTACATGCCGGATGCGGAATGCTTGCTACGGCGCGTCGCTTAGTCCTTAACCGCGTAAGTCGCGGTCACCCAGTCGATTGATGCAGTGCTCTCCATATTGGCAACTTCCAGGCCAATAGTGTCGCCCGTGACGACTTCGATCAAGCCGATGACCGCGCCAGATCGAGGCGACGCGCCAGGCCCAGCTCCCTGCTGAACCATCGTCGTCGTCTCCACCAGTCCGACCCCATTCTTGGATGCCCGGAAGCCGAGCAGGTTGTTGTTGGCAGGGTCTACGGCGAAGCTTGAACCGAACTCGATGAGCTCAGGACGAAGGCCGATGTACTCAAGCTCGTTGTTCTCGGTGAGCCGGAATCGCTCTGCGACTTCCGAAAGGGTGAATTCGCCCGCAACGGGGTAGTAAACCCCCTGCTCGGCGATGGTCATGGTGGCCGATGTCGTTAGATACGCCTGCGCCGCCACCCGGCTGTCGCGAATACCCGAGTTGTCGTGCATCGACCAGTTGACGTCGGCCGCCGAAAGCCCAACGAGGGGGATCGCGGTGCCTTTGCGCAACGACCCGCGCAGGATTCCTTCGGCCACCTGGTAGCCCGCTTCGGCTTCGATCGCCACGCCTGGTGAGTCGAACTTGAAAAACGAGGTGACGATGTCGGCGACTTCTGCATCGAGAGTCGAAGCCAGCGTGATCGCCGAGCCAGTGATGCCGTAGAACGGGCACTGGCTGAAGAAGATCTTGTTCGTCGTACCGTCAAGCCTGATCCCGGCAGGGGCGTTGATGTAGCAGTCTTTGAGAGCCTGCACGTCAAAGCCGGTGATGGTTCCGACCGATGTTCCGGGGGCGGCTCCGATGAGTCCGATGAAGAAGAGGTTCAACTGCTGAGTGATTGGCCCCGACAGATCAAGACAGCGGCCGGCGGTGGCGACGATGTTGAACTCGCGCATGATGACCGGGGACTCGAGCCCGCTGGCCCGCACCACTCCATCGGCAGTGGAAGTAATCATGCCGTGAGCGTTGCCGACGATGACGGTGCCTTCAGATGGCCTCAGCGCACGAGCGCCCAAGTCGATCGGCCCGCTCAGCTCTACGAGTGCCGAGGCGGGCAGCACGTATTCGTCACCGACAAGGAGGTCGGCGATGTCTGCGGTAGAGCGAACGAGCAACGACCTATCGCTGATTTTCAAGTCGTTGGCGTTGCCCTGGCCCACCATTTCCTCAAGAGCATCGTTGAGCTTGTCGCCCCACGGCGTCTCACCCTGTATTGGGAAGTCTGGGTCAATCTGGCTTCATTCGCCGTACCCTCCTGATCCATAGCCGCCACCAGGAGGCGCTTCCAGATAGCTCATGTTCACAACCGTCTCGGAGGTCACCGTCTGAAGGTAGCGAGTGGGGCGCGCGTCAGTGTCTCGACGGTTCGGGAACCACGAACCGCCCCGCAATTCGATCTCGCTCGCGTTGTTCTCCGAGGGCGCCCAGCCGAGCAGAAGAGTGCGCACAGCGCCCGCCGTAGATCTCACCTGGCTCGCCGTGGAGCCCCAGCATTCAATGGTGATCGGCAAGACGTAGGGCTGCTGAGTCGGCCCCTCGATCGAGCGATCGCCCGCTTTCGGGTAGAGCGTGCCGAAGCTGACGATGATGTAGGGCTTCACGAGCCCTTCGGCGTCGAACTCGAGCTGCACTTCTTCTTCGATCGCATCCCACACGCGCCCACCGCACAGCGTAGACAGGCGCGTCACAACCGCAGCCTGCTCAGCCACCAGATCAACGCTCACGTCGGCATCCTACTCGGGAGCCCTGCCACGCATGACGCGGCGCACTTGCTCGCGGAAGTATTCGCGGGCCTGAACGAAAGCTTCTGGAAGGGCACGGGCGGCGGGGATCTTTCCCTCGCCGAGATCCTGATCGCGGAAGTAGGCCTCGTAATTCGCGCCCCACCAGCCGAATCGACCCCACACTCGGCGCTGAGTCTGGTCTTCGACATCGTATGAAACGCTGCCCACCATGTTGCCGGTATCGTGGCGGCCAGGGAAGCCACCCTCTTCTTCTTCGCGCCTGCGACCCGTTCGAGTGACGGCCGCCTCGAGCTTGTCTTGAGTCGCCACGGCGCCGATTTCAACGGTACGCTCGAGCGCCTCGTTCAAGCCCGCGCGCACCTCTTCTCGGCGCTTCTCCAACCTCGGGCCGAGGGCACGCAGGTCGCGCCCGGCCGCCCACTTCACGCGAGTGTCGCCCGCCATCATCGACCGCCCGTGAGCACCACTGCGTCGTAGATGCGATCCCATGCAAGCGAGCCATCGACAATGTCGGTGAGGGAGAAAGTCAGAGCCTCGAGCTCAGCGTCGTTGCCGCCGTCGACAACTTCGATGATGAGCCCGCCCCGAAGCTTTTGGCCCGCCTCGGCCGCGACTTCTCGCTTGATCTGAAAGCGCACGCCGAGAATGCCGTTCGCCTGCCCGCCGACGTCGATGCGGGTGGGGCTGCGGATCGCCTGCACGATCGCGCCGTTCGCGCCCGAGTCGAACACGAGCACACGGGTCGCCGTGCCGCCCGTGTCGGCGGTGGGGTCATAGTCAGCGGCGGTGGCGCGCTTGGGGTCGTAGATCCGAACGTGCGCGGTCATCCACTGCTCAAGCGCCGGCCGCATCGCCGCCGCGATGCCAGGAATGTCGACACGGTTCGCGGCGGGGCCGAGCGCCCACACGCCCACTAGAGAATCCTCAGCGGCAAGCTCGGGTCGGTTTCCACCCCGTTGATGCGCAGCGGGTCGTCAGGGAAGAAGGCAGGCTGGCTCACGGCGGGGCCGGTGTCGACGACGTTGACGTACTCCGAAGCCAGCTCGGCGGCATCCCGGTTCAGCGTCTTCTCGATGTCGTTGATGAGCTCGCGCAGCGCGCGCGTGATGGCGGGGCCGTCGACAGCGAGGTCGGCCGACGACCACTTCTTGTACTGCAGCGCTGGAGTCATCGCCACCAGCCGCAGAATGTGGAGCGCGGCCTGCTCGACCGAACCCTTGAGGTCGATGAGCGCCGTGATTTCATCGTCGCTCGACCAGACGTAGGTGCCCACGCCGTCAGCGATGTCACTCGCATCGACATCGCTTGTGAGCAAACGCACCCGGCCGACATCGGTGCTGTAGTCCGGTGGCGCTACGCCCTGGTTCGTCGTCATGCCCCGAATGTTACCGCAGATACGACGATCCCCGGCTAAGACGCGGATCAAAGCCGGGGATCTGTGTGCCGAACGGAGTAGGACGACGCAGGCTCAGAATAGCAGAAGACCCCCACCTTTTACGATGAGGGTCTTCTTGGGAGTTACGCAGGGTCTAGGCGTTGGCTCCGGTGGTGTAGCCGATGGCTGCGTTCCACAGCGACGAGGCACCGACGACGTGGCGAACCTTCGTCATCACTGCGTCGCTGTCGAAGTCGCCGTCCACCTCGGGGTTGACCTCGCCGCCGCCGACCTGGCGGGCGTTCGAGTCCTTGATCCAGAGGGACGGAGTCTCGTAGCCTTCGAGCAGGTTGACGGTCAGCACCGGCAGTTCGTCCTCGTCGGGGATGGGAACGATGATCGCACCCTTGCCGATTCCCGACCAGATCGAGCTGAGCCACTTCCAGCCAATGACCTCGATCTCAGCGCCGAAGTCGATCTGCTCGCTCCACGAGAGCCCCGACGTGGCGCCGGGGTTGCGCACCATGTTTCGCGCGTTGACTGCACGGCGAATGTAGGGCGCGTTGGCGGTGGAGGTGAGGATCGCGAACCGCGAGTACGGCACGAGCTGACCTTCGACCTGCGTGTTCAGCAGGGTTCCGATCACCGTGGCGATGTCTTCGGGGTCGTAGAGGTCGGGGTTGCCCGACAGCGCCGTAGCGCCGTTGAGTCCCTCTCCCGATGCCGTCGCGAAGCCCGAAGACTTCACGAGCTTCTGCGCGAGTCGAATGTCTTCCGTATTCGCGGCGTGGCGACCGAAAGCCTCCAGCGCGTCACGAACGAGGTTGACGCGACGACCGCGCGTGTTGACGATCGCCTCCCACTCGATTCCGAATGCCTCACCGACCTTGCCGGCGCGGATCGTCTTCTCCGTGCCCTCGAGGCCAATCTGCGGGTACGGAGCCTGGCGGCCGATCGAAGGCAGGCCACCGGGAACGAACCCGTCGCCCATCTTCTGCTGGTCGTCGAGGTTGTCCTGGTTGAAGGCGTAAACCTCCACCTTCTCGTCGACGTCGATGCCCTCCACCGTCATGCGACGCGCGAACCGGCTCCACGCACGAGGGGTTTCCTCGAAGCGCTGAACCAGGGTGCGGCGCAGGCTGGGGAGAAGCTGCGTGGGCAGGTCGCCATACGCAATCGACTCAGCGAATCGGATCTGGGCCTGCTCGACCTGGCGGCGAGTCGGCTTGGGGCCATCTTTGGTGGCCGCCTTGCCTTCCGCGACACGCCAGAGACGGAGAGCCTCAAGCTGCTTCTGAGTTGCCATTGTCTGACTCTCCTTTGATTAGGCCTGCACCGGCAGCGCGGAGCCGGGCACGAGCTGGACGAACAGGTCGTCTCCCGTGGCGGCCTTCGCCTGGTGCAAGTAGCCGATGGGCTTGTTGGTGGATGCGGTCAGGGTGACCGCGTTGGCGCCAGTCAGGTAGACCGTCGCGCCGGCCGTACCCGTGCCCGAGATTCCGGTCACGCGAACGGTTGCGGCGGTGTCGAGGGTCGTCCAGTAGTTGCCGTCAGCGCCGAGACGCGGCGTGTCGAGAACGACGCCCACGATCGCGCCCACGGAAACGATGTCGCCCACGGCGGGGAGCGCGCCCGAATCCGAGCCAGCGTTGTACTCCTTGACCCAGATGGATGCCCAGCTCGAGTCGTGGATGATGTTCTGCGCCATGATTAGGCCTCCTGCGTCAGAGCGTCGAACTCGGCGTCGATCGACTCACGCGAAACGCGGCCGTCTTCGGTTCCGAGGGGGGCGCCGGTCTTGTCGTCCGACGTGTAGCCGAAGCTGAAGTCGCTCGACTCGCGCTGCGAGGCCAGAGCCTCGTCCACGCGACGCTGAACCTCGGCCTCGACGGCTGCCTCACGAGCACTCTCGGTCGCAATGGCGGCTTCGAGTGCCTCACCGCGATCGACACGCTCGTAGACTGCTGCACGACCTGCATCCGTCAGCCCCGCCGCGACGATGGCCTCGGCCATCGCACCGAGGGTGGGCTGATCGGGAGCGGGATCGGCAGGGCGGTTGGCTTCCACATACGCCGCGACAGCCGCAGTTGCGGCCTCGTTGGCGATGCGAGTGGCCTCAGCCTCTTCCATCTCATTCTCCTTCTTTTTGGTATTCCTCGGCGGGGCCGCCTCGGAAGTTTCTCGTGCGCCAGCAACGTCGCGAGCGAACGTCGCGGCTTCGCGCAAGGTCATGTGTTCGACGATCTGACGAGCCGACTCGGTGGCAAGCGCCACGATGCGGCCGTCAGCGCCGGGGGCTTCCACGAAGTCGATCGCGTTGTACGGCGAGTCCTCCATCGACAGGAAACGCTCGACGACCAGGCGGCCATCTTCGCTTCGCTTGTAGATCGGCTCGTCATCTTCGTCTTCGCGCTCTTCCTGCGCGAGCTCGACAGCGACCGAAACGGATACGCCGATCACGTCGGCGAACTGACGGATGAAGTCAGAGGGCTCGCCCTCTTTCACCCGCGCCCACGCGTAGGCGCCGTCTTCCTCGAATTCGGGAAGCGACACCGTCTTCGCCATGATGCGGCGCACGTCGCCGCCGGCCTCGCAGAACCCGTCGTGATTGGCTCGCATGCGCGTGCCGATGGGGAAAGCTTCAGCGAAATCGCGCCGAATCGCGGCCACCGGGTACAGGCCACTCGAGCCCTCTGCGAATTCAGCCCCAGGCTCCCAGCCCATGATCCGAATTCGGATGCGCTCGCCACTGCCTTCGGGCACGGAGATACGGCCACCGCCACGGCGCTCTCGAATCTGCTCGCTCATAACGCCGATAGTACATGCCGGTGAGGGCATACAGCGATTGTATGAGCCTACGCCGTGTCGTTATTCGTCGTCGTCGTGGTCGTCTTGCGAGTCGCCTGAACCGTCGTCTGTGCCCTGGCCCGAACCGTCCGTCGAGCCCGCCGCGCCGCTCGTTCCGAAGTCTGCACCACGCTTCGACTTCGGCTCCCACCCTTCCGGCACTGGGCCTGGCGCGGCAATGTTCATCACGCGCGCGACCTCACGCTGCATGACGTCGGGGCCGAAGACTTCGAGGCCATCCACGAGCGTCCACGCCTGCATGAGTCGCTGAAGCGTGTCGCTGGGCAGGTCGAACCACGTCGTGACCAGCTTGCGAGTAAGGCCCATATAGCGGAAAATCCGCGCGTACTCGTCTTCCCACTCTTTGCGGCGCACGGCGGCGGTCGCTTTCGCGATCGGGTCAAGCGTTTGCGCGGCGGCATTCGATCCAGTTGCGGCGGCCGGGTTGGCGCTCAGCGCGAGCGTCGACACGCCGAGGCCCGCGGCGATCGCCGCCATGAGAGGCGTGCCGCTGGCGAAGTCGTAGCCGCGCCCAGCGGTTGCCAGCGGGGTGAGCTGATTGCCGTTGCCCTCGATGTGCGTGGCACCAGCCTGACCGGGCTGTGCAACGGCAAGCGCCGCGCGGTCGCCACCCGCAGCACTCGCGACAGTGATCTTGTAGGCGAGCTTGGCAAGCGAGCGGCTCATGACGTAGCCGTTGACCAGGAACTCCTTGTAGAGCCGAGCCCACGCCACCACGCAGAGCGCATCCGGCACGCCGAGCGGCCAGCCGACCTGGCGGTTGAACCCAATGTCGATCATCGTGTATTCAGGCTCGGCGATCTCGGTGCCACCGCCGCGCACGGTAATACGACGACGACGATCTTGAATCGGCACCATGTCGGTGTAGTACCAGCGCGTGCGGATCTCGCTCGAGCCCGTGTCCGTCTCGGTTGCCTGCGGGTCGGGGCTCCAGGTGCGCCGGTAGGCCCAGATCTCTTCCGAGTTATTCGGGTTGTGCATCGCGCCGTTGATCTCTTGAATCTGGATGCGCTGGATGCGGCGATCGGAGTCTCGGCCGAGCAGGAAGACCATGCCGTCTGAGAACGCGCAGCGCTCGAGCTCACTGCGGGCCTTGTTGCCGAACAGGTAGCGCTGAGCCCACGGCTCTTCGATGACGAGCTGCATCGCGGCCGGCAGTGGGCGAATGTCCTGATTGCCGGTGCGGATCTTCGAGCTGAATTCCAACCCACCCGCGTGAACGTGCGCGGCACGGATGCGAGCGCCGTTCCCGATAAACGGATTGCCGACCAGAAGCTCGCGAATCTGGCGTGAGGCTTCTTTGACCTGGCGAAGCGTGAGGCCTCGGTCATCGTCGTACTCGAATATATTCGACCATCCTTGAGCATCGAGCATAAGGTCTATGTTCATAAGCCCCTCATGCACCGACCCCGTACCGTCAATTTGCAAGTTCTCGTGCTTTAGAGCGATCTGACTGAACGCAGCCTCGATCTGGGCAACCTGCTTATCCAGAGCAAGCTCGCGAGGGCTTGGCCCCAGCACGCGATCGACAAGTCGGGGCTTCGGGGCGCTCGGGGCAGAAGTCATGCCGCGATTCTAGGGGATGGAAGACTTTTCAGGCCCAATTCGGCGCTTTCGGCGAAAATCAAGAGCTAAATAGGCATTCCAGCCATGCTCTCGACATCTTCCCACGGGTCGCGTACAACCGTCTCGCCAGGCTTCATCGTGTTCAGTGGGTTGTCGACGATCTCACGGGCCTTGATGAACGAGTAGACCGCAGCATCAAGCGCGTCGGGGCTTTTCACCCCTCGGCGCGCCATGTCTTTCTTCGACTCGATCTGGATGGCGCCACGGTTGTTGAAGTCGAACTGCACCATCAGGAGTTCGTCGTAAAGCTGTCGATCATCGCTGAAGTCGAGATCAACGAGGCCTGTCTGCATGCCTTCGCGGAACTTGTCGTACCAGTAGGCGCGTGCATTGGCCCAGCGTGTCGGGTCGGGGCTTCGCTCGGATCCTCGAGCACCGATCACGGTGTAATAGCGGTCGGCACGCGCGGCGAGCTGGTCGTACACACCCGCACCCAGGCCAACCGCATCCATGACGACGATGGGCGCTTCCGTCTCGAGCGCGAGGGAGTGGATCCGGTTCACCGACTCGAGCGTGCTGGCTTTGCTCCACGAGTCTTCGCGTCGGATCCGCCCGCCACGGTTGCGATAGACCATGCTGTCGTCTTCGCCGAAGCGGGCGACGTCGAAGCCGAGCACGAGCTCTTCATCCCAGTCTTCAAGGATCTCGGTGTCGGCGGCCTTGTTGATGGCGCTCTGCGGGAAGAAGCAATGGTCGTCTGAGTCGGGGAATTCTCCGAGCACTTTCGAGAGGTAGCGGGCTGAGTCTTCGCCCCACGCGCGCTTCTTCTGCTCGACCCACTCGCGATCGATCATGCCCGACTCAAGCATCTGGCGCTGCATGTCTTCGTCGTCGTAGACGATCTCGTCAGTGAAAGTGGGCAAGTCGTGAGCGGAGATCGTGTGCGTCTTCCAGTCGCGAGAAATGTCGGGGTCGGTGAAGATCCGCTGGAAGTAGGTGCCCACCCGGTCGGGGTTCCCGATGGTGACGATCTTGTTGTCGGCAGCACCCGTGGT
>DIUS01000071.1:8976-11522 GCA_002423075.1 Microbacteriaceae bacterium UBA6152
GCGAAGCCTCGAGCTTTAGCCCGGCCGTAGTTGGCCGAAAGGTAGGCGAAGGTGGTTTCTTCGATCTGCCGCGAGGTGGGCGCCGAGGTGATGACGAGAAGCTCGCCGGGGTTGTGTACGGCCACACCCCACGAGATCAACTCGCCCATCTGGCGCGACTTGCCCGCACCGTTGGAGGACTTCACCGCCAGACGCCGGTTCTCCATGAAGTCGGCCGCGATCTCACGCTGCTTGGCGTGCCACCGGTAGCCCAGCACGTCCCACAACCACGCCTCGGGATCGCGCCGGTACAGCAGGTTGCGCGACTTGTTGCGCCACTCGTTGATGACCGGACTCTCCAGCCCCGAGAGGTAGACCAGCGAGTTGCTCACGCCGAGATCCGCTTCTCGAGCGACTGGAATCCAATCGGGATCGACTCTTCGATGATCTGCTCGGCGAGGTCACGCGGGATCTCGAAGCCCGCCTTCTCCAGCTCGAGCATGAGCCGCTCGAAGCTCAGTCGCATCGCTTGCACCATGATCTCGGCGTGCGCGCGCCGGATGAGAAGCTCTTCGCTGTCGATGTCGGCTTTCATCGAATCGATCGTGCCGCGCCACTCTTTGAGCAGGCGCACGAGTGCGTTCGCCCACGCGGGCGCCGAGTCCACTTCGACGATATCGCCTGACTTCGTCATGCGGCTCTCGGTGCCTTCGACGCGATCGAAAAGAATGTCGCGCAGCCGAATGAAGTCCAGCAGGAGAAGTGCCTTCTGCTCATTCACGCTGAGCAGATCTTGGCTCTTGATGATCTCGCGCACACGCGCGGCGCACCGTGCCGGCGAAAGCGAAACAGGGCTGCCGAGCTCTTCGTACATCTGCTCAGCGGTTTTCCGCTCGGCCGCCATGCGCAGCAGGCGCTCGTCGAAGCCGCTCAGAGAGCCGCCCTCACCGATGGGGTGATATATCTGCACGTCTTCAGCCATGTAGCGCAGTCTACTCAGTGGGCAAGAGCTCCGCCTGAACCTCGAGAGCAAGCTTTTCACGCTTCGCGTCTCGACGCTTTGCGAGACTCACCAGAAGCGCCCACAGAATAGGTGTCACTATCGCCAGGGCTAGTGCAATCGCCGCGACGATAGCAAGAGCCACCTGGACTTCGGGTGTGTCGAACATTTCGTCAACGTGACTCACGGCTCAACCTCTGAATCGGGAGAAGTGCGGTCGCAGGCGCAGGGGTCGGCGTGACAACCGATGCCCGTGCCGTAGCACTCGCCGCACCCCTCGCAACACCCCGAGCCGCAGACCCTCATGCTGACGGGCGTGGTCGGGAATGCGTCGCCGCTTACTGGTCGCTCCCTGTCGAAGAAACGGGCGAAGTGCCGTCAAGCCCGGCGAACTCCAACGCGCTAGGCCCGTCGTACTCATCGTCTTGCCAGTGATCGGCAAGATGGTGCATTGCCGCAACCGGGAGCGGTGTCTCGCGAAAGTTGTAGGCAATGAAGTAAGCGTCTTTCAGCGACTCGCCCAGCACGAACTTGGCGAACATCAGGTGCCGCCAGTAGCGATTCGTCAGGTCGGGCCTATCAGACTCAGTCGCTTCATTGTCGTCAGGGTGCATCTTGTCGATTTCCTCGCACGTCAACATCAATGCTCTCCTGTCTCTGAAATCGGTGTTTCCGGGTCAACTAAAAAAGCCCGAACCTCCACCATGAAGTTCCGCTCGCCAACCTTCAGCACCAACGCCCCGCGTTCTTGTGTCACGACACCTTCCGCCACCATTTCTCCACGCAGCATGTTTTCGGCGGCACGCTCAGCGGCAGCGCGCTGCGTTGCTCCGACCTTGCTGCGCTCGAGCACTTCGGCGGCCGTGCTGTGCAGTCGAAGCTTGGAGATCTGGACTAGGCGACGCACTCCACTCATCGGCGAAACAAGATCCGCTACGGGGAATGCGGTGCGGTAGTGCGCGTCCTCCACCACCCAATGCACGGCGCCGTTGCCGATGAAGACGTGATCGCCTTTCTGGATTGGGCGGCTGGTTTTCAGGCTATCTTGTGCTGACATTGCCAGCACCTCCGTTTCTCAAATTGGGGTCACTGCCGGGCACGATCCAGCCCCTGTCGTCGGTGACGGCGGGGCCGGAATACAACCGCCAGCCCATCTTCATCAGGGCCTGCGCTGTAATGGCGTCGGCTTCACCGCGCTTGAGCCCTCGCCGCTGGTGGTGGAACACGCTGCCCACTGGTGACTGGAAATGCCCGGTCAACGGGTTCGGGTAGATGCGGGCATGCATAGGTGAAATCAGTCGAATGTCTTTCGACAGCTTCGGCGCGGGCGTCTCGGGCTTCGCACTCACGGATGCACCGCCACCACAATCGTGAACACTGCCAGCACGCTCAACGGCGCCACAATCAGCACCCACGTCCAATGCCAGTCGTCCAGTCTTGTGATCCTGCGGTGCTGCGGTACATAGCTCTGCCTCCGTCGCTTCATTGCTTCTCCGTCACGGGGTCTCGGTGATGGTGGGTCGTGCGGTTCGTGCGATAGTGCCACGGGGGCGAGCTTCGGGTTGTG
>DIUS01000071.1:11544-15646 GCA_002423075.1 Microbacteriaceae bacterium UBA6152
CGGTAGTGCTGGCGGTAGTGCTGGCCGGCGCACTGGTGCGCACCGGGCCACTGGGCGCGCGCACGGCAGGCTCGGTCACCGTCTGGGCGTTGGCCGGGGCGGCCTGCTCTTGCTTCGATGTTGCGTCGGAGGCGCTCTTCTTCACCGGCTCACCGCGCGTCACGCTACCCTCGGTCGCCTCAAAAGCGGGGTTGTCTGCCAACACGCTCTCCTTCTGCTCTTTGCGCGGGCGACCGCGCGGCTTGCGCGGCTTCGGGGCGGCGTCTTCGGTGGCGTCTAGGTTCAGCTTCGAGTCGGGGATCGCCTCGAGCGCACTCACCATCTTCTTCAGCGCGTTGCCCAAGCCGCCCAGTGCGGCGGCGGCACTGGCGGTGTCGCTGGAATCAGCGATGCCGAGGCCTTCAAGGGTTTTCACCAGAGAACGCGTGGCCGTCGTCGCCTGCGCCACCAGGCGCTCGCGCTCCTTCTCGGCAGCGCTCTTCTGCGCGGGCGCTTCCGGGTCGAAGGCACGCAGGGCCGCCAGCACTTCGCTGCGCGCGGGCTTGCTCTTCGCGCCAGCTTCCGCCTTCGGCCGCCCGCGCTTCGGCTTCGCCTCGTCGAACCCGGTCTCGCTCGAGCCGGCGATCCGACTGTAGGTCGGCGTCGCAGTGAGCGTCGGTGCGGGGTGCGCAATGCTCAGGCCCGGCGTGCTCGGCGGCGGGGTCGGGGCAACGCCGATACCGTACTGGCTGGCTTCACCGGGGCCGCGCTGGCCGCCCAGAATCCGCGAGTCGGGGGTGTCTGCAATCGTCATGGTTCCTCCTAGACTGCGCCGCACTTCGGCGCTGCAGTCAATCGTGGCACCCGGGCAACGCCATGTCTAATGCCGCCCACGGCATATTGAGCGTCTCGCTTCGGCATACGCGCGAGCCACCCCCACCAGGCCCATGACATACCTGGCGGGGGCTCGCACCCCCCGGTGAGAGCTGCGGCGTGACTACCGCTGGACTCATTGGTTTCACCCTACAGCGCGCAGCGCTTCGACTCAATCGCCCATCCGGTCTCCTTCAATGCGAAAGCCCCGCACCGGAACTGCTCGATCCCAGTGCGGGGCTGGATCTGCGGCCAGCGTGGGGGAGGCCGAGATCGGGGGAAGGCCCAGAGGCCAGTGCCGTTACATGGATTGAGGGTACAGGGGATTTTTGAGTTGGTGGGATTTTTTTGGGCTGGAATTTTGGTGTGGGGGCTAAAGGGGCGCCGGCCGGCATGTGGTGAGGATTTTTTCGATTCTTTCCGGCGTTCTGCAGCGATTCGACTCCAGCGTGTCGAGCGCTCTAGCTGATAGCCATATGGTGCCGGGCGCGACACGCGCGCGCGACTGTTCAGTGTATGGGTTAGGCATACGGCACCATATGCGCTAGGCTGAACTCATAGCGCGAAAGTCGCGCGTACGAACGGAGTGAATCATGAGCAAGTCAACTTACCTAGCGCGCGTAGTGTCGCGCGACTCAACGCGCAGCGCTAGCGCGCGCGCTGTATCCATCGAGCGCAGGGCCGCGCGTGCCGAGCGCATGCGCGCTAGCGACCCTCTCAATGTCGAGCGCATCGCGCGCGAGCTGAGCGCTGAGCGGGTCGAATCATGAGTACCCCCATCTGGGTAACGGTCGATGACAGTCGCGCCTACCCCGCGCAATCGATCGCAGAGACCCGCTGGAATGGGTTTGCGTGTCCATTCTTCACGCGCGAAACAGTGGAGCGCATCGCGCGTGACTTTACGCGCGACGAATTCGCCCCGCGCGTGTCGTTCGACAGCGATGCGCTGGTGCTCACGTATCCCGAGTATTCCGATGAGCCGGAGAGGATCGAACCTAGCCCCGATGGCACGTATGCGCTGGGGGCATTCAAATGGTGCTGGAGTGTCGTCGAACACAACGAGTACCCCCATCACCCGGGGTATTTGTACGATTGCACGGGGTGCGAAACGTTCTGCCACTGCACCCCCGGTGCCACTGAATGCGTATTCGATGGCGCGCACAATGGGGCCGCGTCATGATTGCGCAAATGTGGACAGCCGAGCGCTACCGCGCCCCGTTCAGTGACGCGCAATCCCCTACGCTCTATCGGCTTGGCACGTTCCAGTCTGGCGCGCGTCACCAGTACACAACCGAACGGGGGCGCGCCCGGATCATCGCCAGCTATCTCGCTCACGCTCAGCGACGGGGGGTCATCGTTTCCGATGTGGAGGCGCGCCCCGGTGTGCGCATCATTGTCTATCGCGTGACAGCGCTCAATACAATCGACACCGGGCGTTATTTCGCTGTCGTATTCAATGACCAACGCCAGCGCGAAACGGTCAGCGCATGAGAGCCCGCACACTGCAGCGCATGAGCGCTGAGCGCGCGGTATCGCTCGGCATCATCGCGGTATCGGTCGATGACGTGCGCGCGGTCATCGCGCGGTCATTGCTTACCCCGTTTGCGCGTGTCATCGTACCGAGCGACACCCCTCCAGCGCTCGGTGCGGCTGTAGCGCGCGCCATGCTCGGTGCTGAGCGTGTCGAATTTGTCGGCATGGCTCAAGGCATGCCCACCTATCAGCGCGCGTACTGATTCGCACCAGCGGCCCCGGCTTGCTCGATCCTGGGCGCCGGGGCCGTTTGCTGTCTGGAGCCGAGCACCAGCACCAGCACCAGCACCAGCGCTCGAGCGCTCCAGTCATCACAAATTCGTGCGCGGGATCTCGAGCACCATTCTGAGCGCTGAGCACTGCCGAGCGCTGCGCACTATCGCCGGCGATTCTGTCTCTACTGAGCTCGACAGCTCGATAGGTCGATTCACTGCGCTGAGCTCGACAGTCCTACAGCTCGACAGTGCTGCAGAATCCCATACCACTAAACGCCGGGCGCGATGCTGTGAATTTGCCTACAGCGCAGCGCTGAGGGTAGGTCTACATATGCATTATCTCTATATATATGTATGTATATATATAATGTATGTGTGTGTGATGTATGTATGTGGAACCGGTCTCACACTGTAAACGTCTCGACACTCGAAACCCTTCGAACACCCCGCACACCCCCCAAAATCGCCACCTATCCACTATCACTAGAGATATAGCTATATGAATGCGCTAGTGATGTGATAGTCTCCAATCGTTGCCAACCGGCAGCACTAGCCCCAAACGGGAGGATCACCAGAAAATGACTATTCACACCAGCACCAGCACGGCCCCCGCATTCACCCCCCGCACTACCACTGCCAGCGGCGAACCGCTGAGCGCTGACGCGCTGGCATTCATCGCCGGGCGCCCGGTTGTCGAGCTCTGGGGGGTGCTGTGGATGCTCAGCGATGCGCGCGATGCCGTGAACACTGGTAACGCATCGCAGCACGTGGCAGCTATTACCCCGCTGAGCGATGACGGCACGCGGCGCCGTAGCTCGATCAGCGGCCCCGAATCGCTGACCATTCGCGGGCGCCGGTTCGATGCGAATTCTGCGTGGCTGTCGGCATGGATCGATGACGGCCAGGATTCAGGCACGGCCCCGAGCTGGCGCGGCGCCTACATCAACGGCGGCGGCTACGTCGACGCGTACACCCCCGCACAATTCCGCGAATTGTTCGCGGCTGTCGAGCCCGTGGCGCTGGCAGTGTTCCCCCCGCTGACGCATGCCGAGCGCGTGGCGCAGCTGGTGTCGTTCGCGCACGGTGCCGGGCGCTCAGCGGCGCGCGACGCGTGGCGAACGCTCGGGCCTTACGGTGCCGACATTTTCCGGGCGCTGACCCCCGCCGAGCGCGACAGCATCGCGGCAGCGATGGTGGCAGGATTCGCCGAGCGCGCCCCGGAGGGACACTAACAAAAATTCTATGCGGGCGCGGGCAGGATTCACACCCCCGCGCCCGTGTCGAGCTCGGCAGGATCGAAGACAGCACGACAGCACGACAGCACCAAATACCCCGCGCGCCATCCGGTGCCGGGCAGCCCCGAACGAATGGGAGACGAAACACAATGACAACGACGACAGCGGCCCGCGTGAGCGTGGCAGCACTGCGCCCCTCTAGCGGCCCCGACACGCGCGAAGTGAGCGCCAGCGGCGCGCCTATCGCAGTCACCCCCGAGCATGGCG
>DIUS01000087.1:0-17806 GCA_002423075.1 Microbacteriaceae bacterium UBA6152
TCTCGGCGATGACGGCGAGGATGCGCGTGACGCCGATGCCGTACGACCCCATGGTGACGGTGACGAGCTTGCCGTTCTCGTCAAGCACCTGCAGACCGAGCGACTCGGCGTACTTGCGGCCGAGCTGAAAGACGTGACCGATCTCCATGCCGCGCGCGAGCTCGACCGGGCCGCTGCCGTCAGGAGCGGGATCGCCCGCGCGCACCTCGGCGATGTCGACGCGGCCGTCGCCGACGAAATCGCGCCCCGCCACGAGGTGGAAGACGTGCTTCTCGTGCTCGTTCGCTCCGGTCACCCAGGCGGTGCCGTCGACCACGCGAGGGTCGAGCAGGTATCGGATGCCCGTGGCAGACGTCTCCCCCAGCACCGGGCCGCTCGGGCCCCAGGGGCCGATGTAGCCCTTCACGAGGTCCTTCGCCTTCGCGAAGTCTTCGTCAGTTGCTGCATCGACGGCCGCGGGCGCGAACGCCACCTCGGCGCGCTTGAGGTCGACGTCACGGTCGCCCGGCAGCCCGACGATCACGAGCTCGCGCGAGCCGTCGACGGCCGTGAGCCGCATCACGACGTTCTTGAGCGTGTCGGCGGCCGTCCACGGTCGGTCGTCACGGGGGTAGCGGTCGTTGGCGAGGTCGACCAACGTCGCGATCGTGGGGGTCTTGGGCGAGTCGTGGATGACCGCCTCAGGCAGTCCGTCGATCGGAAGGGCATCCGGCACCGCAGAACGGTAGGCCTCGACGTTGGCGGCGTACCCGCCCGCCGACCGCACGAAGGTGTCTTCGCCGATCGCGGTCGGGTGCAAGAACTCTTCACTGCGCGACCCGCCCATGGCCCCCGCATCGGCCTGCACGATGACGTACTCGAGGCCCAGCCGGGTGAAGATGCGCTCGTAGGCGTCGCGCTGCGCCTGGTAGGCGACGTCGAGGCCCGCGTCGGTGTAGTCGAACGAGTAGGCGTCTTTCATCGAGAACTCGCGACCGCGCAGCAGGCCCGCGCGGGGGCGTGCCTCATCGCGGTATTTGTCTTGGATCTGGTAGATCGCGAGCGGCAGGTCTTTATAACTGCTGTAGAGGTCTTTCACGAGCAGCGTGAAGACCTCTTCGTGCGTGGGTGCCAGCAGGTAGTCGGCGCCCTTGCGGTCTTTCAGGCGGAAGATGCCGTCGCCGTACTCGGTCCAGCGGCCCGTCACCTCGTACGGTTCGCGCGGCAGTAGCGCCGGGAAGTGCACTTCTTGCGCCCCCGCCGCGGCCATCTCGTCGCGGATGACGTCCTCAATGCGGCGCCGAACCTTGAGACCCAGCGGCAGCCACGCGAAGACCCCTGGGGCCTGTCGGCGAATGTAGCCGGCGCGGACGAGCAAGCGGTGGCTGGCCACCTCGGCGTCGGCCGGGTCGTCGCGAAGCGTGCGGAGAAAGAGCGTGGAAAGGCGGGTAATCACCGGCCCAGACTACTTGTCTGCGACATGCCGGCCGTGTGGCGGGCGACATGACCCTCGTTCGGGGGCCAGAATAGAAACAGGCCTGCGAGCGATGGCAAGGGGGGCTTGGATCGCTCGCAGGCCCTTCCCGTCTCGCGATCTATCGCGCGGCGGGAAACCTGCACGACGAGAAGTAGCCCCCCTGAACGACCTTTGCAGGTCTCGCGTCATCCCCCCGACGCTCTTCAGTCAGCTCCCCCGGCCGATGTGTTTAGCGTACTGAGCAGGACCGACCGGCGGTCAGCCCCCCGAAGGGGGGGACACACACGACGCCCCCCGCCGTCAAGGCGAGGGGCGTCGTGTGCAGCGTCAGTGAACCGCTCAGACCTGCGCGCGCCGGCGTGAGATCAGCAGAGCGAGCACACCCGCGAGGGCGAGTGCCGCGCCGCCCAGCAGCACGCCCGACGACAGTGCGCCGCCGGTTGCCGCGAGCTCGTCATCTTCTTCGGGGAGAACGGGCGGGGACGTGAGGTCGCCCGCGGCCGCAAGGACGAGGGCGCCGTTCCACGCGTCGCGCGTTCCGTCGACAAGTTCTTCGCTATCCGGGTACCAGTCGTAAGCGTGGTAAATGTACGAACCTGTGCCGATAGCGAACGCCGCAATGCCAAGGCTGTCATTGGCGAGGCTCTCGTAAATCGGTGTGATGATCGCTTTCTGCTCGACCGAGTACAGCGAAAAGTCGCCCAGGCCTCCCGCGTAGTTGGCGTTGGGCAGCTCTGCAGGAAGCGATGCGTCATCTGGCACGCGCTGCCACGGACCGTTTGAGGTGTTGTTGCCGAACTCTGAGGTGAAGTCGACGCCGGTCAACTCACTCACGATGTCACCGTGGTCGTACGACCCCGTTCCAAGGATCAGCCGGCCGGCCGACACCCAGGTGCGAATGACTTCGAGCGCCGCGTCGCTGATGGCCGAGGTGCCGCCGGGCTGCCAGTTACCGCCTTCGGGGAGCACGAGAACGTCGGCGTCGGCAAGCAGGGTCGACCAGACGCCGGCCGAGCCATCACCGCCATCGGTAACTCTCACCTCGCTCGCCGAGGGGAGGAGGACGGTCGTGATGTCCCAGTCCTCTTCGGAGGGATCAGTGAAGCCGCCGTTCGAGAAAACGACGACGACGGGCCCGTCGACGGTGTCACCCGGGTAGGTGCCCGGCTCGAGGGGGTTGTTGAGGGGCGCCGCGGCCGGGCGGAGAACCGGCGGCTCGTCGGTCGGTTGGTTCGCGTGTGCGGCGGCGGGCGCGAACACGATGGCCGCGGC
The DNA here is from genome assembly GCA_002423075.1 of Microbacteriaceae bacterium UBA6152. Lineage (GTDB taxonomy): Bacteria > Actinomycetota > Actinomycetes > Actinomycetales > Microbacteriaceae > Microcella. The sequence continues at coordinate 2,729 of DIUS01000087.1, forward strand.
GAGCGCGAACGCGCCTACGCCACGCAGGGAGGTGTTGATCACAGGGATGGCCTTTCAGGTCGAACGCTTCGTAAGGTCAGACGGAGTGCTGGCTGAAAGTATGGCATGAATCCTGTTCGCGAACACGACACGTGCGCGTGCGACACGGCGACATAGCAACGTCAGGCGGTGACGACCTCGGGCGACCCGACCGGGGCATCGGGCATCGAGGCCGCCAGGCGGTTCGCCTCTTCGATGAGGGTCGCGACGATCTCTGACTCGGGCACGGTCTTGATGACTTCGCCTTTGACGAAGATTTGACCCTTGCCGTTGCCCGACGCGACACCGAGGTCGGCTTCACGGGCCTCGCCGGGGCCGTTCACGACACAGCCCATGACGGCGACGCGCAGCGGCACCGACATGCCCTCGAGCCCCTTCGTGACGTCGTCGGCAAGCGTGTAGACGTCCACCTGGGCGCGGCCGCACGAGGGGCACGACACGATCTCGAGCTTGCGCTCGCGAAGGTTCAACGACTCGAGAATCTTGAGGCCCACCTTGACCTCTTCGACCGGCGGGGCCGACAGCGAGACGCGGATGGTGTCACCGATGCCCTCGCCGAGCAGGATGCCGAACGCCGTCGCGCTCTTGATCGTGCCCTGGAAGGCCGGGCCGGCCTCCGTCACACCGAGGTGCAACGGCCAGTCGCCCCGCTCGGCGAGCTGGCGGTAGGCCTTGACCATGACGATCGGGTCGTTGTGCTTGACAGAGATCTTGAAGTCGTGAAAGTCGTGCTCTTCGAACAGGCTTGCCTCCCACACGGCGCTCTCGACGAGCGCTTCAGCAGTCGGCTTGCCGTACTTCTGCAGCAGGCGCGGGTCGAGCGAGCCGGCATTGACGCCGATGCGGATGCTCACGCCGGCCTCTTTCGCCCGCTTCGCGATCTCGGCCACCTGATCATCGAACTTGCGGATATTGCCAGGGTTCACGCGCACCGCGGCACACCCCGCGTCGATGGCCTGATAGACGTACTTGGGCTGGAAGTGAATATCGGCGATGACCGGAATCTGGCTCTTCTTGGCGATGATGTGCAACACGTCGGCGTCGTCTTGACTGGGCACGGCGACGCGAACGATGTCGCACCCTGTCGCCGTGAGCTCGGCGATCTGCTGAAGAGTGCCGTTGATGTCGGTCGTGGGCGTCGTCGTCATCGACTGCACGCTGACTTGATGCTCGCTGCCCACCATGACCTTGCCGACCTTGATCTGGCGGGTCTTGCGGCGGGGGGCGAGGGTCTCAGCGACCTTGGGCATTCCGAGATTCACAGCGGGCACGACGCGCAGTCTACGCAACCGCTCTGAACATGCGCCGCAGGACCGAGCGCGGTTCACATCGCCCGCGCTCGACCCCTCGGGCTGTCACGAAGCGGTCGACAGATGCTCCCCCAGAGCTGCGACGAACGCGTCGTGCTGCTCGAGGTGCGGCGAGTGACCGCATCCTTCGAAGACGACCTCACGGTAAGCGCCGCCCTGAGCTGCATACCGGTCGAGCACATCGCGCGTCTGGGTCACCATGGGCTGCGGCGGCGCGATCTCGGCGCCCGGCCAGCCCGGAATCGCGCCGACCTGGCCGAGCATGTTGAGGTCGGAGAACGACGTGTCAGAGACGATGGCGTCGGCCGCGCCGCGCACCCAGAGCACTGATGGCTTGTGAGCAAGGTCGACGATGCCGCTCACGTTGAAGTGCGTCGGAGCCATCGTATTGAGCACACCGCGCCCACCCGGCGCAAAGCCCGGCCAGTTCTCTGACGGCGCGCTGTCGCCTGGGTAGTTGTCGAGGCCCTTGGCGGTGGTGAGCATCGACGCGACCCACAGGTCTTCGTGCTCGAGCGCATCGGGAGCGGCGACATAAGCCGACCGGTAGACCGACCGCGGTGACGTGGCCTCATCAGCTGTGGTGTCACCGGCCTCGAGTCGAGCGACGAAGTCGGGGTTTGCTCCCCCGCCGCCCGTTCCGGCGGCGTCGGGTGACAACAGCGAGCCGTCGCGCGCCGTTCCGCCGAAGCCGTATGGCGAGACAGGCGACTCGAGGGTGACACTGAGAATGCGCTCGGGCGCATCGAGCATGAGCTGCATGACGATGCCTCCGCCCATGCTCCAGCCGACGAGATGCACCTGTTCGATGCCGAGAGCGTCGAGCACTGAGGTCACGTCATCGGCGAAGTCGCTCAAGCCCCTCGTGGCATCGACCGGCAGCGTCTCGCTCTCGCCGAAGCCGCGCAGGTCGACCGCGAGGGCGCGCACGTCGGGTGCGAGTGCGAGCATCGTCGGCTGGTAGAACAGTGAGCTCGACACGTTGCCGTGCACGAAGAGAACTGTCGATACCGCCTCCGACGCGGCGGGCCGTTCGAGAACGCGCGCACGCAGTCTTGGCGTCGACACATCGTGGGCCTGAATGCCCGGCAGCAGGTGATCGGTCATAGCAAGAGACTCCTTTGTTTCTCGGGGGACGACACAGGGTGATCGGGTGTGAGAGGCCGACTACGCTCCGCGCAGGGACGAGTGGATGCTGAGCGGCGGCTCGGTCGCCGCGATGACCTCGTCGACCGTCACACCGGGGGCCACCTCGACGAGATGAAGCCCGGTCTCGTTCACGTCGATCACCGCGAGGTCGGTGATGATGCGGTCGACGACACGCTTGCCGGTCAACGGCAGCGAGCATTCGTTCACGATTTTTGCAGTGCCGTCTTTCGCAACGTGCTCCATGAGCACGATGACGCGCGCAGCACCGTGCACGAGATCCATCGCTCCGCCGGGGCCCTTGACCATTTTGCCGGGAATCATCCAGTTGGCGAGATCGCCCGCCGCCGAGACCTGCATGGCGCCCAGGATGGCGGCGTCGATCTTGCCGCCGCGGATCATGCCGAAACTCAAAGCCGAATCGAAGTACGCCGCTCCCGGCAGCACCGTGACGGTCTCTTTGCCGGCGTTAATGAGGTCAGGATCGACGTCGGCCTCGGCCGGATAAGGACCCACGCCGAGAATGCCGTTCTCCGACTGGAGCACGACCGTCATACCGCTCGGAACGTGGTTCGGCACGAGCGTGGGAAGGCCGATGCCGAGGTTGACATAGCTGCCGTCGCTGAGTTCGCGGGCCGCCCGAGCGGCCATCTCGTCTCTCGTGAGCGCCATGATCAGCTCGTCTCGCTCGATTGCACGGTGCGCCGTTCAATGCGTTTCTCGACGTTCTTGCCGACGACGACCACGCGGTCGACGAAGACGCCGGGCAGGTGCACCGAGTCAGGGTCGAGCTCGCCTGGCTCGACGAGTTGCTCGACCTGAGCGATGCAGACGCGGCCCGCCATCGCCGCGAGCGGCGAGAAGTTGCGGGCCGAGCGCGAGAAGACGAGGTTGCCGTGCCGGTCGGCGGCCGCCGCGTGGACGAGAGCGAAGTCGGTCGTGATCGATTCTTCGAGCACGAACTGCCGCTCAACGCCGTGCATCGAGAAGGTTTGCACCGGCTTGGCGGGCGAGGCCTCAGCGATCGTGCCGTCGGGCGCGTAGCGCCGGGGCAGACCGCCCTCAGCGACCTGGGTGCCCACCCCCGTCTGCGTGAAAAAGGCCGCGATACCCGAACCGCCTGCGCGGAGTTTCTCAGCGAGCGTGCCCTGGGGCGTGAGCTCGACCTCGAGCTCGCCCGAGAGGTACTGCCGCTCGAACTCCTTATTCTCGCCGACGTACGACGACGTCATCTTGGCGATGCGGCCGGCGGCGAGCAGCACGCCCAGCCCCCAGTCGTCGACGCCGCAGTTGTTGCTAACGACCTTGAGGCCGTCGGCACCGGTCGCGAGCACCGCGCGGATGAGTTCCATGGGTGTGCCGCACAGACCGAACCCTCCGACGGCGATGCTCGAACCCGAGCTAATGTCGGCGACGGCGGTCTCGACGTCGGGCACTGTCTTGTCGATTGTCATGCGATTCCCTCCGTGATCGTGTGTGCACTCTGCATCGTTCGCTGCACCTCGGCGGCGACCGCTCGGGCACCCTCGCGCGCCAACACGATCGTGTAGTGGTTGACGTCGTCGACTTCGACCACCCGCATGCCACGCAGCCGAGGCTCGGCCTCGGCGCGGCCCGGGGCGTAGAGTGCTCGAGGCTCGTCGAGCAAGCCTCGGGGGGCGCGCAAGAACACGGCAGGAGCGTCCACCGCCTGCATCGCTTCGAGATACCAGTCGGGACCGTTCAGTTCGGAGGCGTCGGTCTCGACCGAGGCCAGCACCCCCGAAGGCCGCAGGTTCGGAGCACTGCCAAGCAGGTCATAGTCGACATAGCCCTCGACTGTCGGCGACCAATGGTCGACGAAGGCGGGATGCCGCCGCCAGAAGTCGCGGTAGTCGTCGACGCTCGCGAAGGTCATGCTCAGCCGGTCGCCCGCGGGGCCGAGCGTCGAGGTGCCCGCCGCTTGCGGCTCGAGCGGCAGTCCGCCGTCGATCAGCGTCAGCGAGAGCACGCGCTCGGGGTGGCCCGCTGCGAGAAGCACCGCGACGAAGGCGCCCATCGAGTGCGCAACCACGTGCACCGCGGGCGTGTCGAGCGTGTCGAGCACCGCGACGAGATCGGCGGCGTGCCGACGCAATCCGGCCGGGCCGGCGACGGCGCTGCTGCGGCCGCGGCCGCGCAGGTCGGGAGCGATGATGCGCACGCCGGGCAGGTTCTCGGCGACGAGCGGCCAGCACCGGTGATTCGCCGTGATGCCGTGAACCGCGAGCACCGGCACGCCGTCGAGGGCTGACGCGTTGAAGATGCCCACGGCGAGGTCGCCGCCGGGCACGGCGACGCTCACGCGAGGAGGATCGAGCTCGATCATCGGGCGCTCCACCCGCCGTCCATCGTGTACGACGCGCCCGTGACCATACCGGCATCGTGGCTGCAGAGCCAGGCGGCGAGCGAGGCGACCTCGGTCGGTTCGACAAGGCGCTTGATGGTGCTCTCGGTCAGCATGATGCGCTCGACCACCTCGTCTTCGGGAATGCCATGTACGCGCGCCTGATCGGCGATCTGCCTCTCGACGAGCGGTGTGCGCACGTAGCCAGGGTTGATGCAGTTGCTCGTAATGCCGTGCGCGCCACCCTCGAGCGCCGTCACCTTCGAGAGGCCCTCGAGGCCGTGCTTGGCCGACACATACGCCGACTTGAAGGGGCTCGCCCGCAGGCCGTGTACCGAGCTGATGTTGACCACACGGCCCCAACCGCGCTCGATCATGCCCGGCATGACGGCACGCGTGAGCAAGAACGGCGAGACGAGCATGAGGTCGATGATGAGGCGGAATCGCGCGGGGTCGAAGTCGACAATGGGGCTCACCGTCTGGATACCGGCATTGTTGACGAGAATGTCGGCGTCGAGGCTGACCTCAGCGAGAGCATCCACATCGGCAAGATCGATCGTCCACGACTCACCGCCGATCTCGCCCGCGATGCGGCGAGCGCCGTCACCGTCGCGGTCGGCGACGACGACGGTTGCCCCCCGATCGGCAAGGGATCGCGCGCAGGCTTCGCCGATGCCGCTCGCGGCGCCCGTGACAATGGCACGCCGGCCGGTGAGTGTCGAACTGCTCATCATGAACCTTTCTGGTCTGACGTCGATGCGGACTCGTCGGTACTGATCTCGGGTCGCTGCGCCCGCAAGGCGTTCTCGATGAGTCGCATCATCTGGTCGAAGACATCGTCGGGAATCGCAGCGGTGCCGCTCGCGAGCGGGTCGGCGGCGGCGCCAGCCTCGCCGTTGCCGCCCCACAGCACCCAGCGCATGCCGATCATCTCGCCGATGCCCATGAGCGCCCACGCGGCCACCGTCGGGTCGATGTCTCCGATCTCACCGCGCTCGCGTGCGCCCTCGAGTCCGTCGATGTAGCCCTCGACGATGCGGGTGTAGTGCAGGCGCAGAGACCGCGGAGAGACGAACTCGGCTTCGCGCACGATGCGGTACAACGCGGGATGCTCGGCGGTGAAGCGAAAGAAGCCGCGAAACCCCTCGCGCTCGCGCTCGATGCGCGTCATGCTCTCGGTCGCACGCTCGGTCATCGCGTGACGCACGCGGCGGTTCAGGTCGTCGACGAGCTCTTCGAAGATCGCAAGCTTGCTGTCGAAGTAGAGGTAGAACGTGCCCTGGCCCACCTCCGCGCGCTCCGTGATGCGCACGATCGAAGCGTCGGAGTAGCCGTGGGTCGCGAAGATCGCCTCGGCGGCATCGAGTAGCGCGCGACGTGTGCGTTCGCCCTTCGCGGTGCGTGGCGCCGCGCTCATGACGTCACCGGGTCGTTCGCCACGGGAGTGTTCTCGAGTTGCTCGCGATGCCAGAGCTCGAGCACTTCGCGGCGGCGCACCTTGTCGGTGCCCGAGCGTGGAATGCGCTCGACCAGGCGCGCGCGGCGCGGAACCTTGTACTTGGCGAGGCGTGCGGCGCAGTGCTCGATGAGTGCTGTTTCGTCGACGGGCACGCCCGGCCGCGCGACGATCCACGCTTCGGGCACTTCACCCCAGCGGTCGTCGGGCACGCCGACGACGGCGGCATCGGCCACGGCCGGGTGTTCGAACAGCACTCGCTCGATCTCAGCAGGAGCCACCGACTCTCCCCCGGTGATGAAGATGTCGCTTAAGCGGTCGACCACGCGGTAGTAGCCGTCGGCATCACGCTGCATGAGATCGCCCGTACGCAACCAGCCGCCGCGCAAGGCCTCAGCCGTGCGCGGCTCGTCGCGGAAGTAGCCGGGAAAGACGCTGGGGCCGCGCACGACCAGCTCGCCCGAGCCAGCGCCCTCAATGACTTCGTCGGTCACCGGATCGACGAGCTGCACTTCGACGTGCGGATACGGACGCCCGGCCGAGCCGATCCTCGAGCGAGCATCCTCATCCGGAAGGCACAGCACATTGGGCGATGCTTCGGTGAGCCCATAGCCCTGCACGAGCGCGACGCCGCGGGAGTGCCAGGAACGCAGCAGCGGCTCGGGCATCGGGGCGCCGCCGACGACGGCGTGGCGCAGAGTCGACAGATTGGTGCGGGCGAACGCCGGGTGCTCGGCGAGCAGCAGGTAATTGGCCGGCACACCCATCATGGTCGTGATGCCGCGGTCTTCGATCAGGTGCAGCACGCGGCCCGCGTCGAAGGTGCGCTCGAGCACGACCGTGGCGCCCGTCCACCAAGCGAGCAACGGCTGCACGTTCCAGCCCCCGACGTGGTACTGCGGCATGACGGCGAGAACCGTGTCGCTGCTCGTGATCTCGATCGTTCGCGAGAGGGCCAGATTCGTCCAGAAGCAGTTGGCGTGGGTAAGAATTGCCCCGCGCGGCGCGCCCTGCGTGCCCGACGTGAACATGATGAGCAGCGGGTCGTCGTCGCGAACGTTCCGGTGCTCGGGCGTGGGCTCGCGGCTCGACCGCCGTGGCGCTGGGGGCGTGCGCTCGATGCCGCGCATGCCAGCGGCCACCTGCGGGGGCGGATCGAGCAGCCGTTCGGCCGCAGCGGCACCGAGCGACGCGAACTCGTCTTCGACGACGAGCGCCATGGGCTCGGCGAGCTCGAGCTGCTGGGCGATCTCGCGGGGAGACAACCGCCATGAGATCGGCACGAGCACGAGCCCTGCTTGAGCGCACGCGAAGAAGAGCACCACGTGGTCCGCGCTGTTGCCCGTGAGCGTCGCAATGCGATCACCGACGCCGTAGCCAGCCTGTTGCAGGAGCGACGCCAGACGGGTACTGCGGTCGTGCAGATCGCAGTACTTAAGCACGACCCCGCGGTCGTCGATCGCGACACGGTCGGGTGTGGCCATCGCTCGGTCTGCTGTCCACCGCCCGAGGGTGTGCAGGCCGAGCGCCCGCTCGTCGACCCTCGGGGTGTGTGTCATGGCCGTGCCTCCTCGTCGAGATTGCGCCCGGCGCGCGCGCGGGCAGTGTCGGCACGAGCGAGAGATCGGCGAGCAACGCCCGCCAAACCGCCCGGCAACAGCACCACGACCAGGATAAAGAGCGTTCCGAGAATGAAGAGCGGTTCACTGAGCGGAATACGAAGGAATTCCGGGAGATCCTGGATCGCCTCCGAGCGTGCGAGTGCCGTCAGACGTTGATCGAGCAGCGTGTAGAGGACCCCGCCCACCACCGCACCCCACCGCGAACCCACTCCCCCGAGCACGACGATGACGAGCAACGTCAGCGTGAAATCGGCCGTCATGACCGCAGGCGTCACTCCACTTTGCAGCAACAGGTAGACCATGCCGACGAGCGCGGCAAGGCCCCCCGCAAGCACGACGGTGATGAGCTTGACGCGGAACGGCGTCATGCCCAGCACGCGCACCCGTAGCTCGTTCTCGCGCGTCGCGGCGACGACGTGCCCGGCCCGAGAGCGCTCGAACCACGCCACGATGAGGAAGACGACGACCAGCAGAGCAAGGGCCAGCCAGTAGACGTTGCGCGTGTTGAGCACCCCGACAAGCTCTGCTGGGATGTTGTCGACGCGCAGAGGAAGCCCCTCCTCACCGTTCGTGACCGAGGGGTTGCGGCGCACGAGCACCGAGCCAGCTTGGGCGAACGCGAGCGTCACCATCGCAAAGGCGATGCCCGAAACTCTGAGGCTCAATGCGCCGAGCGCAGCAGCAATCGCGATCGCGGCCATGAGCACCACGGCCATCGCCGGAACGAGAGCGAGCTCGGTATCGCGCAGCACGATGCCGAGGCCGTAGGCGCCGAGCGCGAAGTAGAGCGCATGGCCGAACGAGAGCAGCCCCGCGACGCCGAAGAGCAAGTGGTAGCTGAGGGCGAGCGCGGCGAACACCATCGCGAAGGCGAGTAGTTGCAGGGTTCCCGGGGTGTACGTCGACCCCGGCAGCACGCCCGGCAGGCTGATGTCGAGCAGCGGCAGTACCGCGACGACGACGACAAGCAGCCCGCCGGTCACCCACGGGGTGAGCCGGGAGGTGCGCAGACGGCGGATCATGGTCATGCCTTGCTCCCCAGGAGTCCGGTGGGCTTGACGAGCAGCACCACGGCGAGAAGCGCGACGACCATGAAGTCGCCTGTGCCTCCGAGATAGAAGTTGGCGAACTGTTGCAGCACAGCGACCACGACTGACGCGATCGCCGCGCCCGTGAGCGAGCCGAGGCCACCGATGACCGTCACGATGAAGGCGAAGATCAAGAGCGACCCGCCGATGAGTGGGGAGACGTAGCCGAAGTAGTGCGAGGCGAGCACGCCACCGATGCCTGCCGCGGCGCCGCCGATCGCAAAGACGAGGGTGAAGGCGCGGCGCACATCGACGCCGAGCGCCGTGACCATCGCACGGTTCTCGACGCCGGCGCGGATGATGAGGCCGTACCTCGTGCGCTTCAAGAACACGACAAGCCCGAGCAGCACGATGAGGGCGGCCGCGATGAGCACGAAGCGATCGTTCGGGATGAGCGCACCGGCGATGTCCGTCGTGTCGTTAAGCCACTCGGGGCCGACCACGTAGATCGGGTCGACGCCCCAGATGCCCTCGAAGAGTGCGACCGTGGCGAGCGAGAGACCGACGGTGACGAGCACCTGCTCGATGTGCCGCAAGTAGAGCGGTCTGATCAGGAGGAGTTCGGTGAGTGTCGCGACGGTGGCACCGACGACGGCACCGACGAGGATCGAGACCCCGAAGGTCAGCCACGAGCCGTCTTCCATGCGACGCGCGACCTCCCAACCCAGGAAGGCTCCGAGGGTCAGAAACGATCCGTGAGCGAAGTTGAGCACGCCCATGAGCCCGTAGATGAGCGAGAGGCCGCTCGCGACGAGAAAGTACAACGCTCCCAGTCCGAGACCGGTGATGAGCAGCAGCAGAACAGTGCTCATGACGTCTCCTCGCGCGTGTTGTCGGCGCCCCTCGGGGCGCTGTGGTCGGTGTCGCCCCTCGGGGCGCTGTGGTCGGTGTCGCCCCTCGGGGCGCTGTGGTCTGTGGAGTGCACGCCGAGCAACTGTTGCGTTCGCTCGTCATCATCGAGGAGTTCGGCGGCCGGACCCGCGTGGATCACTCGGCCACCCTCGATGACGACCACCGTGTGAGCGAGTCGACGCACGACGGGAAGGTTCTGCTCGACGAGCAGCACGGGGGTCACGGCGGCGGCGCGCTCGAGCGCCGCGGCGACTTCGGTCACGATGCGGGGTGCGAGCCCCTTGGTGGGCTCGTCGACCAATAGCAGTCGGTTGTCGTTCATGAGCACGCGCGCGAGCGACAGCATCTGTTGCTGACCGCCCGAGAGAGACCCCGCGCGCTGTGCCGTACGCGCGACCAGGTCGGGGAAGAGCTCGTCGACCATGTCGCGGTGGGGTGCGCCACCTCGCGCCGCCAGCCGCAGATTTTCTGCGACGGTGAGCGATGCGAAAACCTCGCGGTCTTCGGGGACGTACCCGATGCCGCGCTGCACGACGCGGTGCGTCCGTTCGCCGTCGATGCGCACGCCGTCGAACTCGACGACGCCCGACCGGGAGATGAGCCCGAGCACCGCCTTGAGGGTGCTGGTCTTGCCGACCCCGTTGCGCCCGAGCACCGCCGTCACACCCGTCGCCGGCACCTCGAAGTCGACCTTCTCGACGACCTGCTGGCCATCGATGCTCGCGGAGAGTGCCTCAACGCGCAGAATCGGGTCGGCGATCATATCGATTCTCCCAAGTAGGCTGCCTGCACGGTCGCATCGGCCATGACGACCTCCGGAGTGTCGTGCGCCAACAGACTGCCGTGGTGCATCACGGCGACAGAATCGACGAGACCGAGCACGACATCCATGTGGTGCTCCACCATCAGTACGGTGCGTCCACTCTTGTGGACCCGGCGGATGACGTCGACGAGTCCGGGCACATCGCCCGAGGCCACGCCAGCCATCGGTTCATCGAGCAGGATCACGCTCGGATTCGTCGCGAGGAGCATGGCGATCTCGAGCTTGCGCTTGTCACCGTGCGAGAGCGACCCCGCCACAGTCTCCGCGTGGTGAGCGAGTCCGACCTCACCGAGTGTGTCGGTCGCTGCCGCCGTCGCCGCGTCGCCGCTATGGGGAGCGCGCAGCAGCGAGAGCTCGCCTCCGAGCGCCACTTGCGCGGCAAGCCGCACGTTCTCGAGTGCGCTGAGCCCGGCGAACAGGCTCGAGGTCTGGAAAGTGCGACCGAGACCGGCCCGTGCTCGCCGTTGGATCGACAGCGAAGAGACATCGTCGCCTCCCACGAGAACTCGACCGCTGGTGGGCGGGAGCACCCCGGAGATGAGGTTGAAGAGCGTCGTCTTGCCTGCCCCGTTGGGGCCGATCACGCCGAGCATCTCACCCTCGGAGACCGCGAGCGACACGTCATCGATGATGCGTGCGCCCCCGATCTGCAGGACGAGCTGCTCGACAGCGAGCACGGGTCGGTCGGTCATCTCGTGAGCCTTCGGATGCTCAGCCGGCGACGGGCGGAGCGACCGTGTCGGCGTCGACGATCTCGATGAGTTCAGGCACCCACGCACCGTCCTGCTCGACGAGTCGCGCCTGGAACATCGGCTGCAGCATCGCGTGGTCGTCCGCGCGGATGGTCATGGTGCCCTTCGGTCCTTCGAAGGTCCAGCCTTCGAGCGCCGCGACCATGCTGTCGACATCGTCTCCGCCGCCCTCGCGAATCGCCTGCACGACCATCTGCGCGGCGACGAAGCCGTCGGGCGAGAACAGGTCACCCTGTGCTCCGGCCGCCTCGAGCGCCTCGAGCATCGCCGCTTCGACGTCGGTGCCGGCGGCACCGGCGAAGTAGTGGTTCAAGAAGCTGATCTTGTCGCTCGCTTCGGCGTAGGCACCGTAGGTGGCGACGTCGCCGAGTCCTGTGACGACCGGAATAGCGTCGAAGACTCCCTGCTGGTCGAGCGACTGCCACATGGCTCCGCTCGTGGCTCCTGCCCAGGCGACGAACACGAGGTCGGGTTCGGCAGCGAGGATCTGCTGGGCGAAGGGAGTGAACTCTGTAGCGTCCTCGGGCACGAGAACTCCTTCGACCTCGGCACCTGCGCCGCCGAGCACGGCGTCGACACCGGCGAGATTGCCCTGGCCGAACGCGTTGTCCTGAGCGAAGACGATGACCTTCTGGCCGGCAGGATCGCCGATGAAGGTGCCGGCCGTCGCGACATCCTGAAACGTCTGCCGACCGGAACGGAAGGTGTACTCATTGATGCCGGTGATGGCGTCGGCCGCGGCAGGGCCGGAGATGTAGAGGATCTGGTTCTGCGCCGCCTGCTCGGCGAGCGCCAGCGCGATGCCTGACGAGGCAGTGCCCGCGATGATCTTGACGCCTTGACCGATGAGGTCGCGCGCGATGTTGACCGCCGTGTCGGTATCGCCGGCGTCGTCGGAGATCGTGAGGTCGATCTCACGGCCATCGACGGTTCCGGTGCCGTCAGTGGCGTAGTCGAGACCGGCGTCGAAGCCGGCGAGGTAGGCGGCCCCGTAGGCACTGAGTGCCCCGGTCTCAGAGGTGATGATGCCGACGGAGACGGGAGCGAGTTCGTCGCCGCCGTTCTCGGGTGCGGAGGCCGTGGGCGCGCAGCCCGAGACCGTAAGGCCGACGATCGCGATAAGCGCCGGGGCCATGAACTTCGTCGTTCGCATGGGAGTGCCTTTCCTGCTGCCGTAGAAGGAGGTGTGACTGCTAACCTGACAGACGATTCAGGCTTCAGTTGACGGTACTGCGCCATACTCGGACTGTCAACCACGGGTCACTCGGAACAGGGCGCGGCGTAGCGCGCCGCGCGAGGAACACGCAGCGCCGCATGGCGCCGCCAGGCAAAGGAGCCAGCATGAACAGCAATGACGTCGTCATCATCTCCGCGGCCCGCACCCCACAGGGTCGTGCGCGCGGGGCGCTTGCCCGCCTCACCGCCGTTCAACTGGGAATCGCCGCTGCCCAGCGCGCCCTCGAGGCCAGCGCCCTGGCCCCCGACGCAATCACCGCGGCCATCCTCGGCCACGTGCTCCCGGCCGGGTGCGGCCAGAACCCCGCCCGCCAGGTCGCCCTCGGCGCGGGCATCGCCCCCGCTGTCGCGACGTCGAGCGTCAACTCGGTCTGCCTCTCGGGAGCCCGCGCGATCGCCGACGCGGCACGACTCATCCGACTGGGCGACGCCGATGCTGTGCTCGCCGGCGGCATGGAGTCGATGACGAACGCGCCGCACCTGCTGCCCGGCGCACGACTCGGCTGGGCCTACGGCTCGGTCGAGGCGCTCGACCACCTCGCTCACGACGGGCTTCGCGACGCCGTCGACGGCATCTCGATGGGCGAGAGCACCGAGCGTCACGTCGGCAGGCTCGGCATCACGCGCGAGGAGCAGGATGCTGTCGCCGCGGCGTCGCACACCCGAGCTCACGAGGCGCACGCCCGGGGGCTCTTCGGCGCCGAGATCGTCGAAGTCGAGGTCGCCGCGCGGGGCGCGAGCACGATCGTCGCCGCCGACGAAGGGGTGCGCTCCGACAGCACCGTCGAGTTGCTGGGCCGACTGCGCCCTGCCTTCACGACCGACGGAACGATCACGGCGGGCAACGCGTCGCCCCTCAGCGACGGGGCTGCCGCGGTCGTCGTCGCGCGCGAAGAGTGGGCTCGCGAGCAAGGTGCCACGATTCTGGCTCGCATTGTCGGCTGGGGCGAGGTCGCGGGCCCCGACAACTCACTGCACGGGCAGCCGGCGCGCGCGATCCAGGCTGCGCTCCCCCGCGCCGGCTGGTCGGTGGATGACCTCGACCACATCGAGATCAACGAGGCCTTCGCCGCAGTGTCGATCCAGTCGACGCGCGACCTCGGCGTCGACCCGGCGATCGTGAACCCGCACGGCGGAGCGATCGCGATCGGCCACCCCATCGGAGCATCGGGCGCGCGACTCACTGTGCACGCCGCGCACATGCTGCACGCGGGCCACGCCCGGCGCGCCGCGATCTCGCTGTGCGGCGGCGGCGGTCAAGGTCAAGCGCTGCTGCTCGAAGCAGTCTGAACCGCCCCGAGCATCAGAACAGCGCGACCGGCTTCACGATGTCGGCGTAGATCAGCAGAGCGCTCATGACTCCGAGCACGAGCACCACGCCGAGCGTGATGGGCACAAGCTTGGCGGTGTCGATCGGCCCGGGGTCGGGCTTGCCCCTCACCTTTGCGAACCACCGCCGCACGCCCTCGTAGAGCGCCCCCGCGACGTGGCCGCCGTCGAGCGGCAGCAGCGGAATAAGGTTGAAGACGAAAAGTGCGACGTTGAGCGAGGCCAGGAGTCCGGTCAAGAACGAGATGCGCTCGATGACCGGAATCGTGTCGATGCTCGCGATCTCGCCCGCAACACGCCCGACACCCACGACGCTGATTGGCCCGTTAGGGTCGCGTTCCTCCGGCCCGAACGCGGCATTCGCGACGTCAATCATGCGCTGAGGAAGGTTGACGATGATGCCGACGACAGCCGACACGTTGTCGCCGACGGCGGGCAGCACCGCCGTGACCGGCTGCTGAACGGTTTCGTACGATGCCGCGATGCCGACAAAGCCGACCTGTTGCGTGAGCGGCTCGCCATCGGGGCCCGCCGCGATCTGGCCCCGGTCATCGATCACGTAGCGCTCGGTGAGCAGCGGGGTGAGCGTCGTCGACACTGTGCGGCCGTCGCGCTCGACCGTGAACTCGAGCGGCTGGTCGGCGGCATCGCGCACGGTCGCGAGCACGGCATCCCACGAATCGATCTGCTGGCCGTCGATGGCGACGATGCGGTCGCCCGGCAGAAGGCCGGCCTCGGCGCCGGGGGCGAGCGGGTCGCCCGGCGCGCACTCCTGCCGCTCGCTCGTCGCCGGAAGCACGCACTCGTTCACTCCGCCGAGAGTGGTCGACGGCTGGGCTACGCCGAAACCGACGAGCACGACCGCGTAGAGCACGATCGCGATCACCAGGTTCATGAACGGGCCGCCGAGCATGATGACGATGCGTTTCCAGACGGCGAGCTGATAGAACGTGCGGTGTTCTTCACCCTCGACGATCGTGTCGGCTGAAGCCGTGCGAGCGTCTTGGACGAGGGTCTCGAAGAAGCCGGTCGATGCGGTGCGCGCCGCCTGGCCGGCCAC
>DIUS01000087.1:17843-22506 GCA_002423075.1 Microbacteriaceae bacterium UBA6152
TGACCCAGCTCGTGCAGCGCGATCGAAACGATGAGCCCCACGACCACGACGAGAATGCCGACGATGTACAGCAGCACGGTCTCCACGAGCGGTCACTCTATCGCCGGACGCACAGCGGCCGCTGGGCGATCGCTATGGGCGCGCCGCGTCGGCTGCGGTCACGAGCGAACGGCGATCAGCTGGTCGGCTGTGCGTCGCGCCCAGAGCTCGGCTTCGAGCACGCCCTCGAGTGTCATGGCGTGCGGCTCGTGGCTGTCGACGACGGCGCGAACGGTGTCGACGATGTCGAGATAGCCGATGCGGCCATCGTGGAAGGCGTGCACGGCCTGCTCGTTGGCGGCGTTGAACACCGCCGGAAACGTCGCGCCCGCTTCTCCCACGCGCTTGGCGAGGGCCACCGCCGGAAAGGCCTCGTCATCGAGAGGAGCGAAGGTCCAGGTGGATGCTGTGCTCCAGTCGAGCGGAGCCCCCACTCCCCCGATGCGATGAGGCCAGTCGAGGCCGAGCGAGATCGGCAGGCGCATATCGGGCGGCGAGCACTGCGCGATGGTCGACCCGTCGATGAACTCGACCATCGAGTGCACCATCGACTGCGGATGCACCGTGACGACGATGCGGTCGTAGGGCACGTCGAACAGCAAGTGAGCTTCGATGACCTCGAGGCCCTTGTTGACGAGCGTCGACGAGTTGGTGGTGATCACCCTGCCCATATCCCAGGTCGGGTGGGCGAGCGCTTCGGCGGGCGTCACACCCTCAAGCGAGGCGCGCGTTCGGCCGCGAAACGGCCCTCCGCTCGCCGTCAGCACGAGCCGGCGCACCTCGTGATGCTCGCCCGCGAGCATCGCCTGCGCGATTGCCGAGTGCTCGCTGTCGACGGGAACGATCTGGCCGGGGGCGGCGAGGTTGGTCACGAGCGAGCCGCCGACGATCAAGCTCTCTTTATTGGCCAGTGCCAGGATGCGCCCCGCGTTCAACGCCGCGAGCGTCGGCGCGAGACCGACCGACCCGGTAATGCCATTGAGCACAACGTCGCACGGTACATCACGCACGAGTTGCGCCGCAGCCTCCGCACCGAGCGCGACGTGCTCGACGCCATGCTCGCGCGCCTGCGCCTCGACGAGCTCGCGGTTGCTGCCGGCCGCAAGACCGACCACGCGGAACCGATCGGCGTTCGCCGCGATGACCTCGAGCGCTTGCACGCCGATCGAGCCGGTCGAGCCGAGCACCATGATGTCGCGCATGGTTCTCATCATGCCCGACTCGCGTCGAGCATCCGGCCCCTACGAAGCGGCCAGGATGTCGACGACGAAGACGATCACATCATCCGGGCCGATCGATCCGTCGGGTGTGCCGCCGCTCGGGCCGTAACCCAGGTCGGGCGGAATGATCGCGATGATCTGCGACCCGACGGTTTGACCGACGAGCGCATCGCGGAAGCCCGGGATCACTCTGCTCGTCGGCAAGTCGGCGGGGGCGCCGCGCTGCCAGCTCGAGTCGAAGATCTCGCCGGTGTTCCAGTTCATGCCGGTGTACTGCACGGTGACCGTCTGACCGTCTTCGACGACGGGGCCGTCGCCGAGAATGAGCACGGCGAGATCGAACTCGGTGCCGGGCTCGCTGTCGGGCAGCGTGATGGTTGGGGCGCCGTTCTCGGCGAGCTCGACAGTCGGGAAGCCCTCGGGCGCCTCTTGCGAGTCGCCCTCGGCACGCTCGAGGGGCGGCGGCACGATGCTCACAACATCGATGACGAAGACGAGCGACTCAGAGCCCGTGAGGCCGAGCTCGGGCACGCCCTGCTCGCCAAAGCCGTCGACCGGCGGAATCACGCCCGCCAGGCGCGTGCCGGGCGTCGCGCACTCGATCAGCAGCGAGAAGCCGAC
Source organism: Microbacteriaceae bacterium UBA6152 (assembly GCA_002423075.1). GTDB lineage: Bacteria > Actinomycetota > Actinomycetes > Actinomycetales > Microbacteriaceae > Microcella. The sequence continues at coordinate 19,724 of DIUS01000087.1, forward strand.
AAGCTGCGGGCTCTCGGTGTCGACCGGAAAGCGCTCGGCGTTCGTGCCGGTGAAGCCCGTCGTGGCGATCTCATCACCGGTCTCCCCATTGATGACCGAGTATTCGATGAGCGCGATGTCGCCCGAGGCGACGGCGTCGCCCTCGCCCTGTTCGAGCACCGTGCGCTGCGTGGCCTCGGCTGTCAGCGGGCCCTCGAAATCGATCGTCGGCACGCTGCCGAAGGCGCCGTCGACGCCGATCGCGTCGGAGGCTGCCCCGGCGGGAGCGCACGCGCCCTCACCGGTCGGGGCTTCGCCGGGCGCGCACGCGGCCAGCGAGATGAGCAGAGCGGCACTGAGGCCGGAAGAGAGCAGAGCAGAACGACGGTGCACGAGGCAGTCCTCACGTCGGAGCGGGCACGAAAGGGCCATACTCCCACGCTCCACCTTGGACTCGGCTCGACGCGGCGCCTATGTCGGCTGCAGCAGAGTCGTCGGCTCGTGCATTACCTCGAAGTTCACCGAGTTGGCGATGAAGCACAGCTCGCTCGCCCGATGGTGCAGGGCGTCGGCTCGGCGCGCATCCGCCTCATTGTGGTGGGCCGCGAGCGTCACGACTGGCCGCAGCGTCGCCTCAACGAGCCGGCCACCGTCGCCCTCCTGCTGCAGAGTGCCGGTCGCCTCGTCTCGGTAGTCGACGACGACGACACTGTTCGTCGCGGCAACGTGCAAGTAGCTGAGCATGTGGCACTGCGAGAGAGCAGCGATGACCATCTCTTCGGGGTTCCAGCGGTCGGCGTCACCGCGGAACACGCGATCGCTCGACCCTTCGATCTCGTGCCGCTTTCCAGCGGCGTGGATGCGGTGGTCGCGACCGTAGGAGCGGTACGTTCTCGTGCCCTCGCCCCGGTTGCCGGTCCACTGGAGGGAGACCGCGAAGTGGTGACGATCGTGCACAGGAAGCTCCTCTCGCGCCCGGGCCCGACGCGGAGGCCGGGAGTACACTCATCCCACCATGACAGACACCCTTTCTGCGCCTGCAGCCCCGTCATTCGAGGGCTCAGCCTCGGCCGTCGCTCAAGAGCGGCGTGTCGTCACCGCCATTCCCGGCCCGGCCTCGCAGGCCCTGCACGAGCGCCGCCTCGCCGTCGTGAGTGCCGGCGTCGGCACCTCGCTTCCCGTCTACATCGACCGGGCGCACGACGCGATCGTCGTCGACGTCGATGGCAACCACTTCATCGACCTCGGGGGCGGCATCGGCGTCATGGGCGCCGGCCACACGAACGACGCCGTCGTCGCGGCCGTGCAGGCCCAGGTCGCCAAGGTCACCCACACGCTCTTTACCGTCACGCCCTACGAGCCCTACGTGCGGGTCGCTGAGCTGCTCGTACAGCACACCCCCGGCGACCACGCCAAGAAGGTCGTGCTCGTCAACTCGGGTGCCGAGGCCCTCGAGAACGCCGTGAAGATCGCCCGCAAGCACACCGGCCGGGCCGGTGTCGCTGTTCTCGACCACGGCTACCACGGCCGCACCAATCTCACGATGGCCATGAACTTCAAGGCCATGCCCTACAACCTGGGCTTCGGGCCGTTCGCGAGCAATATCTACCACGCCCCCAACTCGTACCCCTTCCACGACGGACTCTCGGGTGCCGAAGCGGCGAAGCGCACGATCTCGTACCTCGAGAAGCGCGTCGGCGCCGACGACCTCGCGTGCCTCGTCGCGGAGCCCATTCAGGGCGAGGGCGGATTCATCGTTCCGGCCGAGGGCTACCTCGTGGCACTGCAAGAGTGGTGCACCGCGAACGGCGTCGTCTTCATCGCCGACGAGGTGCAGTCGGGCGTCGCCCGCACGGGCGCTTACTACGCGAGCGAGCACTTCGGCCTCGTACCCGACATGATCACGACCGCCAAGGGCATCGCCGGTGGCATGGTGCTCGCCGGCGTCGTCGGCCGCGCCGAGATCATGGACAGCTCGCACGCGGGCGGCCTGGGCGGCACCTACGGTGGCAACCCCGTCGCGTGCGCCGCGGCGATCGCCGTGTTCGAGCAGATCGAGCAGCGCGACCTGCTGGGTCGCGCTAGGCACATCGAATCGGTGCTGCTGCCGCTGCTGCACGACCTGCAGTCGAAACACCCACGCATTGGCGATATTCGCGGCATGGGTGCCATGCTCGCGATCGAGTTCGTCGATCCCGAGACGCACGAGCCCGACGCTGGCATCGTGACCCGCGCCGTGGCCGCAGCCGCTCAACAGGGCGTGCTGCTACTGAACGCCGGCACCTACGGCAACGTCATCCGCTTCCTGCCCGCGCTGACGATCAGCGACGAGCTGCTGCGCGAGGCGATCAGCGTGCTCGACGACGCCCTCTCGGCCTGACACCGACAGTGTCACGAGGCAGTGCTCGGGCGCTCGAGGTCGAGGGCTGCGTCGAGCTCGCCCGCACCGAGCGCAGCGGACTCATCGAATCACGCCACATCGGGGCGGCCGCGGTCATCGATGCCGACGGCACGGTGTTGCGCGCGGTCGGCGACGTGCACGCGACGATCTACCCGCGCTCAACGCTCAAGCCGCTGCAGGCGGTCGCGATGCTGCGGGCCGGAGCCCAGTTCACCGACGTCGAGCTCGTGCTCGCGGTCTCGAGCCACTGCGGCAGCCCAGAACATGTCGCGATCGTCGAACGGATGCTCGCCGACGACCGCAGGAACGAGCACTCTTTGCTGTGCCCTCCCCTGTGGCCGCTCGGCAGTGAGCAGCGAGCAACGCTGCAGGCGTCCGGGCTCGGGCCCTCGCGCCTGACGAA
>DIUS01000087.1:22532-24785 GCA_002423075.1 Microbacteriaceae bacterium UBA6152
CGCACCTCGCCGTCGACGGCTGCGGCGCGCCCATGGCCGCCACGAGCCTCGCCGGGCTCGCTCGAGGGATCGCACGGCTCGCGCACGGCGACGACCCCGACGCGCGACGCGTCATGCAGGCGGTGATCGCCGAGCCCTGGGCCATCGACGGCGCCGGACGGGCAAACACCATCGTCATCGAACGTCTCGGCGCCCTCGCCAAGCTCGGCACCGAGGGTCTCGTCGTCATCGGCACCCGCGAGGGCATCGCGGTGGCCGTCAAGGCGCTCGACGGCTCGATGCGCGCCACCACCCCGGTCGCTCTCGCGCTGCTCGCCACGGTCGGCGCGATCGACAGCGCGGTGGCCCGCGAGCTCATCGACGAGACGAGCCAGCGGGTACACGCCGGCGGTCGGGAGATCGGGCGACTGCTGGTCAGTGTTGCCTGACCGCCAGGTCAGGCAACCTGTGCGCTGTGTCAGCCCTGCTTCGCGAGCCTGCGTCGCCGCGCCGCCGCCGAGAATTGCGATGCCAGCACGAGAATGATCGCGAGGAAGAACACCCCTGAAGCGATGACGTTCGCTTCCGCGGGTATGCCTCGGGCCGCCGCGGTGTAGACGAAGCTCGGGAAGGTCACCTCGGCGCCACGGTTGAAGTTCGTGATGATGAAGTCGTCGAAACTCAAGGCGAACGAGAGCAAGGCAGCGGCGACGATGCCGGGCAGCAGCATCGGGAACGTGATGCGCCAGAACACTTGCCGCGGGTTGCCGTAGAGATCGCGACCGGCTTCTTCGAGAGCCGGGTCGAGACTCGCCACGCGAGCGCGCACCGTCACCACGACAAAGCTCAGGCAGAACAGTGTGTGGGCGAGGATGATCGTGCCCAAGCCCTTCGGAACACCGGCCTGCAAGAACTGCGCCGCGAGACCGGCGCCGAGCACGACCTCGGGAGTGGTCATCGGCAGAAAGATCAGCAGCGTCACAGTGTTGCGGAACCGAAAGCGGTAGCGCACGAGAGCGATCGCGATCATGGTGCCGAGCGTCGTGGCCAGCGCAGTGGAGACGACGCCAATGAGCACACTGTTGCCGAACGCCTGGCAGACCATTTGCGCGTCGCACACGTTGAGCCAGTTGTCGAGCGTGAAGCCGCGCCAAATGATGTTCGTGCGCCGAGCGTCGTTGAACGAGAACACGATTGTGTAGACGATCGGGATGAGCAGGAAGACGAACGCCATGGCCGAGTAGACCCAGATAGCGTACTTGCCGAAGCCCCTCACAGCAGTTCCTCCGTTCCGCTGCGCTTAACGTAGAGACTCACGAGAATCAGGATGAAGGCCATGAGCACGAGCGAGAGCGCGGCCGCGGCGGGGAAGTTCTGTAGCACCAGAAAGTTCGTCTCGATGACATTGCCGATCATGGTCGTGTCGGCAGAGCCGAGGAACTCGCGAGAGGCGTTGATGTAGTCGCCCGCTGCGGGGATGAAGGTGAGCAGGGTTCCCGACATAACTCCCGCGGCCGACAGCGGCAGGGTGACCGTGCGGAAGGTCGTAGCCGGGCTGCCGTAGAGGTCGTTGCCCGCCTCGATCAGGCGAAGATCGAATCGCTCGAGCGTCGCGTAGATCGGCAGCGTCATGAACGGAATGAAGTTGTACGTCAGGCCGAAGACCACCGAGAACGCGGTTCCCGTGATCGCTTCACCCGGACCGAGAACACCGAGGGACGACAGGATGCCAGAGAGTGGCCCCTCGGTCGAGAAGATTTGCTTCCAGGCCAGGGTGCGCAACAAGAACGAGATGAAGAACGGCGCGATGACGAGCACGAGCGCCAAGGCCTGCAGCAGTGGATAGGGCCTCAGAGTGATGCCAATGAAGTAGGCGAGAGGAAAGCCAATCAGGAGCGCGAACAGGGTCGCGAGAGCCGCGTAGCCCGCCGAGCGGACCGCCTGCTGCCAGTACGCCTCGAGCACGTCGACGTAGTTCTGCCAGTTGAAGGCATTCTGGAACTCGCCGAAGATCAGCGGGTCGGGCTCTTGCAGGCTCGTGATGACGAGCGAGATGAGCGGGGTGACGAAGAAGAGGATCAGGTAGAAGATTCCCGGCAGCAGGAGGAAGAGCGCGATGGGGCTCTTGCGCTGCGCGACCGGCTCGACCACCGCTGTCGAGCTCGAGAAAGCGGTGAAGGCCATGGCCTAGGCCCCCTCGAGTTCCGCTTCGAGGTCTTTGCGAGACTGCACAGCGATCATCGAGGTGTCGAGGTCGGCGTGGAACCGCGACAC
>DIUS01000067.1:0-4469 GCA_002423075.1 Microbacteriaceae bacterium UBA6152
CGTCGGGCGAACTGCACGTCGGCGCGGCGCCGGTGGTTGAACGCGACCTCGAGCACGCGGTCGTGGTCTTTCGCGGCCTGCACCATCTCGGCGGCTTGCACCGTGTCGAGGGCGAGCGGCTTCTCGCAGAAGACGTGCTTGCCCGCGGCGAGCGCGGCGACGGCGATCGGGTGGTGCAGCGCGTTCGGTGTCGCGATGCTCACGATGTCGAGCTCGGGAAGCGCCACGAGCTCTTCCCAGTCTTCGAAGAGGTGGGGCAGGTTGTACTCCGCGCCGAGCAGGGCCAGGCGCTCGGTCTCTTTGCCGGCAAGTGCCACGACCTGTACGCCGGGGATGCCAGCGAACGAGGTCAGGTGGGTGGTGCCGGCGTAGCCGAGGCCGACGACGCCGACGCGCAACACGTCGGGGCTCAATCGAGAAGAAGTGGATGCCACGGTGGATTCCCTTGCGAAAAGTGCGGTAGGCCTGGACCCTTAGGTATGATGTAAAGCCTACCGGTGAGGATCCCTGATGACCCACGCAATGTTGCGCGCCCGCTCTGACGACGGAGGTCGCGTCACTGTCTCACTCGGCGACTCGATTCTCAGTGATGTCTCGCCCCTCATGGTCGAGGTCGACGGCCGCGTCGCGTCGGAGTGGGTTGAGCCCGCAGTGAGCAGTGCGACCGACGAGCTCGTCGCCCTCGACGGAACCCTCGCCGGGCTGCGCGAGGGTGCGACCGTGCACGCCGCGTGGAGCGCTCGCCGGGTCGCCGGCCAGCCCGTGTGGGAGTGCGCGCTCACGCTGCGCAACGACGGCGAACATCCCGTGACGATAACGCGCATGGACCCACTCTCGATCGAGACCGGGTCGATCTGGCGGGTCGAGAGTTTTCGCAGCGCCTGGGGTGACGAATTTCGACCTGTCAGTGGTCATCTAGGCCACCATACGATCATCGAGAGTCGGTCGGGTCGCAGCTCGCATGGATGGATCCCATGGCTCGGCCTCGAGCGCGGCGGCGACAGCGGCCCCGGTGCCCACGCCGAAGCGGGCGCACTCACGATCGCACCCGCCTACAGCGGCAATTGGCACATTCACGCGATGGCAGGGGGCTACATCACCGCCGGCATCTCGCCGTGGCAGTTCGCGGTCGAGCTCGCGCCGGGCGAGTCGGTGGTCGCTCCGAGCGTGGTCTTGACCGTCGCCGCCAATCTGGATGCGGCCGCCGTCGCCCTTCAGCGCGCCATCGCCGCCGACTGGCTGCCCCGCACCTCGTTCACCGATGGCGTGCCCGTCGAGTGGAACCACTGGTGGCCCTACGAAGACCAGGAGGTCAACGAGCAGGTCATCGCCGAGAATGCGCGTGCCGCCGCCGAACTCGGCATCGAGGTTGCGACGGTCGACGCCGGATGGTTTGGTGCCGCCGACCCGACGAGCAGCTGGCAAGAGCAGCGCGGCGACTGGTCGAGCGTCAACACCGCGCGGTTCCCCTCGGGGCTCGAGGCGCTCGGGCAGAGCATCCGCGATGCGGGGGTGCTGCCGGGCATGTGGATCGAGGCAGAGGCCGTCGGCTCGCACTCGCTGCTGCGCGCCGCGAAGCCCGACGCGATAGCGCACTCGGTCGAGGGCCGCCGCCCCGACCCCTCCTATCGCGTGCAAACCGAGTCGCTCGATGACGATGACCCCACCTTTCTTGGCTACGTCTGCATGGGCTCGGCCGCGGGTCGAGAGCACGTGCTCGAGTCGATGAGCACCCTCATTACGACGACCGGTGCGCGCTGGATCAAGCTCGACTTCAACATTGACCCCGACGCCGGCTGCACGCGCACCGATCACGGGCACGGCGCGCGTGACGGATTGCTGCGGCACTACGAGGGGCTCTACGCCGTGCTCGACGAGGTGCGCGCCCGCCACCCCGAGATCATGCTCGAGTCGTGCTCGTCGGGCGGCCTGCGCATCGACCTCGGCCTCGCCCGGCACGTGCATGGCTTCTTCTTGAGCGACCCCGACTACACCGACCACCACCTCGAGGTGCTGTGGGGGGTGCGCAACCTACTGCCGCCGATCGGCATTCTGCACTGGTCGTGGTCGCAGTGGCGCGGCGACTTTCCTCCCGCCTATCTCGACTGGGCGACGCTCAGCGAAGACGACTTCGACACGACTCTGCGCGCGGCCATGCTGCACCGCTTCGGCGTGAGTCTGCGCCTGCCCGAGTTGCGGCCCGAGCTGTTCGAGCGGCTGCGCGTGCACGTCGACCTCTTCCGGCGCGAGCTCGTGCCTTTCGTGCGCGACGGCGTGCTGCAGCCCCTGACGGCGACCCCCGAGCGCGGCGGCTTCGGCGAGCGCGCGCCGAGCATGCAGCTCACGCACCCCGACGGCCGCATGCTCATCGGCACGTTCGAGCTGCCCGGCGGCCGACGGCCGCACGCGATCTACCCGCGCAACATCGAGCCCGGCACGATCTATACCGTGACCGATCTCGCCGACGGCGAGGTTCGTCGAATCTCGGGAGTCGAACTGCTCGATGATGGCATCGTGCCGCTCGGTGACGCCGCTGTCACCTCATGGCTACTGCTCATCGCCCCTGCCCCCTAGCGCCCACCTCAGAAAGCACTCATGCACAACGACCACCGCCTCGTCGAGGCTCGCCTCGATCGCTTCGTGCGCGATCACCTGACGCCGGCGCTCTATCGGGATGCTCGTCCGCTCGCCGCTACCGCGTGGCAGGTGCCGGGCGAGCCCGTGCCGTTCGAGCACGCCGTCGAGCAGCCTTTCGAGCCGGTCGAGCTCGGCTGGCGCTGGGGTCGGGCTTGGTCGACGGTGTGGTTGCGCGTGACGGGCGAGCTGCCCGCGGAGTGGGTGCCCGCGCCGCCCGGAGGCACGCGCGTCGAGGTGCTCGTCGACTTCGGCTACAACCGCTCGCGCTCGGGATTCCAGGCCGAAGGGCTCGCCTACCGGCCCGACGGCTCGCTCATCAAGGCGATCTCGCCGCTCAACTCGTGGCTGCCCGTCGCGGTGGGCGAATCGAGCATCGATGTGCTCATCGAGGCCGCCGCGAACCCCGACGTCGCGGGGGAATACAGTTTCGACCCGACGCCTTACGGCGCGTGGGAGACCTCGCCCGACGAGCCGCTCTACGAACTTAAGCAGCTCGAGCTCGCCTTGCTCGACGTGACCGTGTGGGAGCTGGTGCAAGACGTGTGGACCCTGCGCGGCCTCATGGCTGAACTGCCCGAGGGCTCATCACGGCGCCACGAGATTCTGCGTGCGCTCGAAGACATGCTCGACGTGCTCGATGCGCAGAGCATCCCGACCACGGCACAGGCCGGCCGCGAGGCAATCGCGAGCGTTCTCGCGAAGCCCGCGCACGCGAGCGCGCACCGTGTGCTCGCGACGGGCCACGCGCACATCGACTCGGCCTGGCTGTGGCCGCTGCGCGAGACCGTGCGCAAGTGCGCTCGCACGTTCACGAACGCCATGGACTTGATGGACGAGCACCCCGACTTCGTGTTCTCGTGCTCGAGCGCCCAGCAGTATCTGTGGATGAAAGAACACCACCCTCGCGTTTTTGCGCGCATCAAGGAGAAGGTCGCGGCCGGCCAGTTCGTGCCCGTCGGCGGCATGTGGGTCGAGAGCGACAGCAACATGCCCGGCGGCGAGGCCATGGCGCGGCAGTTTATCGCGGGCAAGCAGTTCTTTCTCGACGAGTTCGGCGTCGAGTGCGAAGAGGCCTGGATGCCCGACTCGTTCGGCTATTCGGGCGCGATGCCGCAGATCGTCGCGGCGGCTGGCTCGCGCTGGTTCTTGACGCAGAAGATCTCGTGGAACCAGATCAACCGCATGCCACACCACACCTTCTGGTGGGAGGGCATCGACGGCACGCGCGTCTTCACCCACTTTCCCCCCGCCGACACCTACATGAGCGAACTGTCGGGCAAAGAGCTCGCGCACGCCGAGCGCAACTTCTCAGAGAAGGGCCGCGCCACGATGTCGCTCGTGCCCTTCGGCTGGGGCGACGGCGGGGGCGGCCCGACGCGCGAGATGATCGCGGCCGCGCACCGCACGGCCGACCTCGAGGGCTCGCCGCGCGTGACGATGGGTAGCTCGCGCGACTTCTTCGCAGCGGCTGAGGCCGAGTACTCGAACGCCCCGGTGTGGAGCGGCGAGATGTACCTCGAGCTGCACCGCGGCGTCTTCACCTCGCAACTGCGCACCAAGCAGGGCAACCGCCGCAACGAGGCCCTGCTGCGGGAGGCTGAGTTGTGGGCGGCGACAGCGGCACTGCGGGCGGGCTACGACTACCCGCGCGATGAGTTGCAGCGCGCCTGGCACACCGTGCTGCTGCTGCAGTTTCACGACATCCTGCCCGGCAGCTCGATCGCCTGGGTGCACCGTGAGGCCGAACAGCGCCACGCGGAGGTGACGGCGACGCTCGAGGGCATCATCGCCGAGGCCCTGGCAGCCCTCGCCGGCGAGCCCGGCGACTCGGG
>DIUS01000067.1:4570-5288 GCA_002423075.1 Microbacteriaceae bacterium UBA6152
GGTCGCGACGCGCTCACCCCCAGCCACCCCGCCAATGTGCTGCGCCTGCACCGCGACCTGCCCAATCTGTGGGACGCGTGGGATCTCGACCAGCACTACCAGCGCACCGTGACCGAGCTGCACGACGTCGACGACCGGCGCGTGCGCCAGGGCGAGGGTGAGGTCGCGATCATCACGACGCGCCATGTCGGCGAATCGACGATCGAGCAGCGACTGATTCTTCGCGAAGGCGCGAGCTCGCTCGAGATCGAGAACCGCATCGACTGGCGCGAGCGCGAGAAGATTCTCAAGCTCGCGATGCCGCTTGACGTGCACGCCGACCGCATCGCGGCCGAGACCCAGTTCGGGCACCTCTTTCGCCCGACGCACACGAACACGAGCTGGGATGCCGCGCGGTTCGAGGCCTGCCAGCACCGCTTCGTGCACCTCGCCGAGCCCGGCTACGGCGTCGCGATCGCCAACGACTCGACNNTCGCCGGCGAGCCCGGCGACTCGGGTGCAGCGCTCGCCGTCAACGCCTCACCCTTCGCGCGCGAGGGCGTGCCCGCTCTGGGGGCGGCGCTGCGCGAGACCGAACATCCGTCGGTCACCGCGGAGGAAGCCGCGGACGGGGCGACGGTTCTCGACAACGGCGTGATCCGCGCGGTCGTGGATGCGCGGGGCCACCTGGTCTCGCTCATCGCGCACGCCGACGGTCGCGACGCGCTCACCCCCAGCC
>DIUS01000067.1:5389-15995 GCA_002423075.1 Microbacteriaceae bacterium UBA6152
AGATTCTCAAGCTCGCGATGCCGCTCGACGTGCACGCCGACCGCATCGCGGCCGAGACGCAGTTCGGGCATCTCTTTCGCCCGACGCACACCAACACCAGTTGGGATGCCGCGCGGTTCGAGGCCTGCCAGCACCGCTTCGTGCACCTCGCCGAGCCCGGCTACGGCGTCGCGATCGCCAACGACTCGACCTACGGTTACGACGTCTCGCGCGACACGCGCGCCGACGGCGGCACGACCACGACCGTGCGCTTCTCGCTGCTGCGGGCCCCGCTCTTCCCCGACCCCGAGACCGACCAGGGCGAGCACCTGCTGCGCTTCCGCATCGCGCCGGGCGCCTCGATCGGCGACGCGGTCGCGCTCGGCTACGACCTCGCGAACCCGCTGCGGGTCGTGCACGCGGCCGCGCCCATCGTGCCACTCGTCACGAGCAGCGACCCGGCCGTCGTCGTCGAGACCGTGAAGCTCGCCGAAGACGGCAGCGGCGATCTCGTCGTGCGGCTCTACGAGTCGCGCGGCGGGCGGGCGCACACGACGCTCACGTTCGACGGCACCGCTTCGGCGATCGAATGCACCGACTTGCTAGAGCGGGTGCTCGCCGATGAGCCGACCGGTCAGGGGTCGAGTATCGACCTGCCCTTCCGCGCCTTCCAACTGCGCACCGTGCGCTTCAGAGGAGCGAGCGCGCGATGAGCGCGGATGCCCTCCCGTTCGTCGCCCGCCCCGCCGAGCCGCACCCTCTCGACGACGTCGCGCCTGCGCCCGGAAGCCTGCCGCCGACCGCGACGGTGCGCACCGATGCGCGCGTGCTGAGCCTCGACGGGCTGTGGCGTTTCCGCTGGTCGCCGTCGGCCGCTGTCGCGCGCGTCGGCGTCGAGCGGCCTGACTTCGACGACAGCGAGTGGGGCACAATCGCCGTGCCGTCGAGCTTCACGATGCCCGCGCATGACGCCACGGTCGGTGGCCCGCACGGCGCCCCGGCCTACACGAACGTCAGGTACCCCTTCCCCGTTGACCCCCCGCATCCGCCCGACGCGAACCCAATCGGTGATCACCGGCTGCGGTTCTCGCTCGAGACCGTGCCCGAGCGCGCGCACCTGCGCTTCGAGGGTCTCGAGGGCGCCGGTGACGTGTGGCTCAACGGCACTCTGCTCGGCTCGACGCGCGCCAGCCGGCTGCCGACCGTCTTCGAGGTGGGCGACCTGCTGAGCGTCGACAATGTGCTCGTCGTGCGGGTGCACACCTTCAGCGCCGCCTCGTACGTCGAAGACCAAGACGAGTGGTGGAACCCCGGCATCATCCGCTCCGTCACCCTGCGCGAGCGGCCCGAGCTCGCCATCGACGACGTGCACGTGATCGCCGGCTGGGGCCCGAACGGCGCGAGCCTGCGGGTCGACGTGCGCGCAGCATCCGAATCGATCACGATCGAGGTGGTCGAGCTGGGACTGTCGGTCGCCCCGAGCGTCGAGGTGATCGTGCCGGATGCTCAGCCCTGGTCGGCCGAGAGCCCCCAGCTCTACACGCTCAGGGTCTCGAGCGGCCCGGTCGGCGGCGAGACCGTCACGACGCGCATCGGCTTCCGCTCGATCGCGATCGTCGACGGCGAGTTCACGGTCAACGGCGCCGCCGTGAACCTGCGCGGCGTCAACCGCCACGAGCACCACCCCGACTTCGGGCGCGCCGTGCCGCGCGAGACGCTCGAGCTCGACTTGCACCTCATGAAGCGGCACAATGTGAACGCCATTCGCACCGCGCACTATCCGCCTCACCCCGACCTGCTTGACCTCGCCGACGAACTGGGTTTCTGGGTCATCGACGAGTGCGACCTCGAGACGCACGGCTTCGGTGACGTCGGCTGGCGCGGCAATCCGACCGACGACCCGGCCTGGGAGCCCGCGCTGCGCGACCGCGCCGCCCGCATGGTCGAGCGCGACAAGAACCACCCGAGCATCATCATGTGGTCGCTCGGCAACGAGGCGGGTACGGGGCGCAATCTCGCAGCGATGGCCGCCGAGATGCGTGGTCGCGACGTCACCCGCCCGCTGCACTACGAGGGCGACCAGGAGTGCCGCGACGTCGACGTGTGGAGCCGCATGTACGCCTCGCACGCAGAGGTGGCGCAGATCGCGTGGCACGAAGAGCCTGCCCTTGACGATGCCGAGCTCGATGCGCGCCGTCGCGCGATGCCGTTCGTGTTGTGTGAGTACGTGCACGCCATGGGCACGGGTCCCGGCGGCATGACCGAGTACCAGCAGCTGTTCGACGGCCATCCGCGCCTCATGGGCGGCTTCGTGTGGGAATGGCTCGAGCACGGCATCCACCGCGCCCTGCCCGATGGGGGAGTCGGCACCTTCTACGGCGGCGACTTCGGCGAGCCCGTGCACGACGGCAACTTCGTCATCGATGGCCTCATCGCCGCCGATCGCACCCCGCGCGCGCAGCTCGCCGACCTCGGTGCTGTCTTCGCGCCGATCACAATGGCGGTGGATGCTGATGCCGGCATTCTGCGCGTGCACAGCCGCCTCGACCACACCGACACCTCGCGGTATCAGCTGAGCTGGAGAGTGGCGTCGGCCGCCTCGTCGGTCGACAGCGACGGGCTCGACGCTGACGGTGTCACTCAGGGTCGCGCGGGAGTCTTCGCGCACCGGCCTGTCGCGCCCCGCGGCGTTGCCGAGATTCCGCTGCCGCCGCCCCTGATCGAGCACGTGCGCACCCCCGGAGTGGTCGTGACCATCGAGGCGAGCGAGCTCGACACTGCGCTCATGGGCGCTCGCTCTGATGCGAGCGCCGCAGCCTGGGCTTCGGCCGGCTGGGTCGTGGCTCGCACGCAGGTCGTGACCGTCGAGCCCGCCGACGTGCGGCCGACCACGCTACCGGCCGCGAGCATCCTCACCCTCGACGACCTGCACCTCGACGAGGCGACGGGCGCGGTCACCGCGCTCGGCGAGCAACCGGTCGAGCAGTGGCGGCTCGAGTTGTGGCGCGCGCCGACCGACAACGACCGCGGCATGGGGTGGGATACCGGCGGTGCGGCGTCGGACGCCGACCACTGGGCGTGGTTCGGCCTCGACCGGCTCGTCTCGCGGCTCGTCTCACTGCACCGTTCGGCCGACGCCGTCGAGGTCGTCACGCACGTCGGCGCGGCCGCGACCGACATCGCCGTGACGCTCACCTGCCGCTGGACGGCCGACGACGCCGGGCTGCAACTCGACATCGCGATCGAACCGCACACGCATGAGGCCCCGCGCGTCGAGTGGGCGAGGGCGGGCATCTCGTTCGCACTGCCCGGTCTCGCCGACCGCGTGCTGTGGTTCGGTCGCGGCCCTGGCCCCGCCTACCCCGACACCGGGCAAGCGGCCCACGTGGGCTGGTTCGCGCGCGATCTGGACTGGATGCTCGAGCGCACCGTGCGCCCGCAAGAGTCGGGCGCCCGCGCGGGCGTGCACTGGGCGCGGCTCGAGAGTGCGGCCGGCGCGGTCGAGGTCGCCTCGCCTGACCCGCTCGCCCTCACCGTGCGGCCGTGGTCGACCGAGACTCTCGCTGCCACGACTCACGACCACTTGCTGCGCGGCGACGGACGAACGCACGTCGTGCTCGACCTCGCCCAGCACGGGGTCGGCACGGGCGCGTGCGGCCCCGGGGTTCTGCCGCAGTACCGGCTCAGCGCGCGTGAACTGCGTGCGAGCATCCGCTTCACGACGACGGAGTCACGATGACCGAACCGACCGACAGCGCGACAAGCCGCACCGAGCCCACGACGATCGACTCGGGCGTCGACGGCATCGTCATGCGCCTCACCCCGACCGAGCGCCTGACGGTGCGCAACTTTGTCGACTGCAACATGGCGACGGCGTGGGTGGGCGACGAGTTCCGCATCTTTCCGGGCAAGTACGGTGAAGACCCGCTGTGGGGCGATGCGAACGAGCTGAAGTTCGCGGGTGGCGCGACCGTCACCGAGGCGTTCGACCGCAAGCCGGAAGAGTTCACCGCGCCCGTGCTGCCCCCGAACACGCCACCGGGCGAGCCCGGCCTGCACGGCGCCGTCTGGTTCGAGACGATCTACCAAGACCCCAGCGACGAGAGCGGCCGCACGCTCTACGCTCTCTACCACAACGAGAACTACCCCTCGACACTGCCGTTCGATGACGCCACGGGCGAGGGCTACCGCGACATCGACTGGCCTCCCGGGCTCACCGGACCCGAGGGCGCGCAGGCGGTGCCGCGCATCGGCATCATGCACTCGACCGACGGCGGCGAGAGCTGGGTCAACCGAGGCATTCTGCTGCACGACCTCGACGAGCGCATGATCAGGCTGCCGGTCAACCGGAACAACTGTTTCCCTGGCGGCGTCGGCGACCCGAGCGCCGTCGCCTCGGGCGACCACCTCTACGTCTTCTTCGGCGAGTACGCGTACCCGACCGCGTGGAGCGCCGAGACCTGGGATCGCGAGACCGAGGCCGCGGCGCAGTGCGTGAGTGTCGCGCGCGTGCCGCTGTCGTCGCTCGATCAGCCCACCGGCGCCGCCCGTCGGTGGAGCGGCACCGGCTGGGATGCGCCGTGGAATGGCGTCGGCCAGCCGATCGCGAGCCTGCGCATCCCCACGTCTGAGGGCGGCGGAGCCGTCTCTCAGGGCGACGAGCTCTACTATTGGGGCCCCTCGGTCAGCTGGAACGAGCACCTCGAGGTCTGGGTCATGCTGCTCGGGCGCGTCGACGGCAGCTTCTGGGTGGGCGACAGCCTCTTCCTGTCGATCAACCCGCACCGTGACCTTGGGCACGGCGACAACGCGCAGCAGTGGTCGACACCCGTGCGCATCATCCACCGGCCCGGACACGTGCTCTGGTACCCCTCGCTGCAGCCGACCGACTCGCCGGAGGATCTTGCTGAGAAGCGCACGTGCCTGCGGCTCGGTCGCGAGGCGCGCCTGTTCTTCAAAGACATGACGGATGCTGAGCACGTCTACATCAGCGATTACCGCGTCGAGCTGACGCGAGAACGGAGCGACTCATGACCGGCGCACGACGCGCACTCATCACGGGCGGCGCGAGCGGACTGGGTGCGGCGACCGCCGAACGGTTGCGCGCCGACGGCGTCGAGGTCGTCACGGCTGATCTCTCTGACGCGGCCGACCACCAGGTCGACATCTCCGACGACGCGGCCGTGCAGGCCATGGCCGCCGCGGTCGGGCCCGTCGACATTCTCGTGAACTGCGCTGGCATCGTCGGGCCGAACAAGCCGCTGCTCGAGACCACCCCTGACGAGTGGCGCCGAACGGTCGACGTCAACGTCATGGGCACGGTCTCCACCATCCGCGCCTTCGCGCCCGGCATGGTGTCGCGCGGCTGGGGTCGCATCGTCAACGTCGCTTCGATGGCGGGCAAAGACGGCAACCCGAATCTCGCCGCCTACTCGGCGACCAAGGGTGCCGTCATCGCCCTCACGAAGTCGGTCGGCAAAGAGCTCGCGCAGACGGGCGTGCTCGTCAACGTCATCGCACCGGCCGTGATCGACACCCCCATGAATGCGAAGACCGACCCGGGCGTGCTGCAGTACATCACCGACCTCATCCCCATGAAACGGGTCGGCCGTGCCGACGAGGTCGCCGAGCTCGTCGCGTGGCTCACCTCCGACAAGGTGAGCTTCTCGACGGGCGCCGTCTACGACATCAGCGGCGGCCGCGCCACCTACTGAGCGGCTTCCACAACTTCGGAAGGGGACTGCCGCACGATCGGTCGTCGCTTCCACAACTTCGGAACGGAAGGTACCTCGATGAAACTCATGCGTCTCGGCCCCGCAGGCCACGAGAAGCCCGTAGTACGCGTCGACGACGAGCACTACGTCGACGTCAGCGATGTCGTGCCCGACTTCGATGAGGCGTTCTTTGGCTCGTCCGCCAGTGGGGGCGGGATGCTCCGCCTCGAGCAGTTCGTCGCTGAGCGCATCGCGGCCGGCAGCGTGCATCCGTTCGTCGGGTCAGACGGAGCCGGTGAGAGGATTGGTGCGCCGATCGCCCGACCGCACCAGATTCTCTGCATCGGTCTCAACTACAGCGACCACGCTGCCGAGTCGGGCATGCCCGTGCCCGACGAGCCGATCCTGTTCACGAAGAGCCCGAACACGCTCGTCGGGCCGAACGACGACGTCATCATGCCGCGTGGCGCGACGAAGCTCGACTGGGAGGTCGAGCTCGGCATCGTCATCGGCGCGCGCACGAGCTACCTCGACTCTCCCGAGCAGGCGCGCGAGCACATCGCCGGCTACGTCGTCGTGAACGACGTGAGCGAGCGGGCGTTCCAGATCGAGCGCGGCGGGCAGTGGGCGAAGGGCAAGTCGGCCGAGACGTTCAACCCGGCCGGACCGTGGCTCGCGACGCCCGACGAGCTCGACGACGTGATGGCGCTCGGTATGTGGCTCGACGTCAACGGGCAGCGACGGCAGACCGGCTCGACCTCGACGATGATCTTCGACCCGTTCGTGATCGTGCACTACCTGAGCCAGTTCTTGGTGCTCGAGCCGGGCGACCTCATCAACACGGGCACGCCGCCCGGCGTGGGGCTCGGCATGACGCCGCCGACCTATCTGCAGGTGGGCGACGTCATGACGCTCGGCATCGANNGGGCTCGGCGAGCAGCGGCAGACGGTCGCGCCGCCGCGTTAACCCACGCGCGCGGGGAGCCGCCGGGCGGTGACGCGATTCGGAGGCGATGAGTCCGAAGGTTCGGCGTCATCGCGAACGAATCACCTCATTGCGTGGCAGCTGCGGGGCGGGTCGCTCGCTCGAGCAGTTCGAGCACGTGCCCGTACGGCATGCCGGTGGCGCGGCTCATGCCGAGTTCGCACGTGCGGTTGGCGCTCACGGCGTGGTCGAACGCTCCGCCCTCGCGCCGCAGCCGACCGAGGTCGCGTACCTCGTCGGCCGTGGCCGCCGCCGTGAGCTCGGGGTGCAGCATGCCGCGGTCGCCCGCGAAGGCGCAGCATCCCCACGCTTCGGGCACGACGGTCTCGTCGGCGACGGCGCGCGCGATCGTCACGAGCGCGTCGGTCGCACCCAGCGCTTCGGTCGAACAGGTGGGATGCACGGCCACCCGCCCCTGCCGCCGCAGCACCGTCAGCCGGGGCAACAGCACCTCCGCGGCAAAACTCACCGCGTCGACGACGCGGGGCGTGGCGGCCGCGTCGGCGCCGGCCACCTCGGCCCGCGCCTCGCGCAGCAGCCCCGCGAAGCCTTCGGTGCACGAGGCCGCGTCGCTGATGATCGGCAGACCGGCGGCGGCGGGGCCGAGCGCCTCGACGGCCTTGCGCACGCGGTCGCGCATCGCGGTGTGGCCGGTGGTGTGACCCTTCGACTTCCAGGGCGTGCCGCAGCACAGGCTGTCGATGCTCTCCGGCACGAGCAGGGTGACTCCGGCGCGCTCGCACAGGGTGAGCAGTGCGGCCGTCGCGCCGCCAGCGTCGTCGCTCGCGGAGTCGGCCCCTTCCGGCCCGAACATCGTGCCGACGCAGGCGGGCAGGTAGATCGCGTCGTACGAGGGCAGCGCGACGGGCGATGCGACACGAACGGCGGGGGAGGTGTCGAGCAGACGGGAGCGGCGAGCCCCGCCGCGCGGCAGGCCGGCCTCGTAGCGCGGCACGACGTCAGAGCCGAGCACGGCGCGGGCGGCCGAGCTTGCCGTGCGCACGAGCGCGTTCGGCAGAGCATCCGCGACGGTCAGGGCGAGAGAGGCGGTTCGGGTGGTGGTGTCCCAGCGGTCTGCGGCGGCATTCCACACCCCGCGGCCGGGCGTGCGGGTCTCGGCCCGCAAGCGCCGAACGAGATCGCCGGTGTTGATGGTCACTGGGCAGGCAATGCCGCACATGCCATCGACGGCACACGTCTGAACGCTGTCGTAGCCCTCGTCGTCACGCAGCGCCGCGAGCAGCGCCGTGTCGCCGCGCGCCTCGGCTGCGGCGATCTCGCGCCGCACGACGATGCGCTGCCGCGGCGTGAGGGTGAGGGTTCGGCTCGGGCACGTCGGTTCGCAGTAGCCGCACTCGACGCAGCTGTCGACCTCCGCTTCGACGGTCGGGGTCGTCTTGAGGTGCCGCAAGTGGGCCTGCGCGTCATCGGTGATGATGACGCCCGGGTTGAGCACGCCCGCCGGGTCGCACAGCCGCTTGAGCGAGCGCATCACCTCGGTGAGCTCAGTGCCGTACTGCCGCTCGATGAACGGCGCCATGATGCGGCCCGTGCCGTGCTCGGCCTTGAGCGTGCCGCCCTGCCTGAGCACGAGCTCGACGATCTCGTCGGTCACGGCGGCGTAGCGCGCGACGCCCTCGGGGGTGTCGAAGCGCTCGGTGAGCAGGAAGTGGATGTTGCCGTCTTTCGCGTGCCCGAAGAGCACGGCACTCTCGTAGCCGTGCTTCTCGAACATCCCCTCGAGCGCCTCGCACGTGGGCAGCAGGTTCGCCACCGGTACTGCTACGTCTTCGAGCAGCGCGGTCGTGCCGCTCGGCCGCGCTTCGGCGACTGCGGGGTAGAGGCCTTTGCGCACGTGCCACAGCGCAGCCCGCTCGGCGGGCTCGCGCGAGAAGGCGAACGGAGCGGCGAGCGGCAGCCCAGCCACGACGCGATCGACCGCGGCGATGCCGAGCGCGAGCTCAGCATCCGTCGCCGCATGTACCTCGACGAGCAGTGCCGCATGCCGGTCGATCGTCAGTGAGGTGATCGCGAGAGGCGCATCGCTGAGCGTCTGAGCGACGCGCAACGAGGTCGCGTCCATGAGCTCGATCGTCGCGAGGCCCGCCGCAACGAGCGCGGGCAGCGCAGCGGTGGCGTGCGCGAGGCTCGAGAATAAGAGCAGCCCGGTCGTCACGAGCGGCGCCACGGGCACCGTGCGGAACACCGCCTCGCCCACCCAGCCGAGCGTGCCCTCGCTGCCGATCAGCAGTCGCACGAGCAGGTCGATGGGCCGCTCGTGGTCGAGGAAGGCGTTGAGGCCGTAGCCCATCGTGTTCTTCATCGCGAACAAGCGCCGGATGCTCGCCACCGACTGCTCGTCGGCCAGCACTCGCGCCCTCAGGGCCGACAACCCGGCCCACAGCTCGGGGGCGGCGAGCCGCAACTGCTCATCCGCATCGCTGGATGCGGAGTCGATGGTGGTTCCGCTCGCGAGCACGAGGGTCATCGACTCGAGCGTGCGGTAGGTGTTCTGCTCGGTGCCGCACGCCATGCCGCTCGAGTTGTTGGCGATGACTCCGCCGATCGTGCAGGCGATCTCGCTCGCCGGGTCGGGTCCGAGTCGGCGGCCGAAGCGTGCGAGCCGCGCGTTCACCTGACGCACCGTCGCCCCCGGCTGTACGCGCACGCGGTCGCCGCCGTCGAGCACCTCGATGCTGCGGAAGGCGGCACGCGTGTCGACGAGCAGCTGATCGGTGACGCTCTGGCCCGACAGGCTCGTGCCGCCCGACCGGAAGGTCAGCGGGCTGCTCGTTCGGGTGGCGTGCGCGAGCAGCGCAGCCACCTGCTCGATCGATTCGGGGGTCGCGACGGTGTGCGGCCGCAGCAGGTAGTGGCTCGCGTCGTGGGCCATGGCCACGAGGTCGATCGCGCGCTGCGTTGTCGGTGCCGCGGCGATCACGGCGCGGTCAGTTCTGGTTCGAGAAGGCGGCGTCGAACGACTGCTCCGGAAGATCCCACAGCAGCGAGCGCACGAACTGCACAGCCTCGGCGGCACCGTGCAGTCGGCTCATGCCCGCGTCTTCCCACTCGATCGAAATGGGCCCGGTGTAGCCGATCGCCTTCAGCGCACGGAACGAGTCTTCCCACGGCACGTCGCCGTGCCCGGTCGAGACGAAGTCCCAGCCGCGCTTCGGGTCGCCCCACGGCAGGTGCGAGCCCATGACGCCCGCCCGGCCGTTCTGCGGCCGTAGCCGCGTGTCTTTGCAGTCGACGTGGTAGATGCGGTCGGCGAAGTCGACGATGAAGCCGACGGGGTCGATGTTCTGCCACATCATGTGCGAGGGGTCCCAGTTGAAACCGAAGGCCTCGCGGTGGTCGATCGCTTCGAGCGCGCGCACGCTCGTCCAGTAGTCGTAGGCGATCTCGCCGGGGTGCACCTCGTGGGCGAAGCGCACGCCCTCGCTGTCGAAGACGTCGAGAATCGGGTTCCAGCGGCGGGCGAAGTCGGCGTAGCCCTCGTCGATGCGCTCGGCGGGCACGGGCGGGAACATCGCGACGTACTGCCAAATGCTCGAGCCGGTGAAGCCGACGACCGTGTCGACGCCGAGTCGGCGGGCCGCGCGCGCGGCGTACTGCAGCTCGGTGGCGGCGCGCTGGCGCACGCCCTCGGCCTCGCCGTCGCCCCACACCCGGCTCGAGAGGATCGCCTGGTGCCGGAAGTCGATCGGGTCGTCGCAGACGGCCTGCCCGGCGAGGTGGTGCGAGATCGCGTGCAGCTGCAGACCGTGCCGATCGAGAATGGCCTTGCGCTCGGCGAGGTAGGCGTCGTCTTCGACGATGCGCTGCACGTCGAGGTGCTCGCCCGAGGCGGCGATCTCGAGGCCGTCGTAGCCCCAGCCGGCCGCGAGCTCGGCCACTTCGTCGAGGGTCAGGTCGGCCCACTGGC
>DIUS01000091.1:0-4333 GCA_002423075.1 Microbacteriaceae bacterium UBA6152
AGGTCGACGACTTCCTCGACGAGATTGTCGTCGAGCTCCGTCGCCTCACGCAGGAGAACGACGAGCTGCGTCAGAGGTTGGTCGCTGCCGACGCCCGCATTGCCGAACTGCAGCGCGGGGGAGGTGCCCCCGCCAGCATGCAGGCTCCCGCTGCCGCGCCGATGGTGGCGCCTCCCGCACCCGTGCCAGCCCCGGAGCCGGCGGCACCTCCGGCGGCCGAGGCCTCTGCCGACACCAACAACCTGTTGCAGCTCGCCCGCCGTCTGCACGAAGAGCACGTGCGCGAGGGTCAGGCCAAGAAAGAGCAGCTCATCGCCGAAGGCGAGGCCGAGGCAGCTCGCATCGTCGCCGAAGCGGCGAGCGCCCAGCAGAGTCAGCTGCAGGCACTTGAGCAGCAGCGCGCGACACTGCAACGCAGCGTCGACGAGCTGCGCACCTTCGAGCGCGAGTACCGCCAGCAGCTGCGCACCTACATCCAGAACCAGCTCAACGAGCTCGAGGGCACAGCACAGCCTGCCGACGTGCCGTCGGCGGCATCGACGCCGTCGGGCTCGACTCCGTCTGCTGCCGACGCTCCGCAGCCCGTCGCCGCGCAGTCGTCGCCGAACTACGAGCAGCCGTACGCCGGTTCGGCTCCGGCCTTCCCGGCACCGGGTTCGGCACCGTCCTACCCGGCTCCGCAGTCACCGCCGCCGAGCCAGTACCCGGGCTACGGCTCCTGACCACGGTCGATCGAACGGCCAGGGGAGCGCGACGGTGACCGAGTCGCGCTCCCTTTCCGTACCTCCGGGTAGGGCCGGCGAGCGCGTCGACGTCGCGCTCGCAACACTCCTAGGCTTCTCGCGCACACAGGCTGCCGAGATCGCTGATGCAGGGGGAGTGACCCTCGACGGTCGGGTCGTGGGCAAGTCAGACCGCGTGGCGGCCGACGCATGGCTCGAAGTGAGTTGGCAGCCGCGACGAGAAGCCCGCATTGACCCCATTCCGGTCGATGATTTGCGCATCGTGCACGACGACGACGATCTTGTCGTCGTCGACAAGCCCGTCGGCGTGGCCGCTCACCCTTCGGTGGGCTGGATGGGCCCGACTGTCATCGGCGCTCTCGCCGCGGCCGGCTACACCATCGCCACCTCGGGACCGGCCGAACGAGCGGGCGTCGTGCACCGGCTCGACGCCGGCACGAGCGGGCTTATGGTCGTGGCGAAGTCCGAGAACGCCTATCGCGAACTCAAGCGGCAGTTTCATGATCGCGAGGTCGACAAGATCTATCACGCCGTTGTCCAGGGCCACCCCGATCCGCTCTCCGGCACAATCGATGCGCCGATAGGCCGGCATCCCGGCAGCGCCTGGAAGTTCGCGGTCGTCGCGGGCGGCAAGCCCTCGGTGACACACTACGACACCCTTGAGGCGTTCCCTCGTGCGTCGCTGCTCGAGGTGCACCTCGAGACCGGGAGAACCCACCAGATCCGCGTGCACATGGCGGCTCAGCGCCACCCCTGCGTGGGTGACGCGATGTACGGGGCCGACCCCGTGCTGAGCCAGCGGCTCGGCCTCGAGCGCCAATGGCTGCACGCCCAGCGGCTCGGCTTCCGTCATCCGTCGACGGGCGATCGGGTCGAGTACTCGTCGACGTACCCCGACGACCTGCAGTGCGCTCTCGAAGTGCTCCGCGAGGCATGACGCGCCCGCCGCGCGCGCCGGAACAGCACCTCGTCACGACCTAGACTGAGGGTCCAGATCGACCCGTGGGAGGCCCCGTGACCACTCGAGCAGACTCGTTCGTCCACCTCCACGTGCACAGCGAGTACTCGATGCTCGACGGTGCCGCGCGCGTCAAGCCGCTCATCGCCGAGGCCGTCTCGCAGGGCATGCCGGCGATCGCGATCACCGACCACGGCAGCATGTTCGGGGCGTTCGACTTCTGGAAGACCGCGACCGAATCGGGCATCAAGCCGATCATCGGTATCGAGGCATATCTGACGCCGGGCACGCATCGCACCGACAAGACACGCGTGAAGTGGGGCGTCGGCGGGGAGGATGACGTGTCGGGGTCGGGCGCGTACACCCACCTCACGATGCTCGCCTCGTCGACGACGGGCATGCACAATCTGTTTCGTATGTCGTCGCTCGCCTCGATCGAGGGCTACTACTTCAAGCCCCGCATAGATCGTGAGCTGCTGAGCCGGTACAGCGAGGGCGTCATCGCGACGACCGGTTGTGTGAGTGGCGAGGTGCAGACGCGCCTGCGACTCGGCGAGTACGACAAGGCTCGCGAAGCCGCCGCCGAGTTCCGCGACATCTTCGGCGCCGAGAACTACTTTGTCGAGATCATGGATCACGGCCTGCCGATCGAGCGGCGCACCATGAGCGAACTGATCCGACTCGCGAACGACCTGGCGCTGCCTCTCGTCGCCACGAACGACCTGCACTACACGCACGCGGCCGATGCCGGTTCGCACGCGGCCCTGCTGTGCGTGCAGTCCGGCAGCACCCTCGACGACCCGAACCGGTTCAAGTTCGACGCCGACGAGTTCTATCTCAAGACCCCCGCGCAGATGCGCGATCTATTCCGCGACCACCCAGAAGCCTGCGACAACACGCTGCTCATCGCCGAGCGCGCCGAGGTCGCCTTCGACACGTCGGCGAACTATATGCCCCGGTACCCCGTGCCCGAGGGCGAGACCGAGAACAGCTGGTTCATCAGGGAGGTCGAGCGCGGGCTGGCCGTTCGATATCCGGGTGGGGTTCCGGATGCTGTGCGCGCGCGCGCCGAGTACGAGATCGGCGTGATCACGCAGATGGGCTTCTCGGGGTACTTCCTCGTCGTCGCCGACTTCATCAACTGGTCGAAGACCAACGGCATCCGCGTCGGCCCGGGGCGCGGCTCGGGGGCCGGGTCCATGGCCGCGTACGCCATGCGCATCACCGACCTCGACCCCCTCGAGCACGGGCTCATCTTCGAGCGGTTCCTTAACCCCGACCGTGTCTCGATGCCCGACTTCGACGTCGACTTCGACGACCGCCGACGTGGCGAGGTCATTCGGTACGTGACGGAGAAGTACGGCGACGAGCGGGTCGCCCAGATCGTCACCTACGGCACCATCAAAGCGAAGCAGGCGCTCAAGGACAGCTCGCGCGTGCTCGGCTTCCCCTTCGGCATGGGCGAGAAGCTCACGAAGGCCATGCCCCCCGCGATCATGGGCAAGGACATGCCGCTGTCGGGCATCCTCGACCCTGCCGATAAGCGATACAAGGAGGCCGCCGATTTCCGCGCGATCATCGAGGTCGACGCGGATGCCCGCACGGTGTTCGACACGGCGCTCGGGCTCGAGAACCTCAAGCGGCAGTGGGGTGTGCACGCGGCGGGGGTGATCATGTCGAGCGAGCCGCTCATCGACATCATCCCCATCATGAAGCGCGAGCAAGACGGTCAGATCGTCACGCAGTTCGACTTCCCGGCCTCCGAGGCGCTCGGGCTCGTGAAGATGGACTTCCTGGGGCTGCGGAACCTGACGATCATCGACGACGCGCTCGACAACATCGAGGCAAACCGAGGCGAGCGTCTCGTGCTCGAAGATCTCACCCTTGACGATCCGGCCGCCTATGAGTTGCTAGCCAGGGGGGACACTCTGGGTGTGTTCCAACTCGACGGCGGGCCCATGCGGGCCCTGCTGCGCATGATGAGGCCTGACAACTTCGAAGACATCTCGGCGGTGCTCGCGCTCTACCGGCCCGGTCCGATGGGCGCCGACTCGCACACCAACTACGCGCTGCGGAAGAACGGGCGCCAGGAGATCGAGCCGATCCACCCCGAGCTCGCCGAGCCGCTGGAGGAGGTGCTGGGGGGCACCTATGGTCTCATCGTGTACCAGGAGCAGGTCATGGAGATCGCGCAGAAGCTCGCGGGCTACACGCTGGCCCAGGCCGACCTGCTGCGGCGTGCGATGGGCAAGAAGAAGAAGGAAGAGCTCGACAAGCAGTACGAGAACTTTCAGGCCGGCATGGTCGCGAATGGCTACTCGGCGGCGGCGGTGCAGAAACTCTGGGACACGCTGCTGCCGTTCAGCGATTACGCCTTCAACAAGGCGCACTCGGCCGCGTACGGCGTGGTGTCGTACTGGACGGCCTACCTCAAGGCGCACTACCCGGCGGAGTACATGGCCGCCCTCCTGACGAGCGTCGGCGACTCTAAGGACAAGATGGCGGTGTACTTGAACGAGTGCCGCCGTATGGGCATCACGGTTCTGCCGCCCGACGTCAACGAGTCGATCGAGTACTTCGCGGCCGTGGGCGACGACATCCGCTTCGGCCTCGGCGCGGTGCGCAACGTCGG
>DIUS01000091.1:4361-12208 GCA_002423075.1 Microbacteriaceae bacterium UBA6152
GAGTCGCTCATCAAGGCGGGCGCGTTCGACTCGCTCGGTGTGACCCGCCGCGCGCTCATGGAGATTCACGAGGGTGCGGTCGAATCCGCAGTGAAAGAGAAGCGCGCCGAGGAGGTCGGCGATGTGGGCTTCGACTTCGACAGCCTCTTCGACGATGCCGAGCAGAGCGCCGAGCACGTGCCCGACCGGCCAGAGTGGGCGAAGAAAGACAAGCTGGCTTTCGAACGCGAGATGCTCGGTCTCTACGTCTCAGACCACCCGCTCGCCGGCCTCGAGCGTTCTCTCGCTCAGCATGCCGGTCTGAGCATTGCCGAGCTCAACGACAACCCGCCGGCCGACGGCGAGCAGGTGACGGTCGCGGGGCTCATCACGAGCGTGCAGCACCGGGTCGCCCGCAACTCGGGCAACCCCTACGGCATGATCACCCTCGAAGACTTCGGAGGAGAACTCTCGATCATGTTTCTCGGCAAGACCTATACCGAGTTCGGCTCGCGACTCGTGGCCGACAGCATCGTGGTTGTGCGCGGTCGCGTCAATCACCGCGACGATGGCATCACTCTGCAGGCGATCGCTCTGCAGCAGCCCGATTTCGGCGTGAGCGCCGACACCGGACCGCTCACCCTCACCGTGCGCGAGCAACGCGCGACCGTCGACGTCGTGAGCGAACTCGACACGGTACTCGGCCGACACCGCGGGTCGACCGAGGTGCGACTGCGACTGCTGCGCGACAATTCGGCTCGCATCTTCGAGCTGCCGCACCGCATCGAGCCCTCGGCCAACTTCTACGGCGAGGTCAAGAGCCTGCTGGGGCCGAGAGCCCTGACCTAATCGTCGAGTTCGGCACCGAGGGCACGGAAGGCCCTCTCGTGGTACAGCAGTGGCTCGTCTGGCTCGCCGAGCGCACCCTGGTCGATCTGCACCGCGATCATGGCGTTGTCGGCGACCGACGTGCGGGCGACGATTCTGCCGACCATCCACGCGGTGACGTCCTTGAGAATCGGCAGACCGTGAGGACCGGGTTCCCAGTGGTCGCCGTCGAAGCGGCGCGCGTTGTCGCCCGCCATGATCTTCGCGACCGCGAAGTCTTGCTGGCCGAGCATGTGGATCGCGACGCGGTCGGTCTGCTCAATCGCGGGCCATGAGCTCGCGGTGCGCGCCAAGTTGAAGGTCGCCAACGGAGGTACCGCGGCCAACGAGGCGAGCGACGTCGCCGTGAAGCCGACGGGTCGACCCTCGGGAGTGAGGGCGGTGATCACGGCCACTCCCGCGGCGTGGCGTCGGAACGCCTGGGCGAAAGCGTCGAATCCGGTGGCGTCGGGCGTGGTGGTCATCACGGTCTATGCAACCGTATCCACGCTCGGGTATTCCCGAGGCTGGTCGCGATTAGGCTGAGTGCGCCATGATGCGAACTCTCGATTTGCGCGGCCGCGTGCTGTCTGCCGCCGACCTGCTCGCCCTCGTCCCGCGCGCGGCGAGCGATGTGGGCTGGGCCGTCGACGCGGTCGACGCCCTGATTCAGGATGTCCGCGATCGCGGCAGCGCCGCCCTGCTCGATCAGGCGGAGCGCTTCGATCGCGTGCGACCGTCGAGCGTGCGCGTAAGCCGCGAGAGTCTGCGAAACGCCGAGGCCGCGCTCGATCCGGCTGTGCGCACGGCTCTCGAGCTTGCGATCGAGCGCGTGCGCCGGGCGACGGCAGCGCAGGTGCCGCCCGAGCAGGTCACCGAGGTGGCACCGGGAGCCCGCATCGTGCAGCGCTGGCAGCCGGTGAGCCGCGTCGGCCTATACGTACCGGGCGGCAAGGCCGTGTATCCCTCGAGTGTCGTGATGAACGTCGTCGCCGCTCAGGTTGCCGGGGTCGCCTCGATCGCGCTCGCGTCGCCGCCGCAAGCCGAGTTCGCGGGATCGGTGCACCCGACCATTCTCGGCGCGGCGTCGCTGCTCGGAGTCGACGAGGTCTACGCGATGGGCGGCGCGGGCGCGATCGCCGCCTTCGCCTACGGTGTCGACGACCTCGATCTCGAGCCCGTGCAGGTCATCACCGGGCCCGGCAACCTGTACGTCGCCACGGCCAAGCGCGCAGTCCAGGGTGTCGTCGGCATCGATTCCGAGGCCGGTCCCACCGAGATTCTCATGATCGCTGATGCGACTGCACGCCCCGACTACGTGGTGGCCGACCTCATCAGCCAGGCCGAGCACGACGAGCTCGCCGGCAGCGTGCTCGTGACCGACGACCCAGCGCTCGCGCAGGCAGTGCGCGACCTGCTGCCCGCCGCCGTTGCGGCAACCCACCACCGCCAGCGCGTCACGACAGCGCTCGAGGGTCCACAGTCGGCGATCGTGCTGGTCGACAATCTCGCCCTCGCCGCCCGCTTCAGCAACGCCTATGGTCCCGAGCACCTCGAGGTGCAGGTCGCCGATCACGCCGCTCTGCTGCCGCTCCTCGAAAGCGCGGGCGCCATCTTTGTCGGCGACCACACGCCGGTGAGTCTCGGCGACTACGTCGCTGGGTCGAATCACGTGCTGCCGACCGGCGGTCAGGCCCGGTTCGCGTCGGGGCTGGGGGCCTACACCTTCTTGCGTCCGCAGCAGATCATCGAGTACGACCGGGATGCCCTCGCCGAGGTCGCCGCCCACGTCGCTGCTCTCAGCGATGCCGAGCAGCTGCCAGCCCATGGCGACGCCGTGCGTGCGCGGTTCCCCTAAGCTTGCGGCACGATGCACTGCCCTTTCTGCCGCTATTCCGACAGCCGGGTCATCGATTCCCGCACAAGCGATGACGGACTGTCGATCCGTCGACGGCGGCAGTGCCCCGAGTGCGGTCGCCGGTTCAGCACGACCGAGACCGCGAGTCTCATGGTGATCAAGCGCAGCGGGGTCGTCGAGCCCTTCTCGCGCGAGAAGATCATGCTCGGCGTGCGCAAGGCGTGCCAGGGCCGGCCGGTCACCGACGCCGATCTCGCTCAGCTGGCGCAGAAGGTCGAAGAGAACCTGCGCGCCACCGGTGCCTCGCAGCTCGATGCCAACGACATCGGCCTCGCGATCCTGCCCGAGCTTCGCGAGCTCGACGAGGTCGCCTACCTGCGATTCGCGAGCGTCTACCAGGCCTTCGAGAACCTCGATGACTTTGAGTCGGCGATCGTGCAGCTGCGCGCCGAGCACGGCAACGCCGCGAACGCGACCGACATGGGTTGATTGCTGTCGTGTACGAGCTGCTCTTTCGCACGGTGCTGCAACGCCTCGACCCAGAACGAGCCCACCACCTCGCGGTGTCGGTGATTCGCGCGATCCCCGCACTGGGGCTGACCGGGCTGGTCCGACGATTCACCCGGCCCGATTCCTCGCTCGCCGTCGAGACCCTCGGGCTGCGCTTCGAGTCTCCGTTCGGCATGGCGGCCGGATTCGACAAAGATGCGCGCAGCATCCGTGGCCTGTGGGCTCTCGGATTCGGCCACGTCGAAATCGGCACGGTGACGGCGATCGCGCAAGACGGCAATCCGAAGCCGAGGCTCTTCAGGCTCGTCGACGACCGCGCCGTCATCAACCGCATGGGGTTCAACAACGGGGGTGCGGCGGCGGCAGCCGAACGCGTCGCCCGAGAGCGCAGCCGCACTCGCGGGCCGGTCATCGGGGCCAACATCGGCAAGAGCCGCGTCGTCGCGATCGAGGATGCGATCGACGACTACCGGAAGTCGGCGCGCGCGCTCGCACCGGTCGCCGACTACNNTGCGCCCGCTACTTTCTGCCGTTCTCGACGAGGCGAAGGCGACGCCGGTGCTGGTGAAGATCGCTCCGGATCTCGATGACGCGGCGCTCGATGCCGTCTGCGCGCTCGCCCTCGAGATCGGCCTCGCGGGAATCATCGCGACCAATACGACGGTCGGCCGCGAGGGGCTCACCACCGACGCCGCTGTTGTCGAGGCCGCGGGCGCTGGCGGTCTGAGCGGCGCGCCCCTGCGTGAGCGATCGCTGCAGGTGCTCAGGCGCGTGCGCGCGGCGGTGCCCGAAGACTTCTGCGTCATCGCCGTGGGTGGGATAGACACCGCCGCCGACGCCGCCGAGCGGCTCGCGGCAGGCGCGACCCTCGTGCAGGGGTACACCGCCTTCTTATACCGCGGGCCGTTCTGGGCGCGGCAGATCACGCGCTCACTCGCGCGACGAGGCGCTACTCGGGGAACTGCCCGCGCTTGACCTGCGGTTTCGGCAGGCGCAACACGCGCAGCTGCAGCGAGCGCATCGCCGCGTACCAGCGCACCTTCTCAACTTTGTCGGCTCCGAACTTCTGGGTGAGCTTGCGGCGCACGATGAAGCCCAGAATCAGCGAGTCGAGCACGGCGACGAGGAAGAACGCCCAGAGCCCGAGAATCGAGATCGTCTGCGCCTCGACAGAGGGGATGAAGGTCAGGATGATGACGAAGAACATCACCGGAATCAGAAACTCTCCGATGTTGATGCGGGCATCGACGTAGTCGCGTACCCACTTCTTCTGCGGGCCCTTGTCGCGTTGCGGCAGGTATTTCTCGTCACCGGCGGCCATGCCGAGCCGGGCCTTCTCGCGCGCCGCGTTCATCTTCTCGCGGTGCTCTTTGCGCGCTTGTTTGCGGTCATCGGGCACGAGGGGTCGCTTGCGCGCAGCCTCGCGCTCTTTGCGCGTCGGAGTCGGTCGGCCCTTGCCGGCGGCGATGGCCTCGGCCTGGGCGTGCGCCTCGGCGGTCGCCTGCGCAGCGGCAGAGGGGGAGTGGTTCTCGTTCTCGCGGGCGGCCACGGCGGCACATCCTTCCGGTCAGGCAGAGTCTTAAGATTACCGGCATGACATCGACTCGCCGCCCTGAGCGCCCCGCAACCTCGCCCCCGCTGCTCGAGACCCTGCGCCGCAGCGTGCGCGACGGGCTGCCGCAGGCGATCGGCGACCTGTCAACGCTCGTGCGCATCCCCTCCGTGTCATGGGACGGCTTCGATGCTGACCACGTGCAGCGATCAGCCGAGCACACCGCGCAGCTGCTGCGCGAGCTCGGCGTGTTCGAGTCGGTCATCGTCGATCGCGCTCCGACGCCGAGCGGTGCGCTCGGCCAGCCCGCCGTGCTCGCTCGGCGACCGGCGCGCCATGGCCGACCCACGGTGCTGCTCTACGCGCACCACGACGTTCAGCCTCCCGGAGATGATGCCGGTTGGGATTCGCCGCCCTATGAGCCGACGTTGCGAGGCGAGCGGCTCTACGGCCGCGGCGCTGCGGATGACAAAGCGGGGGTCGTCGCGCACGTCGCCGCCGTGCGCGCCCTGCTCGAGGCCGATCCCGACCCGGAGGTGGGGCTTGCCGTGTTCATCGAAGGCGAAGAAGAGTACGGTTCTCGATCGTTCTCGGCACTGCTCGAGCGCCACCGCGAGCTGCTTGCCGCCGACGTCATCGTCGTCGCCGATTCGGACAACTGGTCAGTCGACACGCCGTCGCTGACCATCGCGCTGCGGGGCAATGTCACCTTCTCTCTCACGGTGTCTACTCTCGCGCACGCCTCGCATTCCGGCATGCTCGGTGGCGCGGTTCCGGATGCGATGCTCGCGACGATCGCCCTGCTGGCGACCCTGCACGATGAGCACGGGTCAGTCGCGGTCGAGGGGCTGACCTCGCACGAGCAGACCGTTCCTGACCTCGATGACGATCGATTCCGCTCCGATGCTGGTCTACTCGAGGGTGTGCGTCTGATCGGCCGCGGGCCGGTGCTGCACCGTTTGTGGGCGCAGCCCGCCATCACGGTCACCGGCATCGATGCGCCGAGCGTGCAGAATGCCTCGAACACGCTGGCACCGACGGTCACAGTGAAGATCAGCGCTCGCATCGCACCCGGGCAGCGTGCCGCCGATGCGTACGCGGCCCTCGAGCGCCACCTACACGCTCACGCACCTTTCGGCGCGCACCTGAGCGTCGCCTCGGTCGACCTCGGCGATCCCTTCCTCGTCGATGTCGACGGGTGGGCAGCCGATGAGGTGATCGTCGCCATGACTGAGGCGTGGGGCACCGCGCCGGTGCTCGCGGGGGTCGGGGGCTCGATTCCGTTCATCTCGCAGCTCGTGGAGACCTTTCCCGACGCGCAGGTGCTCGTGACCGGTGTCGAAGACCCCGAGACGCGGGCGCACAGCCCCAACGAGTCGCTGCATCTGGGCGTGTTGCACCGTGCGGTGTTGACCGAAGCGGTGCTTCTGGCGCGGCTGAACGCTGGTGCCGACCTCGGCTGAGCATCCAGCAACGCGGCGTACACTGACGACAGCAAGCCGATCTCTCGAGGAGTCACCATGACCAATACCGCAGTGACCACGCACGGCGTCAACCTGACCGAGGCAGCCTCGGCGAAAGTGCGCTCGTTGCTCGATCAAGAGGGCCGCGACGACCTGCGCCTGCGGCTCGCCGTGCAGCCCGGTGGTTGCTCGGGCCTCATCTATCAGCTCTACTTCGATGAGCGCGTGCTCGACGGCGACGCCCTGCGCGATTTCGACGGAGTCGAGGTTGTCGTCGACAAGATGAGCGCGCCCTACCTCGATGGCGCGTCGATCGACTTCGAAGACACGATTCAGAAGCAGGGCTTCACGATCGACAACCCGAACGCCGGCGGCAGCTGCGCGTGCGGCGACAGCTTCCACTAGGTCGATGCGTGGGTAATTGCGGAGCGTCGCTGGGCACGGTCACGGCTGACCGTGACATAGACTGAAAACCCGTTTACAACCCTGCCACGAGAGGTTCCCGGTGCGTTCCCAACGACGTCTTCGCTTGACGGCGATCCCGCTCGCCCTCGTCACCACGGTGGCACTCGCGGGCTGCACGACTCAGATGCAGCTGGGCTGGTTGCCCACCGAGCCCGGCACCACGAACCAGGTCGACCGCGTGGTCGGTCTCTGGGTCACGTCGTGGCTTGTGCTGCTCGTCGTCGGCATCATCACGTGGGGTCTGATCATTTGGGCGGCGATCGTCTACCGCCGTCGCAAGGGCCAGACGGGCCTGCCGGTGCAGTTGCGCTACAACATGCCGATCGAAGTGTTCTACACCGTTGTTCCGCTCATTCTTGTGCTCGGCTTTTTCGCTTTCACGGCCCGCGACCAAGCCATCATCGAAGCTCCACTCGAAGATCCTGATGTCACGATCGAGGTCTACGGCAAGCGCTGGGCGTGGGACTTCAACTACATCACGGACGACGTCTACTACGCGGGCACCCAGGCGCAAGAGACCGGCCCCAACAACACGATCGACATGTCGACGCTGCCAACCCTGTATTTGCCGGTCGGGCAGAAAGTCGAGATCAAGCTCGAGTCGCGCGACGTCATCCACTCGTTCTGGATCGTCGACTTCCTCTACAAGAAGGACATGTTCCCGGGCGAGAACCAGACCAACTATTGGTACTTCATCCCCGAGAAAGAGGGGAGCTACATGGGCAAGTGCGCCGAGCTCTGCGGCGAATATCACTCCCTAATGCTCTTCAACGTCGAGGTCGTCTCCGTCGCCGAGTACGATGCCTACATCGAGTCGCTGAGGGCCCAAGGCAACGTCGGCCGACTCGGCGCTGAGTTCAATACCAACACGAACCTGCCGGGCACCGGCTCCAGCGAAGAGGAGTAGGCGGCTCATGACTACGACCGCACCTCGTCCCTCCGTGTCGGGCCCTGCGCCCGAGCACGTCTCACCGACCGTTCGCCGTAAAGGCAATGTGCTCGTCGGCTGGATCACGACGACCGACCACAAGACGATCGGGTATTTGTATCTGGTCACGTCTTTCATCTACTTCCTCATCGGCGGTGTGATGGCGCTCGTGATCCGCGCGCAGCTCTTCGCCCCCGGCCTCGAGATCGTCGCGACGAAAGAGCA
>DIUS01000091.1:12233-14682 GCA_002423075.1 Microbacteriaceae bacterium UBA6152
TACTGGCTCTACTCGTTCGGCTCGCTCATCGCGGTCGCGGGCTTCTTGACCCCGCAGGGCGCTGCCTCGTTCGGCTGGTTCGCCTATGCGCCACTCTCGAGTCAGACTTTTACACCAGGCCTCGGCGGCAATATGTGGGTCTTCGGGCTCACTATGAGTGGCTTCGGCACGATTCTCGGTGCCGTGAACTTCATCACGACGATCATCACGATGCGCGCACCGGGCATGACGATGTGGCGCATGCCGATTTTCACCTGGAACACGCTCGTGACGTCGTTGCTCGTGCTCATGGCCTTCCCGGTGCTCGCAGCGTCGCTGTTCGCCCTCGGCTCCGACCGGATGTTCGGCTCTCATGTCTTCGACGCGGCCACGGGCGGTGCCATTCTGTGGCAGCACCTGTTCTGGTTCTTCGGGCACCCCGAGGTCTACATCCTCGCCCTGCCCTTCTTTGGCATCGTGTCGGAAATCATCCCAGTCTTCAGTCGCAAGCCGATTTTCGGCTACAAGACTCTCGTGTACGCGACGATCGCCATCGCGGCACTCTCGATGACGGTGTGGGCCCACCACATGTACGTCACAGGATCGGTGCTGCTGCCGTTCTTCGCCCTCATGACCATGCTCATCGCCGTTCCGACGGGCGTAAAGATCTTTAACTGGATTGGCACGATGTGGAGGGGATCCGTCACCTTCGAGACTCCAATGATCTTCACGCTCGGCTTCTTGATCACCTTCGTGTTTGGTGGTCTCACCGGTGTCATTCTCGCTTCGCCGCCGCTTGACTTCCAGGTTTCTGACTCGTACTTCGTGGTGGCGCACTTCCACTACGTGGTCTTCGGCACCGTCGTCTTCGCGATGTTCGCGGGCTTCTATTTCTGGTGGCCCAAGTGGACCGGCAAGATGCTCAACGAGAGTCTTGGGCAGATTCACTTCTGGACATTGTTCATCGGATTTCACACAACCTTTCTCGTGCAGCACTGGCTGGGCGTCGTGGGCATGCCCCGCCGGTATGCGACCTACTTGGTCGAAGACGGCTTCACCTGGATGAACCAGCTCTCGACGCTCGGCTCGATCCTGCTGGCCGCCTCGATGATCCCGTTCCTGCTCAACGTGTACATCACCGCGCGTCGGGCACCGCTGGTGACCGTGAACGACCCGTGGGGCTACGGCCGCTCGCTCGAGTGGGCGACCTCGTGCCCGCCCCCGCGCCACAACTTCACGTCAATCCCGCGTATCCGTTCCGAATCGCCGGCCTTCGACCTGAACCACCCGGAGGCAGGTGTTCCGGTCGGAATTGGACCGGGCAAGGATGCCCCCGAGGCGCCGGTGCGCGACCTCGCCGATGGCGAAGTGAAGTAGGGCTGACGACATGAAGACCAACATCAACGTGTTCTCGATCCTCACCGGATTCTTCGTCCTCCTGACGGCCGTCTACGTGCTGTGGTCCATCATCGACACCGGTGTCGTCGAGTGGGTGGGGGCGGTTGCTCTCGGGCTCTGCGCGATCCTCTTGATGCTGATCGGGTTCTACCTCCGCCTGGTGTACCGCAATCAGGGCGGCGAGCTTGCGGAAGACAGGTACGACGCCGGCATCGACGATGGCGACGCCGAGCAGGGCTTCTTCCCACCCTGGAGCTGGTGGCCGATCCTCTTGGCCGGCGCCGCCGCGGTAGCCTTCCTCGGCCTCTCGATTTCGTTCTGGATTTTTGCGTACGCCGTTCCGTTCGCGCTGATCGGCCTCGTGGGCTGGGTCTACGAGTACTACCGCGGTAACTTCGGGCGCTGACGTGGCTCGAGTTCGTCGAGCGACGCAGGCCGATGCCGAGTCGATCTTCTCGCTGGTTCGTCAGCTCGGCGCGACCTTCGTGCCGGTGCGAGCCGCTTTCGACGCGAGCTTGACGACGATCCTTGACGATGAGGATGCACTTCTCCTCGTCGGCGAGGGTGAAGACGGCTCGGTTCAGGGGTACGCACTCACGACCATCACCCGCCTGCTGTCGACCAACGGCCCCTCGGCGCAGCTGCAGGAGATCGCCGTGGACGAAGCTGCCCGGGGTCGTGATCTGGGCACCATGCTCGTGCACGAGGTCGAAGCAGAGTGCATCGCGCGCGGCGTTCGTCAGCTGACCGTCGCGGCCCGTCGCGCCGGGGGCTTCTACGACCGTCTCGGGTACTCGCAGAACGCCGAGTTCATGCGGAGGGTCTTCTAGCCGCACAAAGAAAGACACTCGCGTGCACCTCACCACCGAGTGGCTCGACTTCAGCCCCGGCATGTCGGGTGAGGCGCAGGCCTTTGCTGACTATCGGCGCGTGCCCGACGTCGCGAGCTACCAGAGCTGGAACACAGGCTTCTCGCTCGCCGATGCCGAAGCTCTCATTGCTGGCAGCCGCTACAGGGTATTCCTGCCGCCGGGGAGTGGGTGCAGCATTGTCAATGGCCATTCCGAACTGC
>DIUS01000024.1 GCA_002423075.1 Microbacteriaceae bacterium UBA6152
AAGCGGGGCCTTCGCCGATGATGATCACGCCGGGCTTACCGATGGCTCGGTAGACCGCGTCTTGCGTCTTGGGGCTCACGGTGATGGGCATCTCGCTCGCCTGCCAGGCGCGACGCAGCGACGACTTGAGCACCGCGCCGACGGCGCCGGGCTGTCCGGAGATCTGACGGTAGGCGACCCGCTCGGCTCGACGCCCGAGCACGATGAGCACAAGCAGGATGCCAAGCAAGACTCCCGTGACGACCCAGAGGATTGTAGCGAGCACATCACCTGGCGTCGCGAAGACGGAGAGCAGGATGCCCGCGAGGATCGGCACGAGGAACGCCAGCAACATCACCCAGACCGCCAAGGGGTCCATGCGGCGGGTCATTTGGAAGACCTGCCACATCTGCTTCATGCGACCAGGTTCTTTGGCGGGTTTCGGAGCGGAAGAGCGAGCCATACTTACCAGGATAGGGCTCCGTGCGGCTCCTCCCCGCCGCGTCGGGTGACCGATTGATGCACGATTGACACCGTCGCGACTCGGCGTCACACAACAAGCCTCATGATCGTCGCGTGCGCGCTGATCTCGACACCGATGACAAGCCCTTCCGCGAGGTCGGCGGCTATCGGGTCGTGCGCACCCTCGCCTCGAGCCACCACGGCATCCGCCTGCTGGTGCATGACGACAGCCACGCGTGGGTCGCGCTTGTCTTCGCGCACGACTGCCCAACTACGGTCATCGATCACGAGGTGGCCGTTTCCGACCTCGTGCGGTCGACCACGGGGCCGGTGAGAGAGCACGTGGCAGCCGCGCACGATCTCTGCACGACCGCCGACGGGCGCGTCGTGCTCATCGAGCCCTACCTCGCAGGCCCGCGCCTCGACACACTGCTGCGCAGCCGTCACGACAGCCTGACTCTCGGCGAAGCGGTCACGATCCTCGCGCCGCTCGCAAGTGCCGTCGACCACGGCCATCATCTGGGCATCACGGGCCTGCTGGCTGACACTGCGGCCGTGCGGCTGACGGCATCGGGCGCACCGGTCATCACTCGGCGAACGAGCGTGCGCCTCGGCCCCGCGCTGCCCGATCGATTCCGCGATCGCGAGCCTGGTTACGCCGCAGATCGCGATGCGGTCGAGCGCGTCGGCGCTGCGGTGGCGGCCACGCTCGCTGGCGACGAGCAGTCCGCGATTCTTGGCGCGCTTCGACGCCGTGGTGCGGCCCTCGATTGTGCACTCTTCGATCTCGCGCCGCCGAAGCCCGTGAGAATCGACGTCGAGCCCGAACAGTCGACCGGTCGGCCCGAGCGAGCGCCGTCTGCGTTAAGCACCGTCGTGCCTGCTGCGCTGACGGCCCCCGATGGGCCCGGGGGAGCAACCGAGAACACACCGCTGCCGTTGAACCGCATGCGCAGGGCGCTGTCGGCCTCGTTGACCTCCCTCGGCCTGCCCGACGGGGTCATCACAGCAGTGGACGACGCTGGATCCGCGATCTCGCGCCAACTCTCGAGATTCGAGCGGTCGGCTCGGCGCCTCTCGTCTGTCAATGCGCAGAACGTGCGACCTCGCTTCGTCATCGCGGGCTCAGTCGGTGCCGCCGCGCTCGTGGCGGCGATCATCGTCGGTAGTCAGCTCGGGTCAGAAGAACCCGAGCAAGCAGACGCGCCTGAGGCGGTCGCACACTCGCCTGCACCGGCCGTCGCTGGCGCGACAATCCAGCCCGGCCTCGCCGAGACGGAGCTGCACCCCGCGCCAGAGGTGTGGCCAGCGCTCATTGACGAGCTACTCGAGCGTTGGAGCGCCTGCGCTCCCGTGCCGCACCGCACCGACGGGCCGCGAGATCTCGACAGCGCCGGTATGGGCGTGTCTCGGTCGGACTGTGCGTTAGCGGTCACGCATGAGGGTTCACCCGCCGCCTCACTCATCGTCGAGGATGACCCGCGACACGACCTCGTGCGCGACTGGTTGCGAGCCGAGGGTGAGGTCGTGGTGATCGAGCGCATGGGCGCCGCCGTGCTCCTCGACCTCATCGCCGACACCACGACAACGGCCTCGCTTCTCGTGGTGAGAAGCGAGGCCGGTTGGCGCATTCGCGATGTGATCGGCTGACGAGTCCGATGTCTCAGATACCGAGGTCTCCGTCGAAGTCCGCCTCTTCGAGGCGAGCCTTGACAGCGCTCAAGAAACGCGCGGCATCGGCACCGTCGACGATGCGGTGGTCGTACGAGAGGGCGAAGTAGACCATCGACCGCACGGCGATGACGTCGGAGCCGTCGACGGTGATGACCGAAGGCTTCTTCGTCACGATGCCGGTGCCGAGAATCGCGACCTGCGGCAGGAACACGACCGGAGTGTCGAACAGCGCGCCACGCGACCCCGTGTTGGTCAGCGTGAACGTGCCACCGGCGAGCTCGTCGGGCTTGAGCTGGTTCTCGCGCGTGCGCGTCGCCAAGTCGGCGATCTCGCGCGCCAGATCGGCGATGCTCAGGTCACCGGCGTTGCGGATGACCGGCGTCAGCAGCCCGCGCTCGGTGTCGACCGCGATCGAGAGGTTCTCGGTCTCAGGGTAGACAATCGAGTCGTCCTCGACAGTCGCGTTGATGATCGGGAAAGCGCGCAGGGCCTCGGTCGCGGCCTTCGCAAAGAAGGGCAGGAACGACAACTTCGTGCCGGTTGCCTTCTCAAAGTCGGCCTTGACCGCCGTGCGCAGCGCGGCGACGCGCGTGACATCGACCTCGACCACGGTCGTCAGCTGAGCGGTCGACTGCATCGAGACCACGGCGCGCTCGGCGATCACCTTGCGCAAGCGCGACATCGCGACCGTCGTGCCCCGCAACGGGGAGGTCTCGAGCTCTGCCCGTGGGGCTGCGACAGCCGCCGACGAGCCGGCGTCGCTCGAGGCGGCGAGCACGTCTTGCTTGCGGATGCGGCCGCCGACGCCGGTGCCCGAGACGGTCGCGAGGTCGACACCCTTCTCGTGTGCGAGCTTGCGCACGAGAGGTGTGATGTAGCCCGACGACGTGGACTCGGCAGCAACCGCAGGCGCGGCAGGAGTAGCGGCCGGCGCGGCGGGCGGAGTTGCCGGTGCCGGCGCGGGGGCCGCAGGAGCCTCGGGAGCGGGAGCAGGAGTCGACGCGGGGGCCGGTGCCTCTGAGGGTGCCGGCGCTTGGTCAGCTGCCGCTGCCGCTGCGGGTTC
Organism: Microbacteriaceae bacterium UBA6152; assembly: GCA_002423075.1. Classification (GTDB taxonomy): domain Bacteria; phylum Actinomycetota; class Actinomycetes; order Actinomycetales; family Microbacteriaceae; genus Microcella. The sequence continues at coordinate 3,179 of DIUS01000024.1, forward strand.
CGGAGTGGATTCGACGGGGGCAGAGGGCGCTGCTTCGGCGGGCGCTGAGACCGCGGGAGCTGCCGCAGGTGCGGAGGCCACAGGAGCCGACTCAGCCGGAGCAGGAGTAGCAGGCGCGGCCTCGGCCGGTGCGGACGCGGCAGGAGCAGCCTCGGCGGCGGCCGGAGCCGCGGCAGGAGCATCCGCACCGTCACCGGTGCCGATGCGCACGAGCGGCGTGCCGACCTCGACGGTCTCGTCTTCCGCGACGAGGATCTCTTCGACCACGCCGGCGACGGGCGAGGGGATCTCGGTGTCGACCTTGTCGGTCGAGACCTCGAGCAACGGCTCGTCGACCTCGACTCGGTCGCCCACATTCTTCAGCCAACGGGTGACCGTGCCCTCGGTGACGCTTTCACCGAGCGCCGGGAGGTTGACGGATTCGCTCATCAGTAGTGCTCCTTTAGAAACCTGTGGTGGGTCTTCAGCCTAGTTGCGCGAGCATGGTCACATCGCGTGTAGCGGTTTGCCGGCAAGAGCGAGGAACGCCTCACCGAGAGCCTCGTTCTGCGTCGGGTGCGCGTGCAGCAGGGGCGCCACGTCTTCGGGGTGGGCATCCCAGTTGACGGCCAGTTGCGCTTCGCCGATCAGTTCGCCGACACGCGCGCCGATCATGTGCACGCCGACGACGGGCCCGTCGACGACGCGAACGACCTTGATCGATCCGGCGGTCTCAAGAATGTGGCTCTTGCCGTTACCCGCGAGGTTGTACTCGTAGCTCGCGACGGCGGTGTCGCCGTACTGCTCTTTGGCCTTCGTCTCGCTGAGGCCGACCGACGCGACCTCGGGCTCGCTGTAGGTGACCTTCGGAATGTTGACGTCGTTGATGACGACGGGGTTGAGGCCCGCAATCTCTTCGGCGACGAAGATGCCGTGCTGGAACCCGCGGTGGGCGAGCTGAAGTCCCGGCACGATGTCGCCGACCGCGTAGAGGCCCGGGATGCTCGTCTCGAGCCGTTCGTTGGTGATGACGAACCCGCGGTCCATCGTGACGCCGACCTCTTCGAAGCCGAGGCCGTTCGTGGCCGGGCCGCGCCCGACGGCGACGAGAAGCAGGTCTGCTTCGATCGTGGCGCCATTCTCGAGCGTAACGACGACGCCTTGCTCGTTCTGCGTCACGCTCTGGAAGCGCACGCCGAGCGTGAACTCGATGCCGCGCTTGCGGTAGGCGCGCTCGAACTGCTTCGAGATCGACTCTTCCTCCATGGGAACAAGGTGGGGCAGAGCCTCGATGATGTGCACCTCGGCGCCGAACGAGCGCCAGACGCTCGAGAACTCGACACCGATCACGCCACCGCCGAGCACGGCGACCTTCTTCGGCACGAAGTCGAGCTGCAGCGCCTGCTCGGAGGTGATGACGCGGCCGCCGATCTCGAGACCCGGTAACGTGCGCGAGTACGAGCCCGTCGCGAGCACGACATTCTTGCCCGTGATCGTGCTGTCGCCGACCTGAACCGTGGTGGGGGAGGTCAAACGGCCTTCGCCCTCGATGGTCGTGATGCCGCGAGCCTTGATGAGGCCCTGTAGGCCCTTGTGCTTGCTCGAGACGATGCCATCGCGATACTGGTTGACCGCAGGCACGTCAATGCCCTCGAGGGTCGCTTTGACACCGAACTTCTCCGAGTCGCGAGCGGCGTCGGCGACCTCGGCGGCGTGCAGCAAAGCCTTGGTCGGAATACAGCCGACATGCAGGCAGGTGCCGCCCACTTTCGACTTCTCGATGAGCCCGACGTTCATACCGAGCTGACTGGCCCGCAGTGCCGCGGCGTATCCGCCGCTTCCTGCTCCGAGAACGACAAGGTCAAAAGTCTGGTCTGACACCGGAAGAGGCTCCTTCATCCGTCAAGGATCGGCATGTGGGGCCCGAGCTCGAGGTGGCGGGCCGACCCCCTGTACGGCACGACTGATCCGTGCCCGCAGTCGAGCCTACTCCTTCGCCGAGAAGGCCTCCGCGACACGGATGAGCAGCCGCACCATGACTCCCGAGGCACCCTTGGGGGTGTAACCGAATGGTGCGGTCGCATTGTTGGCCGGCCCTGCGATGTCGAGATGCGCCCACGGGATGCTCGGCGCATCGTCGCCCGTTCCGCGGCGTCCCACGAACTCGCGCAAGAACACGCCCGCCAGCAGCATGCCCGCCGCCGTGTTGCCCGGCTTCGCGTTCGCGATCGTCGCGACGTCGGTCTTGAGCAGGGGGCGCAGTTCGGGGGGCAGCGGCATCGGCCACACCAGCTCACCGGTCTCGTCGGCTGCCGCGCGCACTCGATCGATGACCTCGGCATCGCCCATGACTCCCGCATAGCGCTCGCCCAGTGCAACTCTCGCGGCTCCCGTGAGAGTCGCGACGTCGATGATGGCGTCGGGGTTCTCCTCGCTCGCCGCGACGAGGCCGTCGGCCATTACGAGTCGGCCTTCGGCGTCGGTGTTGAGCACCTCGACGGTCTGACCGCCGTGGATCGTGATGACGTCATTGGGGCGCAGTGCGGCACCGGAGGGCATGTTCTCGGCCAGGCAGAGCCAACCGGTGAGGCGCGTCGCGATGCCGAGCTCGGCCGCCGCGATCACCGTGGCGAGCACGGTGGCGGCGCCGGTCATGTCGTACTTCATTCCGACCATGCTCGGGGCGGGCTTGAGAGAGAGTCCGCCTGAATCGAAGGTGATGCCCTTACCCACGAGGGCGAGGTGTCGGTCGCCAACATCGGCCCGATACCGCAGCGCCACGAGGCGCGGTGGACGGGCCGAGCCCTGCCCTACACCGAGAATGCCGCCGAAGCCACCCGCTTCGAGCTGCTCGGCCTCCCACACCTGCAGGTCGATCGGCAAGTCGCCGATCGCCGCACGTGCTCGCTCGACGAAGGACTCGGGGTACAGCTCATTGGGAGGGGTCGTCACGAGATCGCGCACAAGCGTCACGGCGCGTGCCGTGACTGTTGCAGCGGCGGCTGCATCCGCTGCGCCCTCGACTGCGGTCGCCAGGGTCACCGTCGTGGTTGGCGCCGATGGGGGAGTCGGGCCGGTCGCGGGCACGTACCGGTACCCACCGAGTGCTGCGCCTTCGAGCACGGCCTGCACTTCGGTCGGCGCGGACGTGGGCAAGGAGTAGGCGACGTGCTCGACGCCCGCGAGTGCCCGCGCCGCGGTTCCTGCGGCGTAGCGCAGGCCATCGGCGGTCAGGGTACCGCGGCCTAGGCCGACGAAGAGTACGCTCGCCGCGGCGACGCCCTGGGGGGCGGGGATGCGCGAGGTCTCGTCGACCGCGCCGGTGAGGCCCAGCATCCCGAGGTGGTCGCCAATCGATGCCAGCGCGTTGTCATCCGCACCGACGGGGCGCAGGCCATCGGGGCTCGGAACGATGCCGACAACGAGAGCACCCGCCTCGATGGTCGAAGCGGGTGCGGTCGAGACAGTGAGGCGGGCAACAGGCATGGCGGCCATGCTAGCCGGGCGCATCGGGCACGCCTGTCAGGCGCGATCGACGCCCAGCGTCGCCGCTGTTCGCTCTCGGCACGCGTGGAGACGCAGGTGCTGGCCCGTGCTCGACCTACCATGGAAGCATGCGCAACCCAGCTGACCTTTACTCGGTCGTCGCGGCAGAACCCGAGGTGCCGCGCGGGCTGCCGCTCGTGATCGGTCTGACCGGATTCGTCGATTCCGGGGGGGCGGTGGCGCAGGTCGCGCAGTACCTGCTCGACGAGCTCGAGCACCGCGATGTCGTGGTCTTCGAGAACGACGAACTGCTCGACTACCGAGCGCGGCGCCCGATCATGGTGTTCGACGAGACTCGCATCACCGAGTACCGGCGACCCGCCCTCACTCTGCGTCTGGCTCATGATGAGCTGGGAGCTCCCTTCCTGCTGCTCACGGGCTACGAGCCCGACTTTCAGTGGGAGCGATTCGTTGCGGCACTGCTCGACATCATCGACCGCTACGGAGTGGCGACGACGACCTGGGTGCAGGCGATTCCGATGCCCGTGCCGCACACGCGCGACCTCGGTGTGACCGTCAGCGGCAACCGCACAGAGCTCATCGAAGCTCTGTCGGTCTGGAGACCGCGCACCCAGGTTCCCGGCAATGTGCTTCACCTGCTTGAGCATCGCCTCCTCGAGGCCGAGCATCCGACAGCAAGCTTTGTGCTGCTCGTGCCGCACTACCTCGCCGACACCGAGTTCCCGACTGCCGCTGTCGCGGCACTCGAGAGCATCACTTCGGCGACCGGGCTACTTTTTCCGACCGACCGGCTGCGAGAAGAAGGTCGGGAGTTCCTTGGCCGCATCGAAAAGCAGGTTGAGGGTAACGCCGAGCTTGCGCGCCTCGTGGGCACTCTTGAAGAGCGCCACGACAGTTACATGGAAGATAACCCGCTGCGCTCGCCGTTGACCGACGAAGACGGCGAGCTGCCGAGCGCAGACTCGATCGCGGCTGAGCTCGAGAAGTTTCTCGCGCATCGACAGGCGAGCGATGACGACGCGAACTGACGCGGCTGGTCGGCTGCGGCCGGCGTTCGTGCAATAATTAACCCTCACGACCCAGTCGGTCGCGTGGTCCCCAGCTCTTCCGGCAAGCAGTACTCGCCGGTGTTCATGAGTCGGTGTGCGTGCCTCGCAACTTGACATGGGTCGTTGCACTGCCCGCAGAACGCGAGATTGAGGGGCCCATGGCTACCCGAGCGACCAGCACCGAGACCGCTAAGAGCACGACCACGAGCACAAGCACCGCGGCCAAGAAGCCTGCGGCAACGACGTCGGCCGCGCCTGTGAAGGCGAAGACCGCCACCGCACCGGCGGCCAAGAAGGCTGCTCCGGCGAAGGCCGCGGCCGCGAAGACGGCAGCAGCGAAGACGGTGGCAGCGAAGACGGTGGCGACGAAGACGGTGGCGACGAAGACGGCGGCGACGAAGACGGCGGTGACGGCAGCGAAGAAGCCCGCCACGAAGCGTTCGCCAGTCAAGAAGGCGAGCTCTCCGGTGACGGACGGCATCGATGGAGACGAGACGGATGAGCTCGTCGAGCCGACCGCCGAAGCGATCGAGGCCGACGACGACACCTCGACCACCGAGATCACCATCGTGGTGGCCGACGACTCCGATGACGATTCTGATGATGACGACGATTCCGAGAGCGACTCGGGCTCGGCAGGCCCGCTGCCGACCGGCGCGATCGTGCTGTCGAACACCGAAGACGACGAGGTTCCGGTCTACTCGACGACCATCACCGGCGCGACGGCCGACCCGGTCAAGGACTACCTGAAGCAGATCGGAAAGGTTCCGCTGCTCAACGCCGCCGAAGAGGTCGAGCTCGCGATGCGCATCGAGGCGGGGCTCTTCGCTGAGGAGAAGCTCTCGACGATGACGGAGAAGGAGAAGCGCACCGCCCTCGGTCGCGATCTCTCGTGGGTCGCTCGTGACGGCCAACGAGCGAAGAACCACCTTCTGGGCGCGAACCTGCGTCTCGTCGTCTCGCTCGCGAAGCGCTACACCGGCCGCGGCATGCAGTTCCTCGACCTCATCCAAGAGGGCAACCTTGGCCTGATCCGCGCCGTCGAGAAGTTTGACTACACCAAGGGCTTCAAGTTCTCGACCTACGCCACGTGGTGGATTCGTCAGGCCATCACGCGTGCCATGGCCGACCAGGCTCGTACCATCCGCATTCCCGTGCACATGGTCGAGGTCATCAACAAGCTCGCCCGCGTGCAGCGGCAGATGCTGCAAGACCTCGGGCGCGAACCCACGCCCGAAGAACTCAGCCGTGAACTCGACATGACCCCCGAGAAGGTCATCGAGGTGCAGAAGTACGGTCGCGAGCCAATCTCGCTGCACACTCCCCTCGGTGAAGACGGCGACAGCGAGTTCGGTGACCTGATCGAAGACACCGAGGCCGTCGTTCCGGCCGACGCAGTGGGGTTCACGATGCTGCAGAAGCAACTCGAGAGCCTGCTTGACTCGCTCTCTGAGCGCGAGGCTGGCGTCATCCGCATGCGCTTCGGTCTCGGCGACGGCATGCCGAAGACGCTCGACCAAATCGGTGACACGTTCGGGGTGACGCGCGAGCGCATCCGTCAGATCGAGTCAAAGACCATGGCTAAGCTGCGGCACCCCTCGCGCTCGCAAGCGCTGCGCGACTACCTCGAGTAGGCCCATCACCGTGCGCATCCGTCTGGCGGTGCTCGTCGGCCGACTCGTGCGCGTCGTGGCACGACTGCGCGGCGGCGGCTCGGCGATTCCGGGCAATATTGCGCTGCGCATTGCTCCGGGCTTCTTGGAGCACGCGCTCGGATCGATGCCGCTCGGAGTGGTCTTCGTGACCGGCTCGAACGGCAAGTCGACGACGACCAACATGCTCGTCGCTGTGCTGCGCGCTCATGGCCTCACCGTGTTCACGAACCCCAGCGGAGCGAACCTGCCGCAGGGCATCGCATCCTCGCTGCTCGCCACCGTCGATCTCGATGGCCGGGTGCGCGACGACCTCGCCGTGCTCGAGGTCGATGAGGCTTACGGCGTGGGCCTCGCCGATCGGCTCGCACCGACAGACGTGCTCCTGCTCAATCTGCAGATCGACCAGCTCAATCGTTTTTACGAGCCCGACCGGGTCTACGCAATGCTCGAACGCATCGCCGCCGTCGCCCGGCGACGCCTCATCGTCAATGCGGCCGACCCCAACACCGCCGACCTCGGGCGCGGTGCTCGAGCCGATCTTGACCTCGTTTCCTTCGACGTGTCGCCAGCGGCCCTCGCGGCGAGCCCGCATGGCGTTGCGCCCGCTCCGCACATCGCGACTCGTGGGCGCGCGTCACTGCCGGCGCCTCTCGTCGTCGTTGAGTCGGTGGAGGGGAGCGTCGCTGAACTCACGGTCGACGGCGAGCGAGCATCCCTCGCCCTGCCGGCTCGCGGTCTGCACTATGCAGTCGACGCGGCCGGTGCTATTGCCACGGCGCGCGCGCTACTGGGCAACCGGTTCTCTATGAGTGTCGCCTCGGCAGCGCTAGGAGCTCTCGAGACCGTCTACGGCCGAGGCGAGATTCTCGACGCGCGCGGACAAGCGATCGAACTCGTCATGATGAAGAACCCGCCGAGCCTGCAGCTCAACCTCGATGCGCTGGGGCGTGTGCCGCAGTGCGTCATGATCGCCGTCGATGAAGGAACCCCTGACCCGTCGTGGATCTATGACACCGACCTCTCGACCCTCGATCACGTCGACATCGTCACCGGCACGAAAGCCCACCAGTGGGCTACACGGCTCGCCTACGCGGGAATCCCGGTGGGTCAGGTGATCGACGACTTTCGCACTGCCGTCGAAGAGTTGCTGGCGATGCCGGCGCCAGCCGATGGCCCGAAAGTCGCGATCGTGAACTACGAGCTCATGATGGAGATGCGGCTCATGATGGGCTACCTCGATTTGGAGGGCAGCTCGTGAGCGCGCTGCGAGTGCTGCACCTCTATGCGCGTGAGCTCGGCATCAACGGTGACGTGGGCAACGTGCTCGCTCTGCGCCAGCGGCTGCAGTGGCGCGGGCTTACGGTCGAGGTCGTCACGGTCGACGCGGGCAAGCCTCTGCCGCGTGATGTTGACCTCGTGCACATCGGCAGCGGGCCTCGCTCGGCTCGGGATGCCCTGATGGGTGATGTTGGCGAGCGTGCAGGTCAGCTGCAGGCATGGGCGTCGTCGGGCGTGCCGATGATCGGGGTTGGTGCGGGCTTCCACCTCTTGAGCCGCTCGATCGTGCAACTCGATGGCACCGAGCGTGCGGGTGCCGACGTGCTGCCCGTCACCATTCGGGACGTCACGCAGCGCACGGTCGGTGAAGCCCTCGGGATGCTCGCTGATGGTCGCCGCCTCGCTGGTTACCTCAACCACGCCGTGGAGGTTGAGCGGCACGAGGCCGAGCCGCTCGCCCAGCTCGAGCGCGCGCCGGCATCGGTATCAGGTTTGACGGCCGAAGGGGTTCGTGCGGCTCACCTCATCGGCACGCACCTGCACGGACCGGTGCTGCCCATGAATCCGTGGCTGGCCGACGAGCTGCTGACGGCCGCGCTGGCTCGGTACGGCCAGCAGCTGCCGCCTGCCGATGAGCGAGTGCGCGAGGTTGACGAGCACGCTCGTCGCGCACGTGTGGCGATCGCCGCGCGACTCGGGCGTTGGGGCGTCGAGGTCTGATCGAACGCTCTCGGCTGCTCAGCTCGCAGGCGTCGAAGAGCGAACGTGGTCGTGGCGGCGCGCCACTCGCGCAGGCACTCCCGTGACGATCTCGTCGCCAATAGTCCCGCTCCAATGCGCCCAGTCTTCCGCGCTGGGTACTCCGGTCTCCGGCTCGCCGAAGACCGTGACGATCGTGCCGTCGTCGATCGAGTCGGGGGCGATCACGAGCGTGCGCGCGAGCTCGACGCGATCGACTTCGCACCGTTCTCTGCCGATCGAGACTTCTGCGCCTCGAGCGCCGAGCGGCACTCCGTCTGAGTAGCCCGCTGTGATCCACCGCCGGCCAGACGGAGCATCATCGCGGCTGACCGCGCACTGCAGGGTCATGACGGCGCGCAGACCCATCCCCTGGCCCGTCACGTCGTCGAACGGCGAGATGCCATAGGCGGCGATGCCAAAGCGCACGGCATCGAAGCGGGCGCGGGGGTCGCGCCAACCCGCCGAGCTGGCGGCGAGGTGCCGCATGGTGGGCCTCACGCCCAGCTCGTCGGCGATCTCAAGAGCCTCCGCGTAGGCGTCGACCGCACGCGCATCATCGTCGGGCGAAGCGTCTGCGAGGTGNNTGCTCGGGCAGGGCGCCGTTGCGGTGCAGCCCCGTGTCGATCTTGAGGTGCACCCGGCCGGGAGTCTGGCGGGTCGATGCTCGAGCGATGCGTTCGAGCTGCCAGAGGGCTGAGACGCCGAGGTCAACCCGGTGGTCGACGGCGGCAGTGAAGTCGCTGTCGACGCCATGTAACCAGGCGAACAGCCGGCAGTCGACGCCTGCCTCCCGCAGGGCCACCGCGGCGGGAATCTCCAGCACAGCCAGAGACGTCGCGCCCGAGACGAGTGCGGTGTTCGCGATCTCGAGCATGCCGTGCCCGTAGGCATCGGCCTTCACAGCCAGCATGACTTCAGCGGGCGCCGCTCGAGCGCTCAGGATGCCCACGTTGTGGGCGAAAGCCGTGTGATCGATGATCGCGAGCGCGCTCATGCATCGCTCCAGACGCGACGAATGCGCGGGCCCAGGCGAGTGGTCAGCTCGGCCGGTGCGCGCCCGGTCGCCGTGCACCATGCCGCGAACGACTCTTCGTCGTCCCACAGCACGGCGTCGTCACCGACCGTCGCGTCGGCGTCGCCGAGATCCACGACCAGTTGGTCCATCGCGATACGGCCGGCGACCAGACCGCGGTGGCCACCGACGCGCACGGTCGCCGTGCTCGACGCGCTGCGCGGCACGCCGTCGGCGTAGCCGAGGCCCACGAGGGCGAGCGTCGATGCGGCTGCCGTGCGGTAGGTGTACCCGTACGACACGGCAGTGCCAGCAGCGACCTTTTTTACGGCGACGACTTCGCCGGTCAGCGAGAGCAAGGGCGGATGACCGAGTCCGAAGCCGTAGAGGGCCGACGTTCGGTCGAGCGCGGGGGAGGCATCAGCATCCCGCACGAAGCGCACAACCCCGCGAGAGCGCGCGCGACGCTCGACCTCGATCGCCCCGTGGCCGTAGGCGTCGGCGCGCAAGTCGACTTCGGCAGCGTCGCCGTGCTCAGTGGTGAGCGCGTTCAGCGCCTCGTCGAGCGCGCGAGCCGAGAGCCGGGCGACGCGACGAACGCCCGAGGACTCAGGCGCCGCGCTCATCGAGCAGACGGCTCGATTCGTCGTGCCAGGCGAGAGCCGTGCCGGCGAGGTTCTCCTTGAAACGAGCAGCGTGGTGAGCGCAGAACAATAGTTCACCTGTCGCGAGGGTGGCGCGCACATAGGCCTGCGCTCCGCAGCTGTCGCAGCGGTCGAGCGCGGTGAGCGGCGCGGTCGTGACGTTCGGGTTCTCGGTCGTGATCTGCGTCATGGTGTGCCCCTCACTCATCGGTCGTCGTCGCACGCTACTCGATAGACCCCATTGCACCACACGGGTGCGACGCTCCCGTGTCAATACGCCCCGATTTCGCTCAACGCGTAGGCGCGGGCCCTAACGCGCCGGCGCGAACCTCAACGCGTAGGCGCGCCCCTCCAGCCCGGAGTGGCAGCCCGACCGCGTCAGTCGACCCGCCTACGATGACAGTCGTGCCCAGCTCTGACTACTCCGCTCGCCACCTCTCTGTTCTCGAAGGTCTCGAGGCGGTGCGCAAACGGCCCGGTATGTATATCGGCTCGACCGATTCGCGCGGGCTCATGCACTGCCTGTGGGAGATCATCGACAACTCGGTCGACGAGGCGCTCGGCGGTCACGGCACCCAGATCGACCTGCGACTGTATCCCGACGGCAGCGTCGAGGTGCGCGACCGCGCGCGCGGCATTCCCGTCGACATCGAGCCCAAGACCGGCTTGAGCGGCGTCGAGGTCGTCTTCACGAAGCTGCACGCCGGCGGCAAGTTCGGTGGGGGCTCCTATGCCGCATCCGGTGGACTGCACGGTGTCGGCGCCTCGGTTGTCAACGCCCTTAGCGCACGCCTCGACGTCGAGGTCGATCGCGACGGTGCCACGTGGGCGATGTCGTTTCACCGCGGCGAGCCGGGTGTGTTCGCGGACGGGCCCGGGGGCCCCAGCCCCGACGCGCCGTTCTCGCCGTTCCTGTCGGGCAGCGAGCTGCGCAAGGTCGGCAAAGTTGCGAAGGGCGTGACCGGCACCCGGATCCGGTATTGGGCCGACCCGCAGATCTTCACCAAAGGCGCGAGCTTCTTGACGGAAGAATTGCTCGCGCGCCTGCGCCAGACGGCCTTCCTCGTGCCGGGCATCACCCTTGAGGTCACCGACGACCGGGGTGAGTCGCCGATCACCGAGTCATTCCGCTTCGATGGCGGCATCAGCCAGTACGCTGAGTACTTGGCACCGGATGCTCCGCTCACCGACACCTGGCGCATCACCGGCAGCGGCACCTTCACCGAGACGGTGCCCGTGCTCGACTCTCTCGGACACATGACCCCGACCGAGCTCGAGCGCGAGTGCGTCGTCGACATCGCGTTGCGCTGGGGCACGGGCTACGACACGACCTTCCGCTCGTACGTCAACATCATCGCCACGCCGAAGGGCGGCAGCCACCAGCTCGGGTTCGAGCAGGGTCTGCTCAAGTTCTTGCGGGCCGAGGTCGAGAAGAACGCCCGTCGCCTGAAGGTCGGCACCGACAAGCTCGAGAAAGACGACGTGCTCGCCGGACTGACGGCCGTGCTCACTGTGCGACTGCCCGAGCCGCAGTTCGAGGGTCAGACGAAAGAGGTTCTCGGCACGCCCGCGGTGCGCGGGATCACCTCGAGCGTCATCGCTCGCGGTCTCGCCGAGCGGTTCGCGTCGAGCAAGCGCGACGACAAGGCGCAGGCGGCGCTCGTGCTCGACAAGGTCGTCTCCGAGATGAAGAGCCGAATCTCCGCCCGCGCGCACAAAGAGACGCAGCGCCGCAAGAACGCGTTAGAAAGCTCGGCGCTGCCGGCGAAGCTCGTCGACTGCCGGTCGAACGACGTCGCGAACAGCGAACTCTTCATCGTCGAGGGCGACAGCGCTCTCGGCACAGCCAAGCTGGGGCGCGACAGCGAGTACCAGGCGCTGCTGCCCATCCGCGGCAAAATCTTGAACGTACAGAAGGCCTCGGTGAGCGACATGCTCAGTAACGCCGAGTGCGCCTCGATCATCCAGGTCATCGGTGCGGGGTCGGGGCGAACGTTCGACCTCGAGCAGGCCCGCTACGGCAAGGTCATCATCATGG
>DIUS01000004.1 GCA_002423075.1 Microbacteriaceae bacterium UBA6152
GGTTGCGGCTCGCGAAGCGCGCGCCGGCGTAGGCCTGGAGCTCGCGTGCCCCCGTGTCGCGCGACTGTGCCTGCTGCGCGCGAGTGTGCCCCTCCCGGGCAGGCACCGTCGAGCGTAAGGAGCACAGTTGGCGCGGCGGGAAGCGCGCGGCGGGTCGCGCCGCAGCTCAGAGCTGCCAGGGCAGCAGCACGCCGATCGCGACGAACAAACCGCCGGTCGCTCGGTTGAACCAGCGCCCCGCCTTCGCGAGCAGCGGCTGCAGCGATTGCGAGAGCGCCGCCACCACCAGCTCGAAGATGATCTCGATGACGATAAAGGTGCTCGCCATGATGGCGAATTGCGCGACTAGGTCGCGCTCGGGGTCGATGAATTGCGGAAGGAAGGCGACGAAGAAGAGGATGCCCTTCGGATTCGTAACCGCGGCGAGAAAGCCTTGCTGCGCGAGTGTCCACCACGCGGTGCTCGGCCGCTCGACGCCGCGCCCCACGGTGATGGCCGGAGACCGCCATACCATGATGCCGAGAAACACCAAATACGCGCCGCCGACCCACTTGAGCACCGTGAGCACTTCGGGCACGACCGTCAGCAGGGCCCCGATGCCGAACATCGAGATAGCGATCACGACGAGAAACCCGAGTGCGCCGCCGAGCACCGTCGCCACCGTGCGACGCAGACCGTAGATCGCGCCGTGGGTCAACGCCAGCAGTCCGTTCGGCCCGGGGGTGAACGACAGGCCCAGAGCAGCGAGGGCGAAGATAAGCCAGGTGTCGACAGTCACGGCATCATCCTGCCGTGTCGCGGCTCCCGCTCGATGCCACGACGCGACGACCCGGCCGTGTGACGCTCACCGTGGAGGTCAGGGCACCATCCAGCCGAGCACCGGAGTCGACTGCACCACGATGAGCAGGGTGATGAGGGCGAGCAGGCCGAGGCTCCACGGCAGCAGCTTGCGCAGTAGCGTGCCCTCGCTGCCGACCATGCCGACGGCGGCGGCCGCGACCGCCAGGTTCTGCACCGAGAGCATCTTGCCGAGCACTCCCGCCGACGAGTTGGCGGCAGCCATGAGCACGGGCGGCAGGCCCACCTGCTCGGCCGCGGCAACCTGCACGGGGCCGAAGAGCACATTTGACGAGGTGTCAGAACCGGTGAGTGCGACGCCGATCCAGCCGATGATCGGCGACAGCACGACGAAGAATCCTCCCGCCGAGGCGAGCGCGACCCCGAGTGAGGTGGCCTGCCCTGAGAGGTTCATGACGAACGAGAGGCCCAGCACCGCGGTCACGGTGACGATGGTCCACCGCAGCTGGTGCAGTGTCGCGCCGTACGCGGCGACGCCCGTGCGCGGCACGATGCGGTAGACCGTGGCCGTGATGAGCCCAGAGATCAGCAGCAGGGTTCCCGTCGCCCCCAGAGTGTCGAGGTGGAACAGTTGTGCCGAGGCGGGCTCGCCCGCCGCGGTGACCACATCGAGCCCCGGCCACGCGAACGTCACACTGAGCGATACGAACCACTGCTTGACCGCGGCGATCTGCGCGAGCGAGAACACGATCATGATGATCAGGTACGGCGCGACCGACATGAGCACCTCGCGCAGCGGAGGGCGCTCGACGGCGGGCTGCCCCACCTCGACGGCGCCGCTCATGCTCACGAGCTCGGCCGGCTGCCACACCCGCAACATGAGCAGCACGGCGGCGATCGTCGCCACCGCGGCTACGACATCGGTGAGCTCGACCGCGAAGAAGTTCGACGTCACGAACTGAGCGAGGCCGAACACGAAACCTGCGACCAGAGCAACCGGCCACGTCTGCTTGAGGCCGCGGCGGCCATCCACCAGGAAGACCAGTATCAACGGAACCAGCAGGGCCATGAACGGCGTCTGCCGACCCGCCATCGAGGCGAGGTCGGCGAGCGGCAGGCCCGTGACGCCCGCGAGTGCGATGACGGGGGCCGCGAGAGCGCCGAAGGCGACGGGCGCCGTGTTGGCGAGCAGCGAGACGAGGGCTGCCTTGAGCGGTGCCATGCCCGCCGCGAGCAGCATGGCCGCCGAGATCGCAACCGGTGCGCCGAAGCCCGCGAGCGATTCGAGCAGCGCGCCGAAGCAGAACGCGATGAGAATCGAGAGGATGCGCAGATCGTCGCTCACCGAGCGGATCGTGCGGCCGAAGACCTCGAACCATCGCGTCACCGTGGTGAGGCGATAGACCCAGAGCGCGTTGACCAGAATCCAGAGAATCGGGAAGAGGCCGTAAAACACACCCGCGCTGGCGGCGCTCAGCGCCTGCACGGGCGGCATGTTGAACCCGACGATCGCCAGCACGATCGACAGCGCGAGCGCGGCGATCGCCGCGAACGGTGCACGCACCTTGAACACGCCCAGCAGCACGAACAGCAGCAGCAGGGGCAGCGCGGCGGCGATGGCCGACAGCGCGAGAGACCCGAAGACCGGGTCGACGTCTTGCTCGAACACGGGTGGTGGCTCCGCTCAGAGTGTGGTCGCGCCGGGCGGCGCGTGCTCAGTCTGGGCGTGCGAGCGCTCTCGCGCACCTGGTTCGGGCGAAGTGGTGACCAAAGTCCTGCCCCGTGTGGGCGTGGGCATGGTCATGCAAAAACCCCGGCTGCTGGCGAGAGCGAACCGGGGTTTCCGTACACCCCCCGGGACTTGAACCCGGAACCCACTGATTAAGAGTCAGTTGCTCTGCCAATTGAGCTAGAGGTGCGTGAGCCCGCGAGCGGGCCGAGAAAGAACACTACCACTGAGCGCGAGAGGGCCACTACTCGGCGGGCGTTCAGCCGCCGTGCGCCGCGCATCCATACACTGTGCAGAGTCGCTGGCCGGTGCGGTGCCGAGCCTCGAGCATCCGCTCGCATCACGCCGCTTCACCGGTCGATCACCACCGCATCGCCCACGAAGGAGCACCCATGGCCCAGCCCCGCCTCGACGCCGGCACCCCGGCCCCCGCCTTCACGTTGCCCGACAAAGACGGCGCACATGTCTCGCTCGCCGATTACGCCGGCAAGAAGGTCGTGCTCTACTTCTACCCCGCGGCCAGCACACCCGGCTGCACGACGCAGGCGTGCGACTTCCGCGACAACCTGGCCTCGTTGCAGGCAGCCGGCTACGTCGTGCTCGGCGTTTCGAAAGATGCGCCGGATGCCCTCCAGAAGTTCGCCGCCGAAGAACACTTGCCCTTTCCGCTGCTCAGCGACCCGGAGCTGACGGTGCACCACGCCTACGGCACCTACGGCGAGAAGTCGATGTACGGCAAGACCGTGATGGGTGTGATCCGCTCGACGTTCGTCATCGACGAGCAGGGCGTCATCGAGCACGCCCTCTACAACGTGAAGGCCACGGGCCACGTGGCGAGCCTGCGCAAGAAGCTCGGTCTCGACTAGCGAGTCGTGCGGGGCAGCGCCGAGCCGCCTGTGCCGTTATTCGCATTGTTTGCGACACCTCGTACGCCCCAAGCTGTGCGAAGTGTCGCAAACGGTGAGAGTTGCTGACGGAGTGCGCTAGTCACGGCGGTCGAGGTATCGCGAGACCGGGGTGCTGAGCACCAGCACCAGGCCGAGCACGGCCGTCGCGATGACCCACCATCCGATGTCGGGGCGCGGCACGAAGCCCTGAATGCTGCCGACCCCGATCGAGAGCTGCAGAAACTGGTAGACGAGCACGCTGCCGCGCGTCCAGGCGCGCCCACGCCAGACTCCGCGCGTCATGGCGACGAGCCAGATCGCCACGAGTACGACGAGCACAGTGAGCGCGATCGCGGTCGGCGGAAAGTCGGCTTCGGCGAACAGTAGCTCCATGACGAGATAGATAGTGACCCCGACGATGAAGACCGTCTGAGCCGCCAGAAGTATGGCCAGAACGGTGACGAGAGGCGAACGTCGGGTGTCTTCCATGCAAACCATCCCATGCGTACCTATTGATTTGACAACCAGCCTATGGGAACCTATAGGAGGTTGATGTGACGCCTACAGAGCGGTGGGCGACGTTCCCAAGAACTTTCTCTCTCACCGAATCGCTGGTGCGAGTACCGACGATGTAGCGCGTCTGTCAACCTTCGGCGCCTGCTACCTGACCCACATTAAAGGAGCACTTCCCCATGGATTGGCGCGACAAAGCAGCTTGCCTCACGGCCGACCCCGAACTGTTCTTCCCGGTCGGCAACACCGGCCCCGCAGTTGACCAGATCGAGAAGGCGAAGTCGGTCTGCGGCCGTTGCACGGTCACCGAGACCTGCCTGCAGTATGCACTCGAGACGAATCAAGACTCGGGCGTCTGGGGTGGCCTCAGCGAAGACGAACGCCGCGCCCTCAAGCGCCGCGCCGCGCGCGCCCGCCGCGCCTCTTAACCGCCCGACGCTTCACCTGACAGTGACCGCGCCCCGGAGCGCATCCAACACGGATGCCCCGGGGCTCTGTCATGTCCGCTTCTTGCGCAAGTAGAGCAGCGGTACCTCGATGGTGACCTCCGTGCCTTCGCCTTCGAGCGTGTGCCAGTCGATGGTTCCGCCGAGCTCGCCCTGAATGAGGGTGCGCACGATCTGCGTGCCAAGGCCTGAGCCGACGACGCCCTCGGGCATGCCGGCGCCGTTGTCGCGCACCTTCACTGACAGCGTGTCGTGCGTGCGGGTGGCGACGATCTCGACCTCGCCGTCGGGGCGACCTTCGAGGCCGTGCTCGACCGCGTTGGTGACGAGCTCGGTGAGCGCGAGTGCGAGCGGCGTCGCATACTCGCTCGGCAGCGTGCCGAAATTGCCGGTCGAGGTGGGCCGCACGACGGTGTTGTGGCTCGAGGCCACTTCGGCAATGAGCATGAGCACGCGCGCGAAGACGTCGTCGAAGTCGACGTTCTGGTTGAGGCCTTCGCTGAGGGTGTCGTGCACGACGGCGATCGCGGCCACGCGACGCATTGCTTGAGTCAGAGCATCCTTCGTCGAATCGCTGTGGGCTCTGCGCGCCTGAATGCGTAGCAGTGAGGCAACAGTCTGCAGGTTGTTCTTCACGCGGTGGTGAATCTCGCGAATCGTCGCATCTTTCGTGATGAGCTCGCGCTCTTGGTGCCGCACTTCGGTGACGTCGCGCACGAGAATCATCGCCCCGATGCGCCGGCCGTCGCGCACGAACGGAATAGTGCGCAGGGTCACGGTGACCCCGCCCGACTCGATGTCGGTGCGCCAGGGCGCGCGGCCGGTGACGACGAGCGGCAGCGACTCGTCGACCTGCAGTGTGCGCCCGGCGAGCAGCGTCGTGGTGACGCTCGCGAGCGACTCGCCTTCGAGTTCGCCGACGAAGCCCATGCGGTTGAAAGCGCTCAGGCCGTTGGGGCTCGCGAAGGTGACGACGCCGTCGAGGTCGAGGCGCAGCAGGCCGTCGGAGGCGCGCGGGGCTCCGCGGCGAGGGCCGCTCGGTGCGCCGAGGTCAGGAAAGTCGCCGGCGGCGATCATGTGGAACAGGTCATTGGCGCACTCGTTGAACGTCAGCTCTTGACGACTCGGCATGCGCGCTTCGCTCAGATTGGTATGCCGCGTGATGATGGCGATCGGATGCTCGCTCACGCGCGCCCCATCTCGACCCGGTCGGCGCAGCACCGGAACCGCCCGCACGCGGGTCGGGGTCTCCTCGTACCAGTCGGGTGCCGAGGTGTCGACAATCTGGGCCGTCTCGTAGGCCTGCGTGACTTGCCGACCCCACTCGGGCTTGACCTCCTGCCCGACGAAGTCGCGGTAGAACAGGGTGGCTGAACTGCTGGGGCGCGCGTGCCCGACCGCGATGAAGCCGCCCGCCGTGGTCGGCACCCACAGCACGATGTCGGCGAAAGCGAGGTCGGCGATCAGCTGCCCGTCGGCGAGCAGCAGGTGCAGCCACTCGATGTCGGTCTCGTCGGCATCGCCGTGCGCATGCACCAGATCTGAGAGCGTCGACACGCCCCCAGGCTAGCCGGTGGCGCATGGCAGTCGTGCCGCGGTCGCGTCAGCCGGTGCGCCGCCACCGGGTCAGCGCCCGCGCCGGTCTCGCCGTCACGGCGGGCGCGACCAGCCGGTCGGCGAGCTCGGCGATGCCTCGACTCAGGGCGCTGCGCGGAGCAGCGTGCGTCACGGGACGGGCGGTGAGCAACGCGGCGTCGGCCGCATCCGCATCGTCGTCGATCAGCACGGCGTCACGCACGCCGACGAAGCGGTCGAGCGTCTGGCGCACCTGGCCGTGCGGGTCAATGCCGAGAACGGATGTCCGCACCCGGTTGATCGTCACCTGCACCCGCGCCGTCTCGATCGTCTCGAGCAGGTCGGCGTGCGTGCGCAGGAAGCGCGCCAGGCCGAGCGGGTCGCCCGCACCGACGGCCACGACATGGTCGGCGGCACGCAGCGAGGCGATGGTCGCGGCATTGCGACGGGGCGCGGCGAGATCGCTGCTCACCTCTTCGTCGCTCTCGAGGCTGAACCCGGCGTCGATGACGACGATCGAGCGCCACGTGCGGCACTGCTCGATCACGGCCGTTACCCGGCTCGCCGAGAGCTCGGGCCAGCGGTGGGGGCGCCCGATGCCCGTGAGCACGGCGAACTCGCCGTGGCCGGCGCGACCCACGGTCTGCC
>DIUS01000107.1:0-4731 GCA_002423075.1 Microbacteriaceae bacterium UBA6152
ACCGAGAGCAACTAGTCGATAGCTCCGCTATCGGCTGACTCAGGTCAGTCATCCTCAGCACGGGGCGCTGGGGCCGCACTGCGGTCCCAGCGCCCCGCTGAGAGCCCCCCCCCGTTCACAGATAGGTAGGGTGCCATTTCCATGGCAGCATTCGTCATCCGGCGCCTCGTCGCCTCCGTGTTCGTGCTCCTCGCAGCGACGTTCCTCATGTACAACCTCGTCGCCCTCTCGGGTGACCCGCTCGAAGACCTCCGGGCCAGCAGCGCTCCCAACAAAGAGCAGCTCATCGAGTCGCGAATCAAGCTCCTGCGCCTCGATGTCATCCCGCCCCTGCGGTACTTCATCTGGCTCGGCGGCGTCTTCCAAGGCGACCTGGGCCTCACCGTTCAGCAACGTAGCGTCAACGCCTTGCTCGAGCAGGCGCTCGGCTCGACACTCCAGCTGGTGACCATCGCCACCGTCGTCGCGATCATCCTGGGCCTCACCGTCGGCATCACGACCGCCTTGCGTCAGTACTCGGGCTACGACTACACGGTGACCTTCATCTCGTTCCTGTTCTTCTCGCTGCCGATCTTCTGGGTGGCCGTGCTGCTCAAGCAGTTCGTGGCCATCGGGTTCAACGACTTCCTTGAAGACGATCCGCAATTGCCGGCGTGGCTCATCGGTGTCGTCACCCTCGCAGCCGGCCTGCTCTGGGCGTCGATCATCCCGGGCACGATGCGGCGCAAGGCGATCACCTTCGCGGTCGCCGCCGGGGCCACGGCGAGCATGCTCGTCATCATGAACCTCGTGCAGTGGTTCACCTATCCCGGCCTCACGATCGTGGGCGTCGCGATCGTCGGCATCGGTGCCGCCGTCGGGCTCACCGCGCTCATCACGGGTCTCAAGAACCGCCGCGCGCTCTACGCCTCGCTCACCGTGGCCGGCGTCGGCCTCGCGCTGTACTTCCCGTTCCAGTTCGGCATCTCGTACTCCATCACCGAGTGGTGGATGCTCGTGGCCCTCGCGATCGCCGCGGTCGGCGTGAGCCTCGCGATCGGCTGGTTCATGGGGGGCGTCGACAAGGGCCCCGTCATGCGTGTCGCCGCGTTCACGGGCTTCTTCACCGCGGGGGCGATCGCGCTCGACCGCTTCATGATGGTGTGGGACGACTACGCGAGCTCGGGTCGCATCCGTGGCCGCCCGATCGCCACGATCGGCTCGTCGACACCGAACCTCGAGGGCTCCCTCTGGGTTCAGGGCGTCGACATCTACACGCACCTGCTGCTGCCGACCCTCGCGCTCATCCTCATCTCGTTCGCGACCTACACGCGTTACTCGCGCGCGAGCCTGCTCGAGGTCATGAACCAGGACTACATCCGCACGGCCCGCGCGAAAGGCCTCGCCGAGCGCACGGTCGTCGTGCGGCATGCGTTCCGCAACGCGCTCATCCCGATCGCCACGATCGTGGCCTTCGATATCGGCGGCATCGTCGGCGGCGCGGTGATCACCGAGCGCGTCTTCGGATGGACCGGAATGGGGGCGCTCTTTCAGAACGGTCTCGATCAGGTCGATCCGAATCCGGTGATGGCCTTCTTCCTCGTCGTCGGCGGGCTCGCGATCCTGTTCAACTTGCTCGCTGACCTCGTCTATGCTGCTCTCGACCCACGAATCCGAGTCAACTGATGAGCAACCTCTCCGCACCCGTGCCGTCCAGCGGAGTCACTGACGCCGAGAACAACATCGAGAATAAAGAGGTCGAGGGCCTTTCGCAGGGCCAGATCGTGCGTCGGCGGTTCTTCCGTCACAAGGGCGCGGTCATCTCGATGGTCACGCTCGCGTTCATCATCGTGCTCGCGTTCTCGGCCGTCGGCTTCGACTTCTCGGTGTTCGGCGTGCAGATCAAGACGCCCGGCTGGTGGCAGTGGACCTGGACCGAGATTCCCACCGCGCAGAACGGCGGTCGCCCCACCCTGAGCCTCGTGCCGGAGTGGATGGGCGGCGACGGGGTGCGATTCGGCGACCACCCCTTCGGGCAGGATGAGATCGGGCGCGACATCTTCGCGGTCGTCATGCGCGGCACGCAGCAGTCGATCGTCATCATGGTCATCGTCGGCCTCATCGCGACCACGATCGGCACCGTCATCGGCGCCGTCTCGGGCTACTACCGCGGCTGGGTCGACTCGGTGCTCATGCGTTTCACCGACGTCATCATCACGATCCCGCTCATCGTCATCGGCGCCGTGCTGGGCCTCGCGTTCGGAAAACTGGGTGCCTTCGTGCTCGCGATCATCATCGGTCTGTTCACCTGGACGGGTCTTGCGCGACTGGTGCGCGGCGAGGTGCTGAGCCTGCGCGAACGCGAGTTCGTTGACGCCGCGCGCGTCGCCGGCGCGAGCGACCGTCGCATCATCTTCAAGCACATCCTGCCCAACGCGATCGGCGTCATCATCGTCAACACGACGCTGCTGATGGCGGCGGCGATCCTGCTCGAGACGGCACTGAGCTTCCTCGGCTACGGCGTGCAGTCGCCCGACACCTCGCTCGGCAAGATCATCAGCGAGAACCAGTCGGCCTTCGCGACGCGGCCCTGGCTGTTCTGGTGGCCCGGCGTGTTCATCATCGCGATCGCCCTGTGCATCAACTTCATCGGCGACGGGCTGCGCGACGCATTCGACCCGCGCCAGAAGCGACTGCCGAACGCCCGCGCCCTCGCGCGCGCCGGTCGCGCCCCGAAGGGCAGCTAGGTGATGGTGCGGCTGCGCCTAGAGCACGAGCCCCAGCAGGCTGAGCGCGACGAGCACGGCCAGCAGCGCGATCGTGCGCTTGTTGGGCGTGCGGTGCAGGCTGCCCGGCTCCACCGGGCCGTCGAGAAGCCCGTCGTCGCGCAGCTGCTCCCAGTGCCGACGGATCTGGTTCGCGGCGGCACCGCTCTCGCTCGAGAGCGTGTCGCCGGGGCGGATCGAGCCGGCCAACCGCGCCGTCTCGCTCACGCGAGTGTCCTCCGGGCCGAGCGTGAAGACCGTGTAGCGGCCCGACGCGGGAGCCGCCCAGGCCTCGATCTTTCCGCGCGGCGTGTACAGCGTGAGCGCCCACTTGGTGTCGATGCGCTCGATCGCCGGCCACGGTACGTGCCAGGTGCTCAGCGGGTTGCGCACGAGCACCTCGTGCTCGAGCACCTCGACCGCGGGCATCCAGTACAGGGCCCAGGTGACGGCCGCCAACAGCACCAGCCACCAGCCCGACCGCAGCAGGCCGGCCACGTCGCCAGCCACCACATAGCCGATCAGAGCACCGAGCGCGATGACCGCGATGGTGATCGTCAAGACACGACCGAAGGCGGGGCGGAAGCTCGCTGGCTGGAAACGCATGCGTCCAGCTTCGCAGAACCCTGCATGCCGACCGCACGGAAGGACCTCCCGTGACCAGCTCCACCTCCACCGCCGTCGAGACCGTACTCGAGGTTTCTGGCCTCGGCGTCGACTTCTGGGTCGACGGCGAGTTCTACCCCGCGGCCGTCGGCCTCGACTACACCGTCAAGCGCGGCGAGGTCATGGCGATCGTGGGCGAGTCGGGCTCGGGCAAGTCGTCGAGTTCGATGGCGCTGCTCGGTCTGCTGCCGCCCACCGCGCGCGTTACGGGCTCGATCAAGCTGCTCGGTCGTGAGATCGGCGAGCTCGACAGGCGCGAGCTGCGCGCCGTGCGCGGTCAGCAGATCGCCGTGATCTTCCAAGAGCCCATGACGGCGCTGAACCCGGTCTACACGGTCGGGTTCCAGATCGTGGAGACGCTGCGCACACACTTCGACCTCACGCCCGCTCAGGCGAAGGAGCGCGCGATCGAGCTACTCGAGAAGGTCGACATGCCCGACCCGGCGACGGCCTTCAACAAGTTCCCCCACCAACTCTCGGGCGGCCAGCGCCAGCGCGCCATGATCGCGCAGGCGATCTCGTGCGACCCCGTACTGCTCGTCGCGGACGAGCCGACGACGGCCCTCGATGTCACCGTGCAGGCCGAGATCCTCGACCTGCTGCGCAGCCTCCGTACGCGTCTCGACAGCGCCATCGTGCTCATTACGCACGACATGGGCGTCGTCGCCGACCTCGCCGACAAGATCATGGTCATGAAGGACGGGATCGCCGTCGAGCAGGGCACGGCGCTCGAGATCTTCCAGTCGCCACAGCACCCCTATACGCAGTCGCTGCTCGCGGCGGTGCCGCACCTCGGCATCGACATGAGCTACGCCGGTTCGCGTGCGGTCGACCGGCGCGGCGTCGAGCCCGTGCTGTCGTTCCAGGATGTCTCGATCGAGTACCCGAAGCGTGGCCGCGTTCCGGCCTTCCTCGCTGCCGACGACATCTCCCTCGACGTCTTCCCCGGCGAGATCGTCGGTCTCGTCGGTGAGTCGGGCTCGGGCAAGACGACTCTCGGCCGCGCCGCGGTCGGTCTGCTGCCGATCAAGTACGGCCGCCTCGTCTCGGCGGGCATCGACATCTCGAACGCCTCGCTGAAAGAGCTGCGCCCGCTGCGGCGCAAGGCTGGCATCGTCTTCCAAGACCCGGGCTCGAGCCTCAACCCACGCATGCCGATCGGAGAGAGCATTGGCGAGCCGCTGCTGCTCGCCAAGGAAGCGAACGGCAAAGACCTCGACAAGCGCGTCGAAGAGCTGCTGAGCCAGGTCGAGCTGCCCTCGAGCTACCGCAACCGCTACCCGCACGAGCTCAGCGGCGGCCAGCGCCAGCGTGTGGGCAT
>DIUS01000107.1:4778-5134 GCA_002423075.1 Microbacteriaceae bacterium UBA6152
GCCTGCCTGTTCATCAGCCACGACCTCGCGGTCGTCGATATCCTCGCGCACCGGATCGCCGTCATGCACCGGGGTAGACTCGTCGAGCAGGGTTCGCGCGATCAGATTCTGCGCAACCCCCAAGACCCCTACACTCAGCGCCTCATCGCCGCTGTTCCTCTGCCCGATCCTGTGGCGCAGCGGGAGCGTCGAGAGCAGCGCGCAGCCACCAAGGACTGATTCACCATGGCACTCGCCACCCGCACCGACCTGCGCAACGTGGCGATCGTCGCCCACGTCGACCACGGCAAGACCACTCTCGTCGACGCGATGCTGCGGCAGACTGACTCGTTCGCCGCGCATGCCCACCTCGAAGA
>DIUS01000005.1:0-190 GCA_002423075.1 Microbacteriaceae bacterium UBA6152
CGTCGCCGACGAGAACGTCGACTGCAGTGTCGACCAGTGCGGCCTCTACACGCGCAACGACCACACCGCGGTGAGCGACCGCGTGCAAGACCTCTACGTGCCGCTGCGCTGGGCCGAGTAGAGCTAGAGCAACCCGCCCAGGTCGGCGCGTAGGCGCGACAGGCGCGACTCGAGGTCGTCGATCGTCGAT
>DIUS01000005.1:279-1996 GCA_002423075.1 Microbacteriaceae bacterium UBA6152
CGCACCGAATCGCCGATGCCGTTCTCGATGTCGTCGAGCTCATCGCGGCGGTCGTTCAACTCGGCCCGGCCGGCGTCGGTGAGGGCGTAGACCGTCTTGCGGCCATCCGACTCTTTCGTCACGAGCCCCTCGGCCTCGAGCTTCGCGAGGCGCGGGTAGATGGTTCCCGCCGAGGGCACGTAGGTGCCGCCGAAGCGGTCTTTCAGCGCCTGGATGATCTCGTAGCCGTGCATCGGCCGATCGTCGAGCACCGAGAGCAGGTAGAGCCGCAGGTGCCCGTGGCCGAAGACCGCGGGGCTCACGCTGAGGCCTCGGCCGCGTCAGTCGCCGCCGTGTCAGCACCAGCAGCTGCCGCGCTGCCGCGGTCGGTGTGCACGACCGAGACATCGCCGCTCACCGAGCTCGCGCGCACTTCGGTGAACGAGCCGGCGAGCTGGCCGTAGCGGCCGGTGAAGCGGCCCTTGATGCCCGTGATGCTCGAATCGTCGAGCTGCAGGCGACCCGACAGCGTGTTGATCGAGTACTGCGCGGGCACGCCCGCGTCGAGCCGAACGGTGAGATCGCCCGAGACCGAGCTGTTGGTGATGCGGTCAGGCATGCCCGAGAGGTCGGCGACGACATCGGCCGAGACCGAGTCGCACGTGAACCTCGGGATCGTGCCCGAGGCGGTCACGTCTCCGCTCACCGTCTGCACCGTGAGGTTGCCCTGGTGCGAGCGCACCGAGACCTCGGCGCTCACGGCGTGCAGGTCGACCGCGCCGACGATGCCATCGAGCACGACGTCGCCGTTGACCGTGTTGACGCTCACGTCGTGGTGCACGCCGCTGATGAGTCCCTCGGCCGAGACGATGCTCACCGACACTGAGGCAGAGCGCGGCACGAGAATGCTCACGTCGGCCTTCGCCTTGCCGCTGAAGAGCTTGAAGTTGTCGAAGAAGGTCTCCCACTTCAACTGTGGGTGGTCGACGACGAGGGTGTCGCCCTCGAGCGCGACCTTTAAGTCGCGGCCCTCGACCGAGTGCACTTCGACGCGCGCGCCGGGCTCGTCGTGAGCGACGATGTCGACTTGCCCGCCGATGAGCCCGACCGTGAGCGAGCGCACGAGCTCGAGATCGATGACGGTGGGTTCGGTGACGATCCAGGTTTCGTGGGCCATGAGGTGCTCCTTGCTCGTGCCGCCGCTGACGTCGCGGCGGACAACTATCGCGATATATCGCGTGTGTGGAGATCACGATATATCGCGTGTGCGAAACGCGCAAGCAGACGTCGCTGGCGAGCTGCAGAAACGCTCGGACGGCGCGTCTACGCGGCGAGCGAGCTCGCGTAGAACCCGTGAAACGCGCGGACGGGTATGGGCCCGTACCCGTCCCTCGCGACCGTCTCGATCGTCGCGATGATGGCCCACAGCACCAGACCGCCGAGCGCGATCGTCACGCCGATCATGCGGGCACCGCCGCGGGAGCGGGCTGCGGATGCTCTCCAGGAGCTCGCAGCAGCGGCAGCGTCACCCCGACCATCGGGCCGATGAGCAGCGCGAAGGCCACGGTGCCGAACCCGACGGTGCCGCCGAGCAGCCAGCCGATGGCGAGCACGGTCACCTCGACGCCCGTGCGCACCTTCCAGATCTTCCAGCCGAAGCGCGCGTGCGCGCCCGTCATGAGGCCGTCACGCGGGCCGGGGCCGAAGCGAGCACCGATGTAGAGGCCCGTCGCGACGG
>DIUS01000005.1:2016-2607 GCA_002423075.1 Microbacteriaceae bacterium UBA6152
ACCCCGGCACCGATGAGCACGACGATGAGTCCGATCGACCAGCCGGTCTGCACCTCGAGCCCCTGCGCGAAGACCGTCCACGGGTCGAGACCCACGTCGGCCTGAATGAGCAAGGCCACGGAGACGCCGTAAAGGAAGAGGCCGAGCAGCAACTGGCCCCAGCGGTGGATCATGATGCGCGGTGCAGACATGGCATCATCATCCCGGTCAAATTGGACTGTAGCCAAGATGCCAATTCTGCTACGGTGGCCGCATGGTGACTCTTTCGGCCCGCGTATTGGCCTCACAGCTCGGCGAGTGGCGCCCGAGCGGCGTGATGCCGCTCTACGAAGCGCTCGCCGACCGCATCCGGCTGCTCATTCTCGACGGCCGCGTCGCGCTCGGCACTCGACTGCCCGCCGAGCGCCTGCTTGCCGACCATGAAAACCTCAGCCGCACGACCGTCGCGGCCGCCTACGCGCGCCTGCGCGACCTCGGCTTCGCGCAGAGTCTGCGCGGGTCGGGCACCGTCGCGCGGCTGCCGCTCGGCGGCGGTGTCGACGGGGTTCCTACGATGGGGGAGACTGCCGGCCCCGGCATGCTCGACCTCTC
>DIUS01000005.1:2630-4012 GCA_002423075.1 Microbacteriaceae bacterium UBA6152
GTGCCGACGAGATCATGATCACGCTCGGCGCCCAGCACGCCATCGCGCTGATCGCTCGCACCCTGCTGGCCCGCGGCGACCGCGCACTCGTCGAGGCGCCGAGTTACCCGCACGCCGTTGAAGCCCTGCGCGCGGCCGGGGCACGACTCGTCTCGGTGCCCGTCACGACCGAGTTGGGGTGGGACGACGACATGCTCGAGCAGGTCTTTCCGCGCACGGCACCGGCGCTCGCCTACCTCATGCCCGACTTCCACAACCCGACCGGCCGCACGATGCCCGACGTGCAGCGCGATCGCGTGCACGCGCTCGCCGCCGCTCACGGCACCGTGCTGCTCGTCGACGAGACCATGGGCGAACTCGGCTTCGCGCGCGAGACGCAGCCAGCGCCCTTCGCGATCGGCGCTGAGCGTCACGGCGCGCACGTCGTCACCGTGGGCTCGGTCGGCAAGAGCATGTGGGGCGGGGTGCGCCTCGGCTGGATACGCACCGACCGCGAGACCATCACGCGCCTCTCGCTCGCGCGCCTCGCCGGTGACCTGGGCTCGCCCGTGCTCGAGCAGCTCGTGCTGCTGCGCCTGCTCGACTCGTACGACCGGGTTCTGGATGCTCGCCGCGAGCAACTGCGCACCGGTCACGCCCTCATGGTCGCCGAGCTACAGCAGCGCTTTCCGACCTGGTCGGTGCCGCAGGTCGACGGCGGCCTGAGCCTGTGGGTGAACCTCGGCGCGCCGGTGAGCTCGCAGCTCGCGCTTGCGGCGCGGGCAGAAGGATTGCTCGTGGGCGCCGGCCCGCGCTTCGGCCTCGACGGAGCCTTCGAACGCTTTGTGCGCTTGCCGTTNNGAACGCGAGCCCATGGCACCTTCGGAGGAACTATTCGCGGCGGTCGTGTAGCGTTGCGCGAGCATCCTGACCGATCGGTCTGATTCGAGGTCGGCACACATCGTCCGCTGTGGGAACACTCAGCGTGCGCTGGGATGCTAACCGCTGCATCGTCCCGCCCACACAGCCACCCGAGCCCCCGCTCGCCCACTTGACCGGAGTTCTTCGTGCACCTTCTCTCGGTGTTCAGCCTGCGCAACCGCGCTCTCATCGCCCTGGTCACGATCGTCGTAGGCCTCTTTGGCGGCATCGCGCTGACGACGCTCAAGCAAGAGCTCATTCCTTCGGTGGCCTTCCCGCAGGTGATCGTCATCACCCAGTACCCCGGTGCCGCACCCGAAATCGTCGAGCAAGACGTCTCGACCCCGATCGAGACCGCGGTGCAGGGCATTCCGGGCCTCGACAGTTCGAACGCGACCTCGAGCACGGGTTTCTCGATTGTGTCGGCGAGCTTCGCCTTCGGCACCGACCTCGTGCGCACCGAGCAGCGCGTACAGCTCGCC
>DIUS01000097.1 GCA_002423075.1 Microbacteriaceae bacterium UBA6152
CTGCAGGGTGCGGTGACGGGCATTCAGACTGGAATCCAGTTCGCCTTCCAGGGCATCCAGCTCGCGAGCGACTTCGGCGAGTCTCTCAACGCGGCGAATGTCACGTTCGGTGAGGAGATCGGCGCACAGCTTGCTTTGCTGGCCGAGGATGCGCCGGCAGGGCTGGCGTTGTCGCGTCGCGCCTATCTGCAGTTCGCGACGCAGTTTTCGAGCTTCGCGAAGACGATCCGTCGAGACAATCCCGCTTCGTTCATCAGCGACTTAACCGAGCGCGGTGCCGACTTCGCCTCGGTCTACAACCTCGAGGTCGCTGACGCGCTGCAGTTGTTCCAGTCGGGGCTCGCGGGTGAGACTGAGCCGCTTCGAAAGTATGGTCTTGATCTGTCGGCGGCGACGGTGAACGCCTTCGCGTGGGCGAACGGCATCACCGCGTCGGGGCAGGCGTTGACGGAGAACGAGAAGGTGCAGGCCCGTTGGGGTGCTCTGCTCGAGCAGACTGCGGCCACGCAGGGCGACAACGCGAACACGGCCGACGAGCTTGCCGGGCAGCAACGTCGGCTGAAGGTGGCGTTTGAGGAGACTCAGACGCGCCTCGGCGAGTTCCTGATCCCGGGGTTCTTGGAGTTGGTGACGATTGCGAACCGGGACATTCTGCCGACGTTCGGCGACATCATCGACCGGGTCGGGCCCAAGCTTGGGGCTGCGCTTGAGGGTGTCGACTGGCAGGGTTTCGCCGACGACGTCGCTCCAGTCGTTGAGGACATGCTGCTGCTGGCCGCTGACGAGGGTATTCCTGCCGTCACCGATGCGATTCGGGATCTGGCGAAGACCGCTCCTGAGTGGATTGACGCGTGGCGGTTCCTGAACGATCCGAACGCGCAGCCGGCAAAGTTCTTCAACGACTTGACCACGGCGAACCCCGACGCTCCCTTCAGCGCCCAGAATGTCGCGAAGGTGTCGGCGGTGATGGGTGACCGGTTGGCCGAGATGGGGATCAGTGTCAATCAGGATCTGAGCGCTCTGCCTCCCGAGTGGGCGGACACGCTCAAGACGGGCTTCGAGCAGGCCACGGCCGAGAGCTTCCGTAGCAGCCTCCGCGGGGCAGTCAAAGAGTCGGTGACGGGGTCGGTCAGGCTCGAGCTGGATCGGTCGCGGTCGGCGAACCTGCGGGCCGGTGGCGGTGGCGCCTACGACTTGGGTGTGAGTGTCGGGCAGGGCATCGAGTCGGGGCTGAATGCGTCGAAGGGTCGTGTCGGGCGGGCAGCGTCGAACCTGGCGAACGAGGTCGCGAAGCAGACGCGATTCACGCTGCAGATCAACTCGCCGTCGAAGGTGATGCGGGAGCTCGGACGTGGCGCGGGTGACGGTATGGTGCTCGGTCTGCATGACCGTGAGCGCGACGTGGTGAACGCGACACGCGCGATGGTGGGTCAGATGCCTACGGCGGCGTCTATGGCCGCTCAGAGCGTCTCAGCGCCCCCCAGCGCGGCGCCGACCTTCACGGGGCGTCTGTACCTCGATAGTGGCGAGTTCGTCGGCATGGTGCGCGGTGTGGCCGATGATGCGGTGCGCGACGGCAAGGGCTCGACGGCTGCTGCAGTGGCCGGTGGCGTCGTCCACTGAAGGGTGTAAGAAATGTGGACACCCTTGACGGCGTGAAGGGTGTGCGGGCTTTGCACAGCCTTGGCGGGGCAGAGGGTACGCGCTCGGTGAGTCCCCCTGGTGGCGTCTCATCGATCGATGTGAGAGTCGTCGGCCACCACACACGCGAACACATGGCTCGACGCTTGGCCGCACAGTTCGACGCTCACCTGTACCTCGACGACGGGACGCTAGGCGAGTGGGAGAACCACCGCAGATCACTCGCGGCACCGACCACTGCCGAGTGGCTGCTGATCGTGCAAGACGACGCGATACCGGTTGACGACTTTCTGACCCATGTTGCGGCCGCGCTCGAGCATCGCCCCGGTGACCTGGTGAGCTTCTACCTGGGCAACTCTCGCCCTCCCGAGTGGCAGCCTGCAGTCGAGGATGCGTGCGCGCGAGCAGACGAGCTCGGCGCCGCGTGGATCACCGCTACGCGTCTGCTGCACGGTGTGGCGATCGCCATCCCGACTCCGGCGATCCCTGAGCTGCTCGCCTGGTGCCGACGGTCGACAGCGCCGTACGACGAGCGCCTCGGCATGTACTGGCAGTCAGTGCGGCACCGGCCGGTGTTCTACTCGTGGCCGTCACTCGTGGATCATGACGACGGCCCGACGGTCGTTGAGCACCGTGACGGCGAGCAACGTACTCAACCTCGAGTGGCGCGACGGGTGGGTGTGTCCGTGTCGTGGGCCACACCAGCAGTGCACGTCGAGCTCGATGTCGGGGCTCGGTCGTATGGTCGTCGGCATGTACAACGGACACGGCGGTGAGATCGGCGAAGGCGAGCGCAACGGATATCCCGTGTGGGTGTGGCAGTGCCATTGCGGAGCGAAGGGGAAGGGCTCCCCGGACTATCGGGCGGCGGTGAACGGGCTGCGGAAGCACTGCGGTCTGCCCGCTCTCAAGGCCCAGCCGATTCGTCAGGAGCAGCGGCCGGTCAAGCACAGCCGGATATGGTGACGAGTCAGCGTGGATTCGTCAGCGATTCGTCAGCAGACCCCCTCACAGCCATTCACGACCATGCATCGATCAGGGCAGAATCCCAGCAAATTCCTGACATCCATCGTCAACAGTCACCAGTCAGATCAACGCGGTTCGTTCCGCTTCAACGTGTAGGCAGGCCGTGAGCCGAAGGCGATACCCCTTGGCTCGACAGCGCATGTGGGTGCTCTTCTCGTACGGGATCAGCCAAGCGCCGATCTTCCGCTGAGCACGGCGCAGGCGCGGCCTCCGTACCGCCGCGTCCGCTGGGCCTATGGGCTCAACAACTCGGCCGCCGCGTCTCCCCCCTCGAGCGGAAAACGCATCACGAGGTCTCCGGCCGCGGTCGTCACGATGAAGTCGAGCCAATCACCGACCGGTCGCTCGAGCGGGCTCGCCGCGATCGACCTGACGCGGTCACGGATGCCGAGCACCCGCACCTCGCGCGTGCCGACGATGCCGATCGCAGGTGTGAAGTGCAGCACCCAGGCGAAACCTGAGCGATACCGACGCTCCACTCGGTGCCGATGTTGAGCACCCGACCCTGTGCGGCACGGAGGGCACACCGCACCTCGCCCTCCAGGAAGCGCTTGCGATCGTTGCGGCGTTGGATCTCGTCGGGAATCAGCCACCAGAACAGGTCGGCGAGAAAGCCGAACAGCGCACCAAAGACGATCTCGAGGAGAGACGACACTCTCCGAGTCGGCCTAGCTCGCGAGCTCTTCGCGCAGGCGCGGCTCGACGCGGTGCTCGGGCTTCACGCCCGACTTATCGGCGTAAAAGGCGCGGATGACATCCATGTCGCGTGACACATCGCCCGTGAGCTCGATGGTCGGCCCGAGCCCTGACGTCATCGTGGTGCGGTCGACGTAGCCGAGCGTCAGCGGCAACTGGGCCTCGCGAGCGATGCGGTAGAAACCCGACTTCCAGTAGCTGTGCCCCTTGCGGGTGCCGTCAGGCGTCACGACCAGCCCGAAGACGTCGCCCGAGCGGATGCGCTCAAGCACCTCGCCGACGACCGTGCTCGGCGCCTCTCGGTCGACCGGAATGCCGCCGAGGCCGCGCATGATCGGACCCTTCCACCCGCGGAAGAGGCTCTTCTTGCCCAGCCACCGAAAGTGCATGTCGAGCCGCCAGGCGATCGCGAGCATGAACACAAAATCCCAGTTCGACGTGTGCGGCGCACCGATGAGAACGGTAGGACGGTCGGGGGCCGGCTCGGAAACGAGCTTCCACCGGCTGAACGTCCAGAAGATGCGGGCCGCCATGCCCCGAATGAACACAGGTCAACAATAGGTCGCGGCGAGTGGTCTGCCGTTCTCGGTGTGTGCCGATGGCGGCATGTGCCGCGAACGGCACATTGCATGAGCGGGTTCTCCCTCTCCGCTCCGTTCGGCACAGCGATCACGGCTCGTCTCAGCCCGCGCAATGCGCGGCGTGTTCACGACTCACACCGCAAGCCCCGGTAGACGCGCGCCGCTGCACGCGAGTAGCGTCTCGCGCATGTTCCTTCTCGAGCTTAACTGGCTGGGCGTGCTCGCCGGCTTTCTCGTCTACTTCATCTCCGGCGCACTCTGGTTCGGGCCGAAGACCTTCTACCCCGCGTGGATGCGCGCCAAGGGCCACGACCCCGCTAACCCGCCCGGCTCGCACGGCATGGCCGTCGTGTTCGGGATGACCGCTCTCGGCGCCCTCGTGCAAACCATCGCGCTCGCGAGCGTCATCTGGTTCGTGGCCGAAGTGCAGGGCCCGGTCGGGCCGCTCGGTGGGGCGCTCGCCGGATTGCTCGTCGGCATGGGCTTCGCCGCCGCGAGCTCGCTGTCGCACCGCCTCTTCGGCGGCGACGGCTTCACGGTCTGGGCGATCGAAGTCGGCGGCGACATCGTCGGCCTCACCCTCGCGGGCCTAGTCGTGGGGCTCATCGGCTGAACCCCGCTCGGGTCAAGCCGTAGGGTGTTGCGGTGACCGACCCCACTCTCAGGCTGCCCAACCAGACGTTCCGAGCCGTGCTCGACCTGGGCGACGGCATCGGTACCCTGCCGCCGCTTCCGCGCGGGCTCGGGCGACCCGAGCTCGACGCCGACGTTGACGACGAGACCGGCATCGTGAGTTTGTTCGTGCACTTTCCGACCGGCCAACTGCATCTCGAGGTGAGCGACGAGGGTGTCGAGCACCACTTCCACACGGCGCGCGGCGACGACATCGACGGCAGCCCGTGGAAGCGCGAACCGACCGACGCCCTCCTCGACTGGGCGCGGCAGTTCGCCGTGCGAGCACTGCCCGTCGTGCCCGACCTCCTCGCCGACGCCGAGGAGGCAGCCGAGTGGCACGCCGCCGGTCTCGGCGTCTTCGCTCGCGAGACCGGGCCGGTTCCGCTCGAGATCATCGAGGTCGAGCTCGAGGGCGAGCTCTTGCTACTGCCGTGGCTCGGCAGCGGTAGCGTCGAGCACGAGCACATCGACGGCGACCACCACCCCATCGAACTGCTCTGGGATCCTGCGGGAGTGGAGCCGAGCATCCGCATTGCCCGCGCGTGGCTTGATCCGCGCACCGACGCACCGCGCACCGCGGCAGAGCCGGGTGTCGACTGGAACGCCGTCGGAATGCCGGCCGCTGAGGTCGTCACGTGGCTCGAAGGCGTCTACCTCAACCACCACGTCATCGCCCACCCCGCTCAGGTCATCGTGCAGGCCGCGCTCGAGCGCCTCGCGGGCATCGACTGACGTCCACCGAGCGCCGCTGCAGATCTGTCTCACGCGCTTCGGCGAGGTGCAGCGAGATGCTCGAGCCGATGATGCCGCCGCCGCCGAAGATCGTGCCGACCCGCGGGGGGGCAGGGCGTCGTGCGCCGTAGAGGCGAACAGCGCGGCGCTGAGCGAACGGTCGGTGAGTTTGTCGATGGCGGGGCCTCCTGCGTGCAGGCTCATTGCTTGTTGGCCCGGTGGACAACACGCGGCGGGGAGCGGCTGCGGAGGGCGCGTGTGCCTCTCGCGGCACATGCCGCGGCAGGCACACTGCCTGAGTCGACCGTCGAACTCGCACTGGTTTCGACAACTCGTACGGCGCCGGTCGTGAGACGTGTCGCGATCGGTGCGAGGTGCACGTGCTCAGGCGCGTCGGGCACGATAGCCCTGTGGATGCTCAGACCGCGCTCGCCGAGGCCCGCGCCGCGCTGGCCGCGGCCGCCGAGCGCCTCGCCGCAGCGGGCGCCGCGCCCGAGCAGCTCGTCGACACGGTGCCGGCGCACCGCGCACTCGGGTTTATTCCGCGCCGTGAGACCTTCCGGCGCACCGGCGAAGGATTCGTGTTCGGCGCCCTGCTCGTCACCGCGAGCGGAAACGTCTTCGCTCCCGGGCGCATCGCGCGCGCGAGCCGGCAAGTGCTGCCGGGCCACCAGTCCGAGAGCGCGCGGGCTCGCCGCGAGCTGCGCCAGCGCCTGCTCGACGCACGCCTGCCCGAGGGCAGCACGGTTGTGATCGACTCACGACCATTGCCGCTCGGCGACCCAGCCGCAATGGCGGCCGAGCGCGGACCCCTCGTGCTACGCGACACGGCGAACGGCGCCGCCGTGCTCGTGCGCTGGATGCCCACGGCGGGCGACGACACCCTGCGCCCTCTCGACGACTACCTCGCCGAGCGCCTCGACCTGGCGCTGGGCACCCTGACCGCCGCACGAGCTGAGAGCGAGCATCCATGACCGAGACAGAAGCCCAGCCAGACGGGCTTGACCCCGACGCCTTCGCCTTCTATGCCGAGCTCGCCGACCACCAGAACAAAGAGTGGTGGCTCGCCAACAAGAAGCGGTACGAGAGCCACGTCAAGGCTCCCGTCGAGCGCCTCGTCGACGCGCTCGGCGGAGAGTTCGGGCCGCTCAAGATCTTCCGCCCCTACAAAGACGTGCGGTTCAGTGCCGACAAGCGGCCCTACAAAGACCACCTCGGTCTCGCGACCGCCGACGACTCGGCCGCAACCTACTACCTGCAGCTCTCGCAGCACGGCCTCATGCTCGCGGGCGGGCTTTATCAGCCGGCGCGCGAGCAGCTCGCCCGCTTCCGCGAGATCGTCGACGACAACCGACTGGTCGGCGACCTCGAGGCGACCCTCGAGGAGGTCGGGGAGAGTGGCTTCACGATCATGACTTCGGATGCCCTCGCCACCGCCCCGCGCGGCTTCCGCGTCGACCACCCCAAGATCGACCTGCTGCGCCTCAAGCGGCTGGCCATCGCCGCCGAGCACGCGCCCGCCGAATGGATGACCGCACCCGAGCTCGTCGACCGCGTGCGCGCGGGCTGGCGCACCGTGCGCGTCTGGAACGACTGGATCGCCGAGAACCTGCCCACGGCGGTGGAGGCCACGCGGTGACCGAGCTGCGGCCCGTGCCGAAGGCCGACCCGGTCGTGCGCGGCGTACGCACGGTGGTGTCGGCGATCACGCACACGAGCGCCTGGCGCTGGGCATCTCACCGCGTCATGCCGCCCGTCGAGCGCGATCGCAAGCCTCACTGGCGGGCGCGTTCAGTTCAGCCTTTCAGGTTGCACCTGGTGCGCGAACTCTAGGCTGGCGTCATGCTGCTTGTCGACATCGCCCTCGTCATCGGCGGGCTCGTTCTGCTGGTCGCCGGAGGTGAGGCGCTCGTGCGCGGCGCCTCGACCCTGGCCCAGCGCGTCGGCATCTCGCCGCTCGTCGTCGGCCTCGTCGTCGTGTCGGCCGCGACCTCGGCGCCCGAGCTTGCGGTGACCGTCGGGGCGGTGCTGCGCGGCGAGCCCGATCTCGCGCTGGGCAACGTCGTGGGCAGCAACATCGTCAACATCCTGCTCATTCTGGGCATCTCGGCGCTCGTGCTGCCGCTGATCATCAAGCGCCAGATCGTGCGCTTCGACCTGCCCGTCATGGTCGGCATGTCGGTGCTGCTCGTCGGCGTCAGCCTTGACGGGCAGATCGGTCTGATCGACGGCGTGCTGCTGCTTGCCGGCCTGATGTTGCACGCAGTCATGAGCATCGTCATCGGCCGACGTGAAGTCGCCGCTGGCGTCGACGGCGCCGGAACCTCGCCGATTTCGCTTCCGGGCAAGCCGGTGCCACTGTGGCTCGCCCTCGTTCTGCTGGTCGCCGGCATCGGGCTGCTCGTGCTCGGTGCGCAACTGCTCGTCGATGGCGCCGTCAGCATCGCCACCGGGCTCGGTGTGAGCAGCCTGGTCGTCGGCCTCACAGTCGTCGCGGTCGGCACCTCTCTGCCCGAGCTTGCGACCTCGATCATCGCGGTGCGCCGCGGCGAGCGCGACATGGCCGTCGGCAACATCGTCGGCAGCAACATCTTCAACATTGGCATGGTGCTCGGGCTGCCGGCGATCATCTTCGGCCAGGGCATCCCGGTTCCGCCCGCCGCGATCGCGCTCGACCTGCCCCTCATGCTCGCCGCGGCGATCGCTTTGCTGCCCATCGCGTTCACGGGCTTCGTCATTGCGCGGTGGGAGGGCGCGCTCTTCGTCGCGCTCTACATCGCTTACACGGTCTATCTGATTCTTGCGTCGACCCAGCACGATGCCCTCGAGGGCTTCACCGACGTCATGCTCTGGTTCGTTCTGCCGCTGATCGGCATCACCCTTGTTGTCGTTACGGCGTTCGAGGTCGGTGTGTACCGCGGTCGGCGTTTGGCGGCAACAGAAGCGGCCGGCAACCCAACGAGCGGGTCACCGGCCGAGAAGCGCTGAGCGCCTAGCTGAGCAGGTGCGTCATCTGCTGGTCGATGAGGCCTGCGACGTTCTTCGGATTCGGGCGCGAGAGGCTCGGCATGATGCGCGCGTCGCCGCCGATGAAGATCGCGTCGCTGCCTCTCTGACGCTCCCTGATCGATACTGATGCGGAAAGCGCGCCTTCTCAGGCTGGGTGCATCCCGACCGAGCGGTCAAGGTCGAATACCCAGGTGCTTGTCTGCGCAGTGG
Source organism: Microbacteriaceae bacterium UBA6152 (assembly GCA_002423075.1). Lineage (GTDB taxonomy): Bacteria > Actinomycetota > Actinomycetes > Actinomycetales > Microbacteriaceae > Microcella. Next base: position 8,571 of record DIUS01000097.1, read on the forward strand.
TTACCGCTTCAGCGACACAGCATCGATGCGGGCGAACGACAGTATGAGTTCGTCGCCCTTGATGGGGCGACCCAAGAAGAAGCCAGCGGGGCAGAGGTTGAGCACGCCGGTGGTGAGCATGAGGATGCCGACGGGGACCAAGGCTAGGAGACCGCTGAACAAGGCG
>DIUS01000002.1:0-18654 GCA_002423075.1 Microbacteriaceae bacterium UBA6152
ACCAGGTCGGCGATGTCGGGGTCAGACACGAAGATGTCTTTGTCGACGCCCATCAGCGCGATCGAGCGGCCGGAGTCGCGGATCGCCTCAGCAGCGCTGAAGTAGATGGGGCCACCGACGGGCAGCAGCACGTCGGCGTTCTGGTCGATGAGGCCCTGAGCCGTCGTGAGCGCCTCGGTGCCGGGGGCGAAGCCGCCGGTGAATGCGCCGGTCTGACCCTCGAGGTCCCAGCCGAGCGCCTGCACGTCGGTGCCCTTCTCGGCGTTGTAGTAGTCGACGCCCTGAACGAAGCCGTCCATGAAGATGGTGACGGGCGGGATCGGGATGCCGCCGAAGGTGCCGACGACGCCGGTCTCCGAGTAGCTGGCCGCGACGTAGCCCGCGAGGAACGCGGCCTCGACGGTGTTGAACTGAATGGGCTTGACGTTCGGAGCGTCGATGAACTCATCGATGATCGCGAAGTTGATGTCGGGGTTGGCGGCCGCGGCGTTCGTGGTGGCCTCGGCGAGGAGGAAGCCCACGGTGACGATCAGGTCGCAGCCCTGGTCGACGAGGTTCTGCACGTTCGGCTCGTACGCGTTCTCGTCGGCCGACTCGACCTCGATGTACTCGACGCCGAGCTCAGCAGCAGCCGTCTCGATTCCGTCGAGAGCAGCCTCATTGAACGAACGGTCATCCCAACCACCGGCATCGGAGACGATGCAGGGAAGGAAGTCGAGCGCTTCGGTTTCTTCGGGCGTCTCGGTCTCGGGGGCTGCGGCGCAGCCGGCGAGCACGAGGGCGCTCGCGCCGAGCAGGGCGAATGCGCCCAGGCCGCGCTTGCGGGTGGTGTTGATCACTGTGTCCTCCAAAAATGCTGCCCAGCGGGAACGCTGGAGCGAATTGGCTCCACGTTAGCGAACGGAAAGCCACCTCAGCAGTGCCGAAGGGCCTGGGAGACGCAAGCGTTACGAAAGCGGGACTCTGGCGACATCCCGCGGAAATACGGGGCACGACNNGTCGCTCCGAACGGCCACCCCACGACTACAGCAGGTCGTCGCGCCCCGCGAGCTTGATGGCGTCGACGACGCTCTTCACGCGCTGCGCGTGCTCGCGGGTGGTCACGAGCAGAGCATCCGGAGTGTCGACGACAACGATGTCGTGCACGCCGATGAGCGAGATCACCCGGCTCGACTGGCTGACGACGACGCCGCTCGACGAGTCGGCGAGCACGCGCGCACCCTCGCCGAGGATGGCAAGCTCGCCCGGCCGATTGCCCGAGAGCAGCTTCGCGAGCGATGAGAAGTCGCCGACGTCGTCCCACGCGAAATCGCCGCGCACGACGGCGAGGCGACCGGCGGCCGCCGCGGGCTCGGCCACGGAGTAGTCGATCGCGATTTTCGGCAGCACAGGCCAGACCGCATCGGTCACGTGCGCACGCGACGAGGTGTCCCACGCCGCCGCGATCTCGAGCAGACCCTCGTGCAGCAGCGGTTCGGTGAGGGCGAGTTGCTCGAGCAGCCTGTCGGCGCGCGCGATGAACATGCCGGCGTTCCACAGGTACTCGCCCGACTCGAGGTAGGCCGTCGCCGTCGCCAGATCGGGCTTCTCGACGAACCGCTCGACGAGGTGCGCGTGCGGCGCGCCCTCGATCGTCAAGGGGTCGCCCTTCGCGATGTAGCCGAACCCCACTGAGGGCTCGGTCGGTGCGATGCCGATCGTCGTGATGTAGCCCTCGCGCGCCACCGCTACTGCTTCGGCGACCGTGTGCCGAAAGCGCTCTGCGTCAGTGATGACGTGGTCGGCGGCGAACGAGCCGACGATGACATCGGGATACCGGCGGTGCAGAATCGCCGCCGCGAGGCCGATCGCCGCCGAGGAGTCTTTCGGCTCGCTCTCGAGCACGATGTTGCTCTCGAGCAGATCAGGCAACTGAGCTTCGACGGCGGCGCGGTGCGCACGGCCGGTGACGACCACGATGCCCGCGCTGCCCGCCAGCGGCAGAACACGGTTCCACGTGTCGCGCAGCAGGGTGTGGCCGCTGCCGGTCAGGTCGTGCAAGAACTTGGGCGCCTCGGCGCGCGAGAGCGGCCACAAGCGCGAGCCGACCCCGCCCGCGGGAATGATCGCGTGAAAGTCTGGGAGGGTCCCCTCGAGCTCCTGCATGCCGGTCACCCTATCGGTCGACCTTCGTTCACGTGCGGGCAACCGGCTTCGCCTACCGTGGCATCCAGCCGACTCGAGAGAGGCGAATCTCATGCGCGTGGCCGTTGTCAGCGAGAGCTTTCTTCCCACCGTCAACGGCGTCACGACGAGCGTGCTGCGAGTGCTCGAGCACGTGAAGGCACGGGGCCACGAGTCCGTCGTGATCGCCCCCGCCGGCGCGCCCACCGAGTATGCGGGGGCGCGCGTCGTGTCGGTGCCGACCGTGTCGTACCGCGAATTCCCGGTGGGGCTGCCGACACCGATCGTCTCGCGCACGCTCGCCGAGTTCGCCCCCGATGTGGTGCACGCCGCCTCGCCCTTCCTTCTCGGGGCTCACGCCATCGGCGCCGCCTCGCGCTTGGGCATCCCGTCGGTCGCGATCTTCCAGACCGATGTGGCGGGCTACGCCAGGCGCAACCGGCTCGCGGCCGCCACCTCATTCGCCTGGCGCGTCGTGAACCTCGTGCACGACAAGGCCGACCTGACGCTCGCGCCCTCGAGCTCTGCTCTGGGCGACCTCGCCGCCGCGGGAGTGCAGCGACTCGACCACTGGGGCCGCGGCGTCGACCTCGACGGGTATCACCCCCGGCTCCGCCACGATCCTGAAGCGCTCGCGTTGCGAGCGCGTCTCGCACCGGCCGGCGAGCTGCTCGTCGGCTATGTCGGCAGGCTCGCGCCCGAGAAGCAGGTCGAACGATTCGCTGAGCTGCGCGGCGTGCCGGGCATCCGCATCGTGATCGTCGGCGACGGCCCCTCCGCACCCAGCGTGCGCACCGCTCTGAAGGGGATGCCCGTCGAGTACCTCGGCACCCTGCACGGCCGGCGGCTCGCGCTCGCCTACGCCTCGTTCGACGTCTTCGCCCACACCGGGTGCGAAGAGACCTTCGGCCAGACCATCCAAGAAGCACAGGCCTCGGGCCTGCCGGTGATCGCCCCCCGGTCTGGCGGACCGATCGACCTGATCGACCACGGTCGCACCGGGTTGCTCACCGACCCCGATGATCCGCGCTCGCTGCGCACGGCCGTTCGTGAACTCGCAGCCGACGCCGCTCTGCGCGCGAGGCTCGGCGAGTCCGGCCGACGAGCGGTGCTCGGCCGCACCTGGCAATCTGTCGGGGACCAATTGATCGGGCACTACGAGCGGGTCATCGACGAGGTGCGCGCGCGTCGGGCCGCCGATGCCGAGACGATCTTCCGCCTACTGGGCGCGCCCGGTGCTCGACTGTTCTGAGCACGCAGACAAGTCGACGTAGACTGCTGGTATCGGCGACCACCAAGTCGAGAATCGGAATCCAGCCGGAGTCCACGGGCGCGAGAGATCGCGTGCGTCGTCACTGCCCTGAGGAGGGTTTCTCGTGCCAGCGAAGGCATCGGGAGCCGGAGCGATGAGCTCGTCGGCAACCATTGAAGTATCCCCACCGCGTCGTTCGCCGATTCCCGGCGGCACGCTGTATCGCGGCAACGAAGGCATGTGGTCGTGGGTGCTGCACCGCATCACCGGTGTCGCCATCTACTTCTTCTTGCTCGTGCACATTCTCGACACCGCGCTGGTGCGGGTGAGCCCCGAGGCGTACAACCAGGTCATCGGCGCCTACAAGACGCCCATCATGGGCCTCGGCGAGGTCGCCCTAGTCGGCGCGATCGGCTTTCACGCCCTGAACGGTCTGCGCATCATCCTCATCGACTTCTGGGGGGTCGGCACCCGCCATCAGAAGGCGATGTTCTACATCGTGCTCGTCGTGTGGCTCGTGCTCATGATCGGGTTCACCCCCCGCCACCTCATGAACGTGTTTGGGGGCTGATCATGGCGATCAACATTGCACTCGATGCCCCCCGCTCACCCTCAGCCCGCACGAAGCGCGGCGTGAACTGGGAGAAGTGGGGCTGGATCTACATGCGCGTCTCGGGCGTCGCCCTCGTGGCGCTCATCTTCGGGCACCTGTTCGTCAACCTCTTCTTGGGCGATGGCGTGAGCCAGATCGACTTCGCCTTCGTGGCGGGTAAGCTCAGCGACCCGTTCTGGCAATGGTACGACTTCTTCCTGCTGTGGCTCGCTCTCATTCACGGCACGAACGGCATGCGCACGATCATCAACGACTACGTCGCCACGGTGAGCGTGCGGCGCATTCTGCAGAGCGCCCTGCTGTCATCGACCGTCGTGCTGCTCGTGCTCGGCACGCTCGTCATCTTCACCTTCGACCCGTGCCCCGCTGGGGCCGACCCCGAGCTCGTCGCGTCGTTCTGCGCCGAAACCCTCTAGACGGAAGCCCGCTGTGACTACTGAGACCATGACCACGCCCGCGACTCCAGTCGTGCACGAGCACCAGTTCGACGTCGTCATCGTCGGCGCCGGTGGCGCCGGCATGCGCGCGGCCATCGAGGCCGGGCCCAACGCCAAGACCGCCGTCATCTCGAAGCTCTACCCGACGCGCTCGCACACGGGCGCTGCGCAGGGCGGCATGGCCGCCGCCCTCGCGAACGTCGAGGAAGACAGCTGGGAGTGGCACACCTTCGACACCGTCAAGGGCGGCGACTACCTCGTCGACCAGGACGCGGCCGAGATTCTCGCCAAGGAGGCCATCGACGCGATCTACGACCTCGAGAACATGGGCCTGCCGTTCAACCGCACGCCCGACGGCAAGATCGACCAGCGCCGTTTCGGCGGCCACACGCGTGACCACGGCAAGGCCCCCGTGCGTCGCGCCTGCTACGCCGCCGACCGCACCGGCCACATGATCTTGCAGACGCTCTTCCAGAACTGCGTCAAGCTCGGCATCGAGTTCTACAACGAGTTCTACGTGCTCGATCTCGTCATGAACGAAGGCAAGGCCGCGGGCGTCGTCGCTTACGAACTCGCCACGGGTGACCTGCACGTGTTCCACGCCAAGAGCATCATCTTCGCCACCGGCGGTTACGGCAAGATCTACAAGACGACGTCGAACGCGCACACCCTCACGGGCGACGGCGTCGGCATCATCTGGCGCAAGGGCATCCCGCTCGAAGACATGGAGTTCTTCCAGTTCCACCCGACCGGACTCGCCGGCCTGGGCATTCTGCTCACCGAAGGTGCCCGAGGCGAGGGCGCGATCCTACGCAACGCAAGCGGCGAGCGGTTCATGGAACGTTACGCCCCGACGATCAAAGACCTCGCGCCGCGCGACATCATCTCGCGCTGCATGGTGCAAGAGGTCGCTGAAGGCCGCGGCGCGGGCCCGAACAAGGACTACGTGCTGCTCGACTGCACCCACCTGGGTGCCGAGGTGCTCGAGACCAAGCTGCCCGACATCACCGAGTTCGCGCGCACCTACCTCGGCGTCGACCCCGTCGTCGAGCCCGTGCCGGTCATGCCCACGGCCCACTACGCCATGGGCGGTATTCCCACCAACATCAAGGCCGAGGTGCTGAGCGACAACGACACCGTGATCCCCGGCCTCTACGCCGCGGGTGAGTGCGCGTGCGTCTCGGTGCACGGCTCGAACCGCCTCGGTACCAACTCGCTGCTCGACATCAACGTGTTCGGCAAGCGTGCGGGCCAGTACTCGGTCGAGTACGCGAATAGCGCCGACTTCGTGCCGATGCCGACCGACCCGGCCAAAGAGGTGCGCGAGCTCGTCGAGCGCCTGCGCACGTCGAACGGCACCGAGCGCGTCTCGGTGCTGCGCAAAGAGCTGCAGGAAGAGATGGACAAGAACGCCCAGGTATTCCGAACCGAGGAGAGCCTCGAGAGCGTCACGAAGACCATCCAGTCGCTGCGTGAGCGCTACCAGAACATCGGCATCCACGACCGCGGCAAGCGGTTCAACACCGATCTGCTCGAGGCGATCGAGCTCGGCTTCTTGCTCGACATCGCCGAGGTTGTTGTCTACTCGGCACGCAACCGCAAAGAGAGCCGCGGCGGCCACATGCGCGACGACTATCCCGACCGCAATGACGCCGACTACATGCAGCACACGATGGCCTACCTCACGGGCGATGCCCACAGCGCCGACGCGAGCGACCACATCCGCATGGACTGGAAGCCCGTCGTGATCACACACTACCAACCAATGGAAAGGAAGTACTGATGGCGACCGCCACCGAGACGCCCGCCGAGGTCGGCGCCATTCAAGAATTCACCGTCACCCTCATCATCCGTCGGTTCGACCCGGAGAAAGACGCCGAGCCCTACTGGCAAGACTTCGACGTGCAGATGTACTCGACCGACCGCGTGCTCGACGCCCTGCACAAGGTGAAGTGGGACCAAGACGGCACGCTATCGTTCCGGCGTTCGTGCGCCCACGGCATCTGCGGCTCTGACGCCATGCGCATCAACGGCCGCAACCGCCTGGCGTGCAAGACGCTCATCAAAGACCTCGACATCACGAAGCCGATCTACATCGAGGCGATCAAGGGCCTGCCACTCGAGAAAGACCTCATCGTCGACATGGAGCCCTTCTTCGCGTCGTACCGTCAGGTGCAGCCCTTCCTGCAGTCGAGTTCGAAGCCCGAGAAAGAGCGCCTGCAGTCGGTCGAAGAGCGCGCGCGCTTCGACGACACGACCAAGTGCATCCTCTGCGCCGCCTGCACCTCGTCGTGCCCCGTGTTTTGGACCGACGGCCAGTACTTCGGCCCGGCCGCCATCGTCAACGCTCACCGGTTCATCTTCGACAGCCGCGACGACCAGGCTCAGGTACGTCTCGACATCCTCAACGACAAAGAGGGTGTGTGGCGCTGCCGCACGACCTTCAACTGCTCGGAGGCTTGCCCGCGCGGCATCGAGGTCACGAAGGCCATCGCCGAGGTGAAGCAAGCCATCTTGCGCGGCACGCCGTAGCACTTCTCGACATCTCGCGACAGGCCCCGGAGTCAACCCCGGGGCCTTCGCTATGGTGGCGGGGTGACTGAGCCCGACGACGCCGCGCCGCAGGGCGCCTGGGCCCGCGTGATGGCCTGGATCGGTCGCACCGTCGAGTGGGTCACCGCGCTCAAGCCCGTGCGGGTCTTCACGCACTACGCCGAATCGCGTGGACCGATCTTGGCGTCGGGGCTCGCGTTCCAAGCGATCTTCGCCGTCTTCGGCGGGCTCTGGGTGGGATTCTCGATCGCTGGGCTGGTGATTCAGAACAACATCGGCCTGCGCGCCTCGCTCATCGAGGTGCTCGCGCAGACCGTGCCGGGGCTCATCAAGACCGACAGTGCCGACGGCATCGTCGACCCTGAGACTCTGCTGGCCGCCGGCAACTTCGGCTGGCAGGGCGCCATCGCGCTCATCGTGCTGCTCTTCGCGGCGCTCAACTGGCTTGCTGCGGCTCGCGACGCCGTGCGCGTCATCGTCGAGTTGCCGCCCGATCGCACCAACTTCCTTCTGCTCAAGGCCAAAGACCTCGGCCTCGCGATCGGCTTCGGCGCACTGCTGCTGCTCTCGGCCGGACTCTCCGTCGTGGGCACGCTCGCGCTGGAGGGCGTGCTCGCCTGGGCGGGCATCCGCGACTCGACGCTCAGCACCGTCGTGGGACGCACCGTCACGCTCAGCGTCATGTTCCTGCTCGATGCGTTCGTGCTCGGGATGCTCTACCGCGTGCTCGCGGGCGTCAAGATTCCGCTGCAGCACCTCTGGCGCGGCGCGTTGCTCGGTGCCCTCGCGCTGGGCGGCCTCAAGGTGCTCGGCAGCAGCCTGCTCGGCGGCGCGAGCAACAACCCGCTGCTGGCCTCGTTCGCCGTACTGCTGGGTCTGCTCATCTGGTTCAACTTCGCGTGCCAGGCGATACTGCTCGGTGCGTCGTGGATCGCGGTCGGCGTCGACGACGATCAGGTCGTACTCGACGAGAAGGTCGCGGCGCAGCGGCTGGAGCGCGCTCGCGAGCTCGTCAAGGCGAACGAGCCCGAGCCGGAGCCCGACTCGCGGTCGTGGCTCGCGAGGCTGCTGCGTCGCGACTGATCCTGACGCTCGACCTGCACGGCGAGCTGTCGGTTGCCGCTCGTAGAATCGAGGCATGCCGACCACTGTGCGCATCGCCTCTGTCAACGTCAACGGCATCCGCGCCTCGTACCGCAAGGGCATGGGCGACTGGCTCGCGTCGCGCGATGTCGACGTGCTCGCGATGCAAGAGGTGCGGGCGTCGACCGACGACGTCACGGGGCTTCTCGGCCCCGACTGGACGGTCGTGCACGATGCCGCGACCGCCAANNGACGACTTCGACTCGGCCGGCCGCTGGCTCGAGGCCGACCTCGACATCGACGGCACGACCCTCACGGTCGTCAGCTGCTACGTGCACTCCGGCGAGGTCGACACCCCCAAGCAGGTCGAGAAGTACACGTTCTTGGAGGCGATGACCGAGCGGCTGCCGTTGCTCGCCGCACACTCGCCGTACGCGCTCGTCGTCGGCGACCTCAACGTCGGCCACCGCGAGCTCGACATCAAAAACTGGAAGGGCAACCGCAAGAACGCGGGCTTTTTGCTCGAAGAACGCGCCTACTTCGACCGCTTCTTCGGCCCTGTGGATGCTGACGTCGAGTGCGTCGACGGCGTCACGCGACCCGGCCTCGGGTGGGTCGACGTCGGCCGCGTGCATGCCGGCGAGGTGCCCGGCCCCTACACGTGGTGGTCGCAACGCGGACAGGCCTTCGACACCGATACCGGCTGGCGCATCGACTACCACGTGGCGACGCCCGCCCTCGCGGCGACCGTGCAGTCGTACACCGTTGACCGCGCGCCCTCGTGGGACACGCGCTGGAGCGACCACGCACCCGTGGTGGTGGATTATCTGTTGCCGTAGTTGTCGTCGACCGACGAGGCGCAGCCTCGTCGGCGCTGGCGTCGCACGATCGCGATGCGATCGCCAAAGCTCCAGCGCGCCTGGAAGAATCTCCCCATGAGTCTTCCCCGCCTGTTCTCGGGCATGCAGCCCAGTGCCGCCAGCCTGCACCTCGGCAACTACGCCGGTGCCCTGCTGCAGTGGCGCGACATGCAGGCGACCCACGACGCAGTGTTCTGCGTCGTCGACCTGCACGCCATCACCGTGCCGCAAGACCCCGTAGCCCTGCGCGAGCAGACTCGCCGCACGGCCGCGCAGTACATCGCCGCGGGCATCGACCCCGAGAACTCGACGCTCTTCGTGCAGTCGCACGTCAGCGCGCACGCCCAGCTCGCCTGGGTGCTCAACACCATCACGGGGTTCGGCGAGGCGTCGCGCATGACCCAGTTCAAAGACAAGTCGGCGAAGGGCGGGGCCGATGCCGCGTCGGTCGGGCTGTTCACCTACCCGATTCTGCAGGCGGCCGACATCTTGCTCTACGACGCTGTCGTCGTGCCGGTCGGCGAAGACCAGCGGCAGCACATCGAGCTCACGCGCGATCTCGCCGCGCGCTTCAACGCGCGCTTCGGCGACACCCTCGTGGTGCCCGAGGTGCGCATCCTGAAAGAGACCGCGAAGATCTACGACCTGCAGAACCCGGGGTCGAAGATGTCGAAGTCGGGCGAGAGCCCCGCGGGCATCCTGTGGCTCATGGACGAGCCGAAGGTGCTCGAGAAGAAGGTCAAGTCGGCGGTGACCGACTCGTCGGGTCTCGTCGCGTACGACCCGGCCTCGAAGCCGGGAGTGTCGAACCTGCTGTCGATTCTTGCGCTGCTGACCGGCGAGACGACGGATGCTCTCGTCGGCACTTTCGATGGCCTGCAGTACGGCGCGCTCAAGACCGCGGTCGCCGAGGCCGTGGTTGCCGCGTTCTCGCCGATCCGCGAGCGCACCCTGGAGCTGCTCGACGACCCCGCCGAGCTCGACCGGCTGCTCGCGATCAACGCAGAGCGGGCATCCGTCATCGCTGATGCGACGCTTGCGCGCGTCTACGACGCGCTCGGGTTCTTACCCCGCGCGTGATGGAGCCCGTCACCCTGCGAACGGCGCGGTTCGTGCTGTCGCCTCCGCGCGAGGACGATATTGATGCGGTGTTCGCGGCATGCCAAGACGCCGAGCTGCAGCGCTACACCACGGTGCCGGTGCCCTACTCGGCCGACGACGCCGCCGCCTTCGTCGGCGAGTTCGTGCCGCAGGCGTGGCGCGACGGCACCGAGCATGTCTTCGGCATCCGCCGTGACGTCGATGCTCCCCTCATGGGCGTCGTCTCGTGGCAACGCGCACGTGGGGCGGTCGGCTACTGGCTCGACGCCCAGCACCGCGGCCGAGGTGTCATGACCGAGGCAGTGCGGGGCCTGCTCGACTGGATCTTCGCGCACGACGACGTCGAACTGCTGCGGTGGGAGTGCTACACGGGCAACGTCGGTTCGGCCACTGTCGCTCAGCGAGTGGGGTTCCGCTGGAAGGGCGAAGGTCTCTGCTCGGTGGTCGATCGCGAAGGCGCACACCCCTGGGGCTGGCTCGGCGAACTGCGCCGCGACGACCACGGAACGGTGCAGCTACGCTCCGAGTGGCCGGTGCTGGCGTGAGCTCGCCGGCGAGCTCGACTATCTCGGGCACGGTGTCGCCCGGGCTCGCGACCTCTGCGCCGAGCACGGTGTGACACTCGACGAGACAGCGGCCCTCGCCTGGTTCGACGACTACTTGCTCAGGTACCGCGAGTCATGGGCACTCTTTGACGACGTGCTGCCCGCACTCGACGCAATGGAGCGAGCGGTGCCGGGCATCTGGTTCGGCATCATCACCCATGACGATCTCGGTGTCACGAAGCCCGACCCGCGCATCTTCCACGCTGCGGCCGCGCCGTTCGGCGTCGCGCCGACGCGATGCACATACGTGGGCGATCGCGTGCGCACCAACGCCGCGGGCGCGCACCACGCACGCATGCTCGGCATCTGGCTCGATCGCGGCGCAGCCCGCAACACCATCACCGACACGGCCGAGGGGACGGTAGCCGATGTGCCCGCCGAGGTGCCCTGCGTCACCCGTCTATTCGCCCTGCCCGCACATCTCGGCCGCTGGGCTCGAGCGGGCACCCGCTGTGTGTATCAAGCCTTTCGCAACTCAGGTCGTGCCGCGTGGCGTGCTGCGTTACATACGCACCTGCGGTCTCTCAGCCTGAGTTACGAACGCCGATGTCGACGGGCCGCGCGCACTGAACGACTTGTCCTCACGGCGCTCGCAACCGCAGCGACCACGACCTGCCGTTGATTCACGGCCTGGTGGTAGCTCACACGCACGACCACATAACCCAGGCGACTCAATTCGAGATCGCGTCGATAGTCTTCGGCCCGCTGCTCCGGAGTCGAATGCCACTTCTCGCTGTTGACCTCGACGACTACCCGGGTTCCCACGAGCAGGTCGACCCTTCCGACGCCCGCGATGCTGGCCTGCGGCGTCACCCGAAAGCCGGCGTCTTGCAGCGCGAGCCGTACGAGTGACTCCGTGCCCGAACCCGCCCGACCGTCGGCCTGGCGCACCCACGTTCGCCTTCCGGCTGGCACGACCTCTTCGAGTGCGGTCAGTTCATGTGGACCGACCGCACCGGTCTGCAGAGCACTGTCGAGCACCGCGATGGCGTACTCGCGGGGCAGGCACCCCAAGCACTGCGCGACCGCGTCGAACCGGCCGACACGCCAGGATTCGGCTGAACGCGGGTCATGCAGCGGGTGCCAATGAGTGCGCAGACGGGAACGGTCGGCGTGGGCAAGCGCCACACGACGACTGTCTGGACTCCGGAGACGCGAGGCCTGGCGCGGCAGCCACACCTCAGTCACGCGCTGCTCAGGCACCCACAGTCCCCAACTCTCTGCGGCCGTCGTGCAAGCGGCGAGACCTCCCACGCGGAGCGCGCGGACGATATGTCGAGGGGTGCTGGCGGGGCAGTACACCCCGCGGCGCGCCCTGATGATGATGTCTGCGTGCACGGCCGCAGCGATGGCACGAGGCCGCACTCCGAGTGCGAGCAGTTCGCGCCGAGTGAGGCTTGCTGTCGAACGGACGGAAAACGCGGTGAGGGCATCCATCGCAGCACTGTGCACGGTTCGCGCGCGTCGAGAAGCGCCTCTGCACGACTGGAGTACTCCCGCGCAATTCAGGTTCACTGTGACGGAGTGCCGTTCGCAACTCATGCTGGCAGGGCCGAAGGGCGGCGAGAAGAGATCACATCTGGCCGCTCAGCCTGAGTTGCGAACAGACACTCACGCAGAAGTCGCCGTGCCCGACGCGGGCGGGCCGGGCGGGCCGGGTCGGGCCGCAGATCAGCGGGTGTCGTCGTCGACCCAGTCGAACGTGCGAGTAACCGCCTTCTTCCAGACGCGCAGACGGCGGTCGCGCTCGTCATCGGCCATCGCCGGCTCCCAGCGACGGTCTTCGCCCCACAGTTCGCGCAGCTCGTCGCGCGACGACCAGAAGCCGACGGCCAGCCCTGCGGCATAGGCCGCTCCGAGGGCCGTCGTCTCGATGATGCGCGGCCGCACGACCGGAATACCGAGGATGTCGGCTTGAAACTGCATGAGCAGATCGTTGGCCGTCATGCCGCCGTCGACGCGCAGCTCGCTGATCGGCACGGGAATCGCGGCCTGCGCCACGTCGAAGACCTCGCGCGACTGGAAGGCCGTCGACTCGAGGGCGGCGCGGGCCAGGTGCGCGCGCGTGATGAACCGGGTGAGTCCGACGATGGCGCCGCGAGCATCCGGTCGCCAGTAGGGGGCGAACAGGCCGCTGAAAGCCGGCACGATGACAGCCCCGCCCGAATCCTCGACCGAGGCGGCGAGCGTCTCGACCTCGGCCGACGACGAGAGCAGCTGCAGGTTGTCGCGCAGCCATTGCACAAGCGAGCCGGTCACGGCGACCGAGCCTTCGAGGGCGTAGCGGGCAGGCTCGTCACCGACCCGGTAGGCCACGGTCGTGAGCAGTCCGTGCTCGGAGGCGACGCGCTCTTCCCCTGTGTTCACGATCAAGAAGTTGCCTGTGCCGTAGGTGTTCTTCGACTCGCCCGCGTCGAAGGCCGCCTGCCCGAAGGTGGCGGCTTGCTGATCGCCCAGGATGCCCCCAATGGGCACCTCGCGCAGCAGCGAGCTCGACCGCGCAACCCCGTAGACCTCTGACGACGACCGCACCTCGGGCATCATCGAGCGCGGCACGCCGAAGGCGGCGAGCAACGAGTCATCCCAGTCGAGCGTCTCGAGGTTCATGAGCAGTGTGCGCGAGGCGTTGGTGACATCGGTGGCGTGCACGCCGCCGTCGACCCCGCCCGTGAGGTTCCAGAGCAGCCAGGTGTCGATCGTGCCGAAGGCGAGCTCGCCCGATTCGGCGCGAGCGCGGGCGCCGTCGACGTTGTCGAGAATCCACGCGATCTTGGTGGCGCTGAAGTAGGTGGCGAGCGGCAGGCCCGTGATGCCGGCGAACCGGCGCACTCCCCCGTCGGCCGCGAGTGTGTCGACGAGCGGCTGGGTACGGGTGTCTTGCCACACGATCGCGTTGTAGACGGGGTCGCCGGTGGCGCGATCCCAGACGACCGCCGTCTCACGCTGGTTGGTGATGCCGATCGCAGCGACGTCGTGTCGGGTGAGCCCGGCCTTGCCGAGCGCCATGCCGATGACCTCTTGCGTGTTGATCCAGATCTCGTGGGCGTCGTGCTCGACCCATCCCGCTTTCGGAAAGATCTGCTCATGCGGGTGCTGCCCGACCGAGATGATCGCGCCGGCGTGATCGACGACCACGGCGCGTGTGCTCGTGGTGCCCTGGTCGATGGCGATGATGTGGGTGGTCACGAATGGCTCCTCTTCACGTGGCGGACGCGCTGTCGACGCTACGCATTCTGCGCGCCTCGCGCATCTCACACCATTCCCAGCAAACGTTCGGGAATACTCCAGAGGCCAGCCTGTTGACTACTCTGACAGCAGTACGTGCTCCGGGGTCGGTGAAAGTCCGAGCCGGCGGTGAGAGTCCGCGACCCGAGGTCGACGCAAGTCGGCAGCGGTGGAACCGGTGGAATTCCGGTACCGACGGTGAGAGTCCGGATGGGAGGAGCGCGCTGGCGGTAGCCTGCCGCGAGCGTAGCGACCCCGGAAGCGTCCCCGCATCGATTGAGGACTCCGGATGACCAACGACAGCGCCCCGCACGGCACCAGCCGTGCCGNNCGATCGGTTCGAGTCGGCGATGCGTCGCGCCCTCAGCTTGGCGACGCACGGCCCCGCAGTCGGCGCTAACCCCCAGGTCGGCTGCGTGTTGCTCGACGAGGCGGGCGCCATGGTCGCGCAGGGCTGGCATCGCGGGGCGGGAACCGCACACGCCGAAGTGGATGCTCTCTCGCACATTCCCGACGCCCGAGGCCTCACGGCCGTCGTGACACTCGAGCCGTGCAATCACACGGGCCGCACGGGCCCCTGCGCCCAGGCCCTTATCGACGCCGGGGTGACCCGCGTGGTCTACGCGCTCGACGACCCCAACCCCGTGGCGGGCGGCGGCGCCGACCGCCTGCGGGCCGCTGGTGTCGAGGTCATCGGCGGACTGCTCGCCGATGAGGCGACCGAGCTGCTGCTGCCCTGGCTGACGAGCGTGCGCACCGGTCGCCCGTGGGTGACCGTCAAGTGGGCGGCGAGTCTCGACGGCCGCGCTGCCGCTGTCGACGGCACGAGCCAGTGGATCACCGGCACGGCATCGCGCCAACGCGTGCACGAGCAGCGCGCCGCCCACGACGCGATCGCGGTCGGCACCGGAACCGTGCTCGCCGACGACCCGAGCCTCACCGCGCGCGGCGACGGCGGCGAGCTGCTCGCCCAGCAGCCGGTGCCGGTGGTGTTCGGCACGACGCCCGTGCCGGCCGACGCCCGGCTGCGGCAGCACCCCGCGGGCCTCATCGAGCTCGGGCATCGCGACCTCGAGGCGGGGCTGCGCGACCTTGACGCACGGGGAATCCGCCGGTTGTTCGTCGAGGGCGGCCCGACGCTCGCCTCGGCCTTCGTGCGCGCGGGCCTCGTCGACGAAGTGCTGATCTACCTCGCTCCGATGCTCATCGGCGGGCCGCGCGTCGCCCTCGATGAGCTCGGAGTGACCACCATAGACGAGGCGCACCGCTTGCGCATCCACCGCATCGAGACGCTCGGCGACGACCTGCTCGTCGTCGCCCGACCGCAGCAACTGGCAGAAGGAGCCTGACCATGTTCACTGGACTCATAGAAGAACAGGGCCGCGTCGTGCGGTGGGAGCCGAACGGCGACGCCGGTCGACTGACCGTGCACGGTCCGCTCGCCGTCAGCGATGCCACGCACGGTGACTCGATCAGCGTCAATGGCGTGTGCCTTACGGTCGCCGACCAGGGCGACGACTGGTTCACGGCCGACGTCATGGGTCAGACGCTCGCGATGTCGACGATCTCGCACTGGACCATCGGCGACGCGGTCAACCTCGAGCGGGCCGCCTCGGTCGGCGACCGGCTCGGCGGTCACATCGTGCAGGGTCACATCGACGGCACGACCACAGTGCTCGACCGCCGTGAGCACGGCGACTGGCGCGTGTTGCGGTTCTCGCTCGATGCCGCGCACGCTCCCCTCGTGGTCGACAAAGGCTCGATCGCCGTTGACGGGGTGAGCCTCACGGTCAGCGCCGCGGGCGACGACTGGTTCGAGGTCTCGCTCATTCCCGAGACGCTCGCCGCCACGAGCCTCGGCGGCAAGGTCGTCGGCAGTACGGCGAACATCGAGACCGACATTCTTGCCCGCCACGTGGCGCGGCTGGTGCGATTCGGCGCTGGCGCCGACGCAGAGGAAAGGACGCTCTCATGAGCATCGGAACGATTCTTGAGGCCCTTGAGGCCTTGAGGGCAGGCAGGCCGGTGCTCGTCGCCGACGACGAGAGCCGCGAGAACGAGGGCGACGTCATCATCTCGGCGCAGCTCGCGACTCCCGAGTGGATCGCGTGGTCGATTCGTCACACGAGCGGCTTCTTGTGCGCGCCGATGACCGACGAGATCGCCGACGGCCTCGAGCTGCCGCTCATGGTCATGCACAACGAAGACCCTCGCGGCACCGCCTACACGGTGACGGTCGACGCGGCCGAAGGCCTCACAACAGGCATCAGCGCCGGAGACCGCGCGCGCACCCTGCGCGTGCTCGCCGACCCCGAGTCGACTCCCGCGAGCCTGCACCGCCCCGGCCATGTCGTGCCGCTGCGCGCCAAGGCGGGCGGGGTTCGCGAGCGCGCGGGCCACACTGAGGCCGCCGTCGAGCTCATGCGACTGGCCGGCTTGAGGCCCGTCGCCGCGATCGGCGAGGTGATCGACGAGACCGGCGACATGATGCGCTTGCCAGAACTCATTCGGTTCGGACAGAGCGAGGGGCTCGTCGTCATCACGATCGTCGACCTCATCGCTTACCTCGAGGCCGGGGCGCCCGGCTCGTTCGAGAACAATCCGACGATAGAAGCGCTCGCCCCGCCGTCGAGGCCGAGCAGCGTGAGCTTCGAGGTCGAAACCACGGTGCCGACCTCGCACGGACCGTTCTCGATGCGCGCCTACCGCGACCGCAAGACCGGCGCCGATCATGTGGCGATCGTCAGCGGCATGCCACACGACGACATGATTGTGCGCGTGCACTCCGAGTGCCTCACGGGCGAAGCTTTCGGCTCGCTCAAGTGCGAGTGTGGGCCGCAGCTCGACGCGGCGCTCGACGTCATTCAGCGCCAGGGCGGCGCCGTGCTCTACATGCGCGGCCACGAGGGCCGCGGCATCGGGCTCATCAACAAGCTCAAGGCATACCGCCTGCAAGAAGACGGGTTCGACACGCTCGACGCGAACCTCGCGCTCGGTCTCCCGGCTGACGCGCGCGACTACGAGGCCGCGGTCGACATGCTGCGCGACCTCGGCGTCAGCAAGGTGCGCCTGCTGAGCAACAACCCTGAAAAGCAGCGTCAGCTCGTCGAGTACGGCATGATCGTCACCTCGCTCGTGCCGCTCGTCGTCGGCGTCGGCAGCGACAACGAGGGCTACCTCAACGCCAAGCGCGACCGCATGGGCCACCGGCTGCCCGATAGCATCACCAGCGCACCCGTGTTCACCACGCTGGAAGGAAAGTCTGCATGAGCGGCACCGGATCCCCCACCCTCGACACCGATGGCACGGGCCTCACGATCGCCATCGTCGCTGGCCAGTGGCACACCGAGATCAGCGAGGGCCTCAAGGCCGGTGCCCGCCGCGTGCTCGATGCCGCCGGCGCCACCGTGGTCGAGTACGCCGTGCCGGGGTCGTTCGAACTGCCCGTGGTGAGCAAGGCCGCACTCGAGGCGGGGGCGGATGCTGTGGTGGCGCTCGGCGTGATCATCCGAGGCGGCACTCCCCACTTCGAATACGTGAGCGCCGCCGCGACCGACGGTCTGACCCGGGTCGCGCTCGACACCGGCAAGCCGGTGGGATTCGGCGTGCTCACGCTCGACGACGAGGCCCAGGGCCTCGACCGTGCGGGCCTTCCGGGCTCGCGCGAAGACAAGGGCGCCGAGGCCGCCGAGGCCGCACTCGCGACGGCCCGCATGCTGCGGTCGATCCGCGCCTAGCTACTTCAGGAAGAGCGCGCGCAGCCGGCTCGTCGTGAAGACGATGCCGATCGCGACCATGACAAGGTAGTAGCCGACATGCACGAGCATCATCGGTGACAGCGCTCCCGTTGTGAGCCCGCGCACGAGCTCGACGGCGTGCCACAGCGGCAGTGCCTGAATCACCCACTGGATCGCCTCGGGGTACACCGTGATCGGGTAGAAGGTCGCCGAGAACAAGAACATCGGCAGCATGATGAACGTGACCCACTCCATCTGCTGGAAGGTCTTCATGTAGCTCGTGATCGCCATGCCGAGGCTCGCGAAACCGAACGCGATGAGCAGCACGGCCGGCAGGGCCAACAGTGCCGTCCACGCAAGGTTGAGCCCGAACGCCTGCATGATCACCATGAAGCCGACGGCGTACATCGCGCCGCGCAGCAGAGCCAAGAAGATCTCCCCGAGAGCTACGTCGAGCGGGCCGAGCGATGTCGTGAGCATGCCCTGATAGAGCTTCGAATAATTGAGTTTGAAGAAGACGTTCCAGGTCGAGTCGTAGACCGCCCCATTCATCGCAGACACGGCGAGCAGGGCCGGAGCGATGAAGGCCGCGTACGACACCTCCTGCCCGGTCGAGGTTTGCACGCTGCCGACGAGTGCACCGAAGCCGATGCCGAGCGAGAGCAGGTAGAACACCGGCTCGAAGAATCCGCTGAGCACGACCAGGTAGTTGGTGCTGCGGGTCGCCAGCAAGCCCCGATGGATGACCGCACCGGTGTTGCCGGCGTACAGCGCACTGCGGCGCGGCTGCAGCGCGCCCTGGTCTGAGATCGTCGCCGCGCTCACTTGTTCAACCTCTTCGTGAAGTGATTGCGTGTCGCCCAAAGACCAACCACGAACAGAGTCGCGAGGTAGCCGACGTGCGTGGCCGTGAGCCAAATCGGCTCGTCGAGGCCGTAGCTCGCCACGCGGCCGAGCTCGGTGCCGTGCCAGAGCGGCGAGATCCAGCCGATCGGTTGCAGGTAGATCGGTAGCTGCTCGAGCGG
>DIUS01000002.1:18713-28011 GCA_002423075.1 Microbacteriaceae bacterium UBA6152
ATGCCGGTCAGAGTGGCCGCACCGATAGCGAGCCAGCCTGTCCCGGCCGGCACACCGCCGAAGAGCATGATCACGCCGAAGTAGATCGACACGGTCACGACCACGCGCAGGGCGATGTGGATCATCATGCCGTTGACAATCTGCGCCCCCGAGATGGGTGCGGCATTCATGCCGAAAAAGATCGGGTTCCATTTGAACCCCATGAGCACCGGGTAGCTCGTCTCGTTTGCGGTGACCGTCATCGCCGCCGTGGCCATGAGTGCTGGCGCCACGAACTGCAGATAGCTGACGCCACCGATGCCCTGCGGCACGAGGCTCGCGAGCCCCACCCCGAGCGCAAAGAGGTAGATGAGCGGGTTGCCGAAGCTCTGGAAGATCGCGTCGCCCGCATAGCCCTTCATGGCGCGGATGCGGTGCTCGGCGATGTACCACGAGCCCCAGCGGCGCGGGGCGACGCCGCCGGCGAGTGCGCGTGCGGTTTCGGGATGCTCAGCAGCGGTGTCCCGCATCGAATCGGCGGGCGGGGGGAGGGTCATTCGATTAGGCTCCGGCCCGTGAGGCGCAAGAAGACGTCTTCGAGGCTCGACCGGCGCACGAGCGAGGTGATCGGCTGCAGCCCGCGGTGCGTGATCTGCTCGAGCTCGGCCTCGCCATTGCTCGTGTAGATGAGGATGCGGTCGGGCAGCACCTCGTGCCGCTCGCCGATGTCGGCGATCCTCGCGGCGATTTCGGCGTTCTTGTCGCTGCCGAAGCGCACCTCAAGCACCTCTTTGCTCGAGTACTCACGGATGAGCGACGCCGGCGAGCCCTCGGCCATGATGCGGCCCTTGTCGACGACGACGAGCCGGTCGCACAGCTGCTCGGCCTCGTCCATGTAGTGCGTCGTGAGCACGAGCGTCGTGCCCTGCTCTTTGAGGCGAAACAGGCGGTCCCAGAGAATGTGCCGCGCTTGCGGGTCGAGACCCGTGGTCGGCTCGTCGAGCAGCAGGATGCGCGGCTCATTGATGAGCGCGCGTGCGATCGTCAGGCGGCGCTTCATCCCGCCGGAGAGGTCGTCGACCTTCGACGTGCGGCGCTCGGCCAGTTGCGCGAACTCGAGAAGAGCATCCGCCCGCTCGGCGACGACCGCGCGCGGCAGGCCGAAGTAGCGGCCGTAGACGAGCAGGTTGTCGCGCACGCGCAGTTCTTGATCGAGGTTGTCCTGCTGCGGCACGACGCCGAGCTGCGAGCGGATATCGGGGCCGTGATCGTTCGGGTCGAGGCCGAGGATGCTCAAGTTACCGCTCGTGCGCGTCGATACCGCCCCGACCATGCGCATGGTCGTCGACTTGCCCGCACCGTTCGGCCCGAGCAGGCCGAACGACTCACCCGGGGCGACCTCGAAATCGATCGAGTCGACAGCCGTGAAGTCGCCGTAGGTTTTGGTCAGCTGGCTGGCGGTAATGACGGGCTCAGGCACGAGAGAAAAGCCTAGACCCGGTTGCCGACACCCGCCTAGGCTCGTCAACCTAGATTGACAAATTGGCCGCACGTCAACTAAGGTTGACACATGGTCAACTCCCTGCGCACTCTTGCCGGCGAGGCAGGAGACGACGACCCGCTGCGAGCCTTGCGGGCACTTGCCGAGCTGAAGCGCGAGGCCGAGCGCGCGGAGGCTACGCAGGTCCGTCGAGCGAGGTCGCTCGGGTACGGCTGGCAGATGATTGCGAGCGCGCTCGGCGTCAGTCGTCAGGCAGTGCACAAGAAGCACGGAAGAAGATGAGAGCGTGACCACTCCCGATCCCCCCCGCCGCCGCTTCGGCCGCCCTGTTGACGACGGGCCGCGCGCCACGTTCAGCCAGCTTCTGCCGTACCTCCTCGAACACCGCGTGGTGCTCGGCTGGGTCATCGTCATCAGCATTCTGGGTGCCGCCGCCTCGCTCGCTCAGCCCCTGCTCGTGAGCCAGGTCATCACGGTCGTCGAAAACGACGGCGACCTCGGGCCGCTCGTCGCGGTGCTTGTCGCGCTCGTCGTCGCCGGGGCGCTGCTGAGCGGCTTCGGCCACTACCTGCTGCAGCGTACGGGCGAAGGCGTCGTGCTCTCGAGCCGCCGCGCACTCGTGCGCCGCATGCTGCACCTGCCGATCAGCGAGTTCGATCAGCGCCGCACGGGCGACCTGGTCAGTCGGGTCGGCAGCGACACGACGCTGCTGCGGGCCGTGCTCACGCAAGGCCTCGTCGAGGCCATCGGCGGCAGTCTCACCTTCGTTGGTGCGCTCATCGCCATGATCATCATCGACCCGACCCTGCTCGGCTTGACGGTGCTGGTCATCGCCGTATCGGTCGTCACGGTCGTCGTGCTGTCACAGCGCATCCGCATCGCCAGCCGCAAGGCGCAGGAGAAGGTCGGCGACCTCGCCGCGGCCGTCGAGCGCTCGATCTCGTCGGTACGGACCGTGCGCGCGGCGAATGCGACCGAGCGCGAGATCTCGGTCGTCGACGAAAACGCCGTCGGGGCCTGGGAGCAGGGCATCAAGGTCGCGAAGATCTCGGCGCTCGTCGTGCCGATCTCGTC
This sequence comes from Microbacteriaceae bacterium UBA6152, assembly GCA_002423075.1. Taxonomy (GTDB): domain Bacteria; phylum Actinomycetota; class Actinomycetes; order Actinomycetales; family Microbacteriaceae; genus Microcella. The sequence goes on from DIUS01000002.1 coordinate 21,268, forward strand.
GATCGCGCTGCAGGTGTCGTTCTTGGTCGTGCTCGGGGTGGGCGGCTTCCGCGTCGCCTCGGGAGCCATCGGCGTCGCCGATCTCGTGGCGTTCATCCTCTTCCTGTTCCTGCTTATCGGCCCGCTCGGACAGGCCTTCGGCGCAATCACAAGCGTCAATGCCGCGCTCGGCGCGCTCGGCCGCATCCAAGAGATCATCGCGCTGCCGAGCGAGACCGAGGGCGACGGCGCCGTCGTGCCCGCCGCGGCGACCGTCGACTCCGCCGCGATCACCTTCGAGAGAGTGCACTTCAGCTACCCCGAGGCGGCGCACCGCACCGAGGCCGAGAAGCTCGTGGCTGAGGTCGTCGGCGACGACGTGCGCGACAAGACTGTTCTTCGAGGCGTGACGTTCACCGTGCCGGTGGGCTCGCGCACCGCGCTCGTTGGGCCGAGCGGAGCTGGCAAGAGCACGGTTCTCTCGCTCATCGAGCGGTTCTACGACCCGACGGAGGGCGTCATCCGCATGGGAGGCGGCGACATCAGGGCGCTCGAGCGCGACGCGCTGCGCGGTCAGATTGGCTACGTCGAGCAAGATGCCCCCGTGCTCGCCGGCACCCTGCGCGACAACCTGCTGCTCGGCACGCCCGGCGCGACCGACGAGCAGTGCGCGGCCGTGCTGCGCAGCGTCAACCTGGGTGAGGTGCTCGACCGCGACGGGCGGGGGCTCGATGCGCAGGTCGGCGAAGACGGTGTGATGCTGTCGGGCGGCGAGCGTCAGCGCCTTGCGATCGCCCGCGCATTGCTCGCCGCACCGCCCATTCTGCTGCTCGACGAGTCGACGTCATCGCTCGACGGGGTCAACGAGCAGCGCATGCGCGAGGCGATCGACGCTGTCGCCGAAGACCGCACTCTCATCGTCATCGCGCACCGCCTGTCGACCGTGGTCGACAGCGACCAGATCGTCGTGCTCGACCATGGGCAGGTCGTCGGAGTCGGCACGCACAGCGAACTCGTGCGTGACGTGCCGCTCTACCGCGACCTCGCGAAGCACCAGTTGCTGGTCTGAGCCTCGTCACCAGCTCTCGCCCCCTGCTTCGCACTGTTCGCGACACCTCGCACTGACGAGTGCGTACGAGGTGTCCGAAACTGTGAGAGACGCTAGAAGGGGGACGCCGGGGTCGACGGTCAGGGCGAGGCCGGCTCGACCGTCGCACCCGCGGCCGCCAGCTCGCGCAGCGCCGCCTCGGTCGAGCCGGGCGCGACGCCCGCAACCAGGTCGGTCAGCACTCGCACGCGCCGACCGGCCGCGAGAGCGTCGAGAGCCGAGGCGCGCACGCAGTAGTCGGTCGCGATGCCGACGACATCGACGTCGGTCACGCCGAGCTCATCAAGCGCAGTGACGATGCCACGGCCGTCGTCGGTCGTGCCCTCAAAAATCGAGTAGGCCGGAACCCCCTGTCCCTTGCGCACGTGGATGTCGATGAGGCCCGTGTCAATCGAGGGGTGATATTCGGCGCCGTCGGTGCCCGCCATGCAGTGCTGCGGCCAGGTCACGACGAAGTCGGGGTCGCCCTCGAGAGCGAAGTGACCGCCGTTGTCGTTGTCGGGGTCGTGCCAGTCGCGTGACGCGATCACAACGTCGTAGTCATCGGGATGCTCGCGAACATGCTCGGTGATCGCCGAGGCCACGGCGGCGCCGCCATCGACGCCGAGCGCACCGCCTTCGGTGAAGTCGTTCTGCACGTCGATGATGAAGAGAGCGCGAGCCATACCGCCTCCGTTGCCGAGCTGGGTCAGTTGTTCGAGAGGTTGTCGCCGCAGGTGAAGATCGCCGCGGCGAGCGTGTCGTGAGCGGCCTTGGCCGACTCGGGTATTCCCGTGCGGATCGAGTAGAACGCGAACGTGAGCGGAGTGCCGTCTGCGGCGCGGATCACTCCGGAGAGCGAGTAGGCCGACCTCAGCCAGCCGGTCTTCGCGGTCACGTTGCCCCGGGCGATCGCATTCGAACCGGTGAAGCGGCTGGCGAGCGTGCCGCTCTGCCCGGCGACCGGAAGAGCATCCATGATGATGCCGAGATTGTTGCCGCGCGCGTTGATGACGGCGAACAACTGGGCCATGTAGCGGGCCGGCACCGCGTTGTCGGTCGCGAGCCCCGATCCGTCTTTGATGATGAGACCGTCGGTCGGAACGCCATAGGTGTCCAGGGCGCCCGTGATGGCCTGCGTCAGCGACGCGGTCGAGCCGTCGAGACCGATCTTCTTCGACACAGCGCGGGCGAGCATCTCGCCGAGCGTGTTGTCGCTGTTGGGGAGAAGCTGACCGATCAGTGTGCTGACCGGTTGCGACTGTACCTGGCCGAGAAGAGTTCCACCCACGGCGGCGCCCGTGCTGATCGTCGGCACGCCGGCCGGGTTGCCCGCGTCGGCGAGCGCTTGCGCGAACCACTGGCCGGCACGCGCGATCGGGTCGGTAGAGCGAGCGCTCGTCTGGGCCCGCGGATCGTTGCGGTCGCCGTCGACCATCAGAGCGGTCGCCGGGGCCTGGTACCCCGCGGCGATGCGGTCACGGTTCCAGGTCTCGTGCCAGTTGTCGGCCGGGTTCCAGAACGTCGAGTCGAGCACGAGCGACGTGATGCCGGGGGCATCCGGATTCGCTGCCGCGTAGGCCGCGACGGTCTGCGCGGCGAGGTCAGAGAGCTTGGGGGCACCGCGGTAGATGCTCTCCTGGCCCGCGGGCAGCCGGCTCAGGGTGGCATCGCCGCCACCGACGAGCACGACGGTGCCGGGGGTCGAGCCCGTAACGACGCGCGTCGTCATGCGGTGATCGGGGCCCAGTGCGGCGAGCGCCGCGGCCGCCGTGATCACCTTGAGCACACTGCCCGTTCGCACGGCGCGATCGGCCTGACGGTCAAACAGCACCTCGCCCGTCGTGGCGTTGACGACCGAGCCGAAGAACTCGTTGAGGCGCTCATCGCGGGCGAGCGAGGCGATCGAGCACGTACGCAGACGGCTCGGGGCGGCGATCGTGCCCGGCAGAGTTCGCGGGTCGGGTTCAGGCGTCGCGGTCACGGTCGGCACCGGCACGGGTGCGGCCTGCGCCGACCCCACAGCGATGCCCGCGAAGACAGCGCCCGAGCCGAGCAGCAGGAAAGCGACGGAGAGCGCGGTCGTCAGCACCGCACGGGGGTGCTGGCGCACGAACGCGCCGATGCCGGTGGCGGGCTTCGTGCCGTCGGTCTGCTCAGAGACCCCGTCAGCCGCGCTCAGCACCTCGGTGGGCGCAGCGGGCTCCACGGTCGGCATGGCCCGCATGTCCGACGCGCTCAGTACCTCAGTCGGGGTGAGGCCAACCGCCACAGCTTCGGTGGGGGCGAGCCCAACAGGAAGCGCCTCGGTGGGAGGCTCGGGCGGCGAGGTCGCCGACTGCTCGCTCTTCCTGCCCCGCCGTCGCGACGCCGCCTCGGCCTCGCGCGCGGCGCGTCGGCTGAGGGGCTGCTCGGGCTCAGTCATTGGGACATGATACCGAGCAGAGACCGAGACGCACCCAGGCGCTACTGCTGCGGATACTCCAGACCGATGAGCCGTCGCACCTCGTCGAGCACACCCATGATCGCGACCGTCTCGTCGATCGGCAGGCTCGACGGCGCCTCGCCGCGCACGCGCCGCTCGAGCTCGAGCGCCTGAAAGTGCATGCCGCGCGTCGCGACGCACTCGTCGAACCGCTCAACCGGGTTCCAGTCGCGGTCATATCGCGTGAATGAGGTGGGTGTGTACCAGACGCGGTCAATCTCGAGTGCTCCGGTCGTGCCGAGCACCACGGCGCGGTTCGACCCCGCGGTATCGAGCGCGCAGTGCAGCACCGACTGCCGGCCACCCTCGTGCACGAACACCATGGCCGTCTGCCGATCGACGCCGGTGGCGGTCATGGTCGCGTGCGCCTGAACCGCCGTCGGCAGACCGAGCACATCGACCGCGAACGACACCGGGTAGATGCCGAGGTCGAGCAGCGCGCCGCCGCCGAGCGCCGGATTCTGCAGCCGATGGGTCGGGTCGGTGGGCAGAGACTGGGTGTGGTCGGCGATCACCGTGCGAACATCCCCGATGGCGCCGTCAGCGAGCAGTTCTCGCAACCGCACCATGTGCGGCAGGTAGCGCGTCCACATCGCCTCCATCGCGACGACGCCCTGGGCGGAGGCCCGCTCGGCGATGGCGCGCGCCTGATGCTGCGACATCGTGAAGGGCTTCTCGACGAGCACGTGCTTGCCCGCATCGATCGCGAGTAGCGCGTTCGACAGGTGCATCGGGTGGGGGGTCGCGACGTAGATGACGTCGACGTCGTGGTCGGCGACAAGTGCCTCATAGCTGCCGTGCGCGGTGGGGATGCCGAACTCGGCCGCGAACGCCTCGGCCGCTCCGGGCGCGCGGGACCCGACCGCGGTCATGGTGATGCCTGCATCGCGCAGGTCACCGGCGAAGGTGTGCGCGATGTGCCCGGTCGCCAAGATTCCCCAGCGCAGTGTCGACTCCACGATCGGCCTCTCTGCAGCCGCCGCGCTGACGCCCGCGCGAGCCAGCCTAGCCAGCGCTGGCTAGCAGTCGACCCAGCGTGAGGCGCTGCGCGTGAATGAATACGGCTCGTCGGGCACGCCACCGTGCGTCATCGCGAACATGATGCAGACGCGGGCGGTGCTGCCGGCGAACGTTGGCTTGTACAGCGAGGTGCGGTGGCCCGTCGAGTCCCACCACTTCTGCGCCACGATCGCACCGTCGTTGTTGAGGCCGCCGGCGAGGTTGCCGTCGCACCCGACGCTCGGCAACCCATCAGAGCGCTGCGAGCCGATGTGGCCCCACGCGCTCATCGGGTCGGTGCTCGGGTCTTCGGCCATCCAGAACAGGCGGTCTTCCATGCANNGCGTTGTAGGTGACGGCGAAGAGTTGCAGGTCTGCACTGGTCGTGCCCGCCACGCCCAACGGCGACGTGCGGCTCGGCGCACCGGGCGTCGTGCCCGTGATCGCGGTCGCGCAGGCGGGGTCGCTCGGCACCGGGCTCGCAGAACTGAACGGTGCCGGCTGCGCTGCCAGAGGTGCCGCGGGAGTCGTCGGCTGCGGCCGCACGACGGTGGTGCTCGTCGTGGACTCGGTCACCGTCGTCGACGCGGCCAGTCGCTCGGCCTCTGCGGCGTCGGTCTCCGTCGTCGAGGTCGCAACGAGGTGCGTGGCCTTCGGAGTCGGTCCGTCGACCGAGTCGGTCGTCTGCTGCGGCACCAGCGGGGCCGATGTCGACGAGGCCTCGTGCGCACGAGCACTCGTCACGGCACCCGGGTCGACTCCGCCGCTAGCCGCGAACGCGCCGGTTGACAGGGTCGCAGCGACGAGCAGCGCGGCGGCAAGCGTCGTCAGAGTAGTGGTCGTGCGCAGCATCGTGAGGCCCCCCGGTCTCATCGCTCCCCCCGGAGCGCCGTACTAGTGGTTCAACAGGTCGTCCAACGAGCGGCTGCTCGCAAGAAGACATACGGTTCATTCGGAACACCACCGTGAGTGGCGGCAAAAAGAATGCAGGCGTTGGCGGTGCTGCCCGTATAGGTCGGCTTGTACAGCGAGGTGCGGTGGCCCGTCGAGTCCCACCACTTCTGCGCAACGCTCGCGCCGGTGTTGTTGCTGCCGCCGGCAAGGTTGCCGTCGCACCCGACGCTCGGCAATCCATCAGAACGCTGCGAGCCGATGTGGCCCCACGCGCTCATCGGGTCGAGGCTCGGGTCTTCGGCCATCCAGAACAGACGCAGCTCCATGCAGCTGTCGTAGCGGATGTTCGCGAACGGCACCGGCGCCAGGCAGTTCGCGACGCGGATGGCGTTGTAGCCCTCGGCGAACGACTGCAGGTCGTCGCTCGTGGTTCCGCCGACGCCGAGGGGTGAGATCACGCCGGGCGCTCCGGCGGTCTGACCAGTGATCGCGGCGGGGCATGAGGGGCTGGTCGGGCTCGGGGTCGAGGTCGGCGTGCCGAACGGAGCGGGCTGCGCGGCAAACGGCGCCACGGGGGTGCTCGGTTGCGGGCGGGCGATCGAGGGTACCCCGGCGGATCCGGGCGAGAGGGGCGCGGCAGCACCGTCATCAACGCGGCCCGTCGCCGAAGGTTCAGGGCTGGCGTCGCCGCCGACCGGCTGAGAGCTCGAACCTGGTTGTTCTGAGAGCACCGTCGGTGCTGGCTCGCTCGTCGCGCTCGGCGCGACGGCCTGGTTGTCTCCCGCCGACTGCGCGCCGGCCGGCGTGACCGTGACGGCCCCGAGAGCGACGATCACGGCGAGCAGAATCGCCGAGGCGAGGGTCATCACGGTGACCGAGCTGCCGAGGTCGATGACCTCGCTCTCGCGCTCTCGATGCGTCGAGTGCATCACGTTTGCCCTCCCCCCAATGGTCGGCGAACTTGCGGCCCCCCAGCCGCTGGNNCCCCCGTAAGGGGGTCACGACGCAGTGCGTCGCGACCTTGGGCGTGACGCATCGCGTCACGCTGGGATCAACTCGCCATGACCTTCACTGAGGGGTAGAGAGACGAACTCAGCGACGCATCGCGTCGCGAACAGTGCCGACTGGGAGACTCGAACTCCCAACCGCCCGATTACAAGTCGGGTGCGCTACCAGTTGCGCCAAGCCGGCCGAGCCCGCTGAGGGGCTCCAGGGCTACACGCCCCGTGTCAGCGTACCGCCGCTACGGACTCGGGGTCGGACTCGGCGAGGGGGTCGGGTTGGTCGAGAACTCGTCGCC
>DIUS01000019.1 GCA_002423075.1 Microbacteriaceae bacterium UBA6152
CCATGGTCAACACTTTCGAGGAGACCCCGTGACCGCCTCCGAGCCCATCGAACCTCGGCCCGACCCGTATGCGGCACCCAGCCCGTACTCGCGCGAGCAACCGGCATCCACTCTGAAGGCTCCCGACGGTACCGACCCCTACACGCTGTGGATCTGGCTGATCCTGGCACTTCCGGTCGTACAGGCACTGCCGATATTCTTCATGGATTGGTCGAGTGTCATCGACGCGAGCCTCGCCGACCCGACCGGCTTCGGGGCCTACTCGGTGCTGTTCTCGCCCGCCTACCTCGTGCTCATCGCGTTCGGTTGGATCGGCACCGGGCTCATGTTCTGGTTCGCCTACCTCGACTGGCGCGAGCTGCAGCGCCGTGGCGTGCCACAGCCGTTCCACTGGGCCTGGATCTTCCTGACCCTCGCCGTCAGCTACGCCGTCTACACGATCGGCCGTTCGGTCGTCGTCAAGCGCCGCACCGGACGAGGCATCGCGCCGATGTGGATCACGATAGCCACCATCGTCGCGGGGTTCGCCGTCGGCATCTGGATCACCGTCGTCATCGTCCAAGGTCTCTTCGACGTGTTCTCGATGACGTCATTCGGTCCCTAGCCCGACCCGCTCGCTACGATGAGACTCCGGCGCGCTGCAGCACGCGGCGGGCGTGGCGCACGACCGGCTCGTCGACCATGCGGCCGTCGAGCGTGAAGACACCGGCGGCTCCAGCCGCCGCGTCGACGATCGCACGGGCATCTCGAATCTCGTCCTCACTCGGCCGATACGCAGCGCGCACTGTCTCGACCTGTGAGGGATGTATGCACGCCGTCGCTGCGAAGCCCTGAGCGGCAGCGTCGCGCGCCTCAGCCCCGAGACCGTCGAGATCGGCGATGTCGATATGCACCGCGTCGATCGCAGTTTTGCCGTGAGCGCCGGCGGCGAGCAGGGTGCGGGCCCGCGCGTGCACCGCGACATCGCGATAGCGGGCGTCGTCATGACGGCTCGATGAGCCGCCCAGTGACGCGACGAGATCTTCGGCCCCCCACATGAGCGCGACGACGTGCGGCTGCGCTGCGAGCGCCTCGCTCGCGAGCACGCCCACCGCCGTCTCGCACAGGGCGATGACCGAGTAGCTCTCGAGCCCCGTGGCATCGACCGCCTTGGGCAGCATGATCGTGCGGTAGGCCGTCTGCTCGAGTGCGGCGAGATCGAGCGTATGGTCATCGGTACCGCGAGCGTTGACCCGCACGATCGTCCTGGCCGCATCGAGGGGATGCTCGAGCAGCGCGCGGCGAGCATCCACCTTGTCGGCCGCGGCGACGGCGTCTTCGAGATCGAGGATGACCGCGTCTGCTCGTTCGGCGGCCTTCTGGTAGCGATCGGGGCGATCAGCCGGGCAGAACAGCAGCGCGGGGCCGAGATCGAAACTCACGGCTGCGCGCCCTCGCACCAGACGAGCGCCGATCGCTCGGCTGTCGCCACTACGATGCCATCCTGATTGCGCGCGGTGTGGTGCAGCACGACGATGCCCTGCCCGGGGCGCGACTCTGACAGCCGCTTGCTCTCGACGAGCGTCTCGAAGTACAGGGTGTCGCCGTGCACCACCGGGTGCGGAAAGGCGACGGCACCGAAACCGAGGTTCGCCACGATCGTGCCCTGGGTCAGTTGGGCGACGGATGCTCCGACCATGGTCGAGAGCGTGAACATCGAGTTCACCAGCCGCTCGCCGAAGGGTTGCTGTGCCGACCACGCGGCGTCGAGGTGCAGCGATTGCGTGTTCATCGTCATGGTGGTGAACAGCACATTGTCGGCCTCGGTCACGGTGCGTCCCGGCGCGTGCACGTAGGTCGCCCCCACCTCGAACTCCTCGAACCAGAGGCCGCGCTGTTTGATGCGGCGGCCTGTCATTCGAGCCCCAGCTGTCGCGAAATGATCATGAGCTGCACCTCCGTCGTGCCTTCGCCGACCTCGAGAATCTTCGAGTCACGGTAGTGCCGTGCGACCGCATTCTGGTTCAAGAAGCCGTAGCCGCCGAAGACGTGGCTCGCATCACGGGCGTTTGCCATGGCGGCTTCGCTCGACACGAGCTTGGCGATGCTCGCCTCCATCGAGAACGGCGTGCCGGCGACGATGCGCTGAGCAGCGTCGTAGGTGACGAGCCGGGCCTGGTGCACGCGAGCCTGCATGCGGGCGATCATGAAGGCGATGTGCTGGTTGTCGCCGATCGGCCGGCCGAAGACGACGCGCTCTTTCGCGTACCGTAGCGCCTCTTCGAGGCAGCCCTGCGCGGCTCCCGTGCAGAGGGCTGCGAAAGCCACTCGACCCTCGTCGAGCGTCTTGAGAAACGAGGCGAAACCTTTGCCGCGCTCCCCCAGCAGGTTCTCGCGCGGCACGCGCACGTTCTCGAAGGTCAGCGGGTGCGTGTCGGAGGTGTGCCATCCGACCTTGTCGTAGGCGGGGTGCACGGTGAGCCCCGGGGTGCCGCTCGGCACCAGAATCGCGCTGAGCTCGGGGGCCCCGTTCTCTCGTCGACCGGTGACCGCTGTCACGGTGATGAGTCGCGTGATGTCAGAGCCTGAATTGGTGATGAACTGCTTCGAGCCGTTGATGACCCACTCGTCGCCGTCGAGCTCGGCCGTCGTCCTCGTGGCACCCGCGTCAGATCCTGCCTCGGCCTCGGTGAGCCCGAAGGCGGCGAGCGCCTCACCACGAGCAAGCATCGGCACCCACTGCTGCTTCTGGGCCTCGGTGCCATCGCGCAGCAGCGGCATCACGCCGAGGCCGAGGCCCGCCTCAAGGGTCACCGCGATCGACTGATCGACGCGCGCGAGCTGCTCGACGGCGAGGCACAGGTCGACGTAGGTCTTGCCCTGCCCGCCGTACTGCTCGGGCACGGCGAGGCCGAACAGCCCCATCTCGCCCATTTGCCGAATGATGTCGTAGGGCAGCTCGCGCTTGGTGTCGTACTCGTACGCGGCCGGCGCGACGACGGTGTCGGCGAACTCGCGCACCTCGTCGCTCAGTCGCTGCTGCTCGGGGGTAAGGGTCGTCATGCGGGGGCTCCTTCGTGGGGATCAATGTGCGCGACGACCTGGTCGAGTCTGACCTGGTCGCCCACCGTGACGGTGATGGTCACGGTTCCGGCGACGGAGGCGATCATGGTGTGCTCCATCTTCATCGCCTCGATCGTCACGAGAGGGTCTCCCGCGACGACCGAATCTCCAGTGGATGCTCGCAGCGCGACGACCGCGCCGGGCATCGCCGAGCGCACGGTCGGGTCGGCGACTCCGGCCTCTCGCGTGAGACTCGCACGATGGTCGGCGAGCTGCGCGGCGCGGCTGCGGCGGCGCAGCCGGTAGGTCGTGCCGTCGAGGTGCACCCACGTGGTGCTGGCCGTGCGGGCGACCTCGGCGCGAGGGAGGCCACCTTCGTCGGGCACGGTCAACTCGCCGTCGACGTCGTAGCGCGCCGGGCGATGCTCGCCGAGGCGCCAGCCCGTCGGCATGCTCCACAGCCCGACATCGGCCCTGCGGCCGGCATCAACGGCTGCTTCGTGCTCGGCAAGCGCGGCGACAGCGCGGGCCAAGGATGGCGTCTCGGGCAGTGTGAGGTCGCTGCGTTCGATGAGTCCCGTGTCGATCTCACCGCTGCGCACCTCGTCGAGGTCAAGCAGCGCGCGCAGGAAACTGGCGTTGGTCTGCACACCCAGCACGACGGTGTCGGCGAGCGCAGCATCCAATCGCTCGATCGCCTGCGCGCGATCGCGACCGTGCGCGATCACCTTGGCGAGCATCGGGTCGTAGTCGGCGCCGACCACGAGGCCCTCGAGCAGGGCGCTGTCGACGCGTACGCCGGGGCCGGAGGGCTCGCGCAATCGCAGCACGGTGCCCACCTCGGGCACGAAGCCGCGGGCCGGGTCTTCGGCGTAGAGCCGCGCTTCGACGGCATGACCGGTGATCGTGAGGGGCGGCGGGCTCAGGCGTTCGCCCGCCGCAATGCGCACCTGCTGCTCGACGAGGTCGACGCCGGTCACGAGCTCGGTGACGGGGTGCTCGACCTGCAGGCGCGTGTTCATCACCAGGAAGTAGAAGCTCTGGTCCTTGCCGACCACGAACTCCACCGTGCCCGCGCTCTGGTACCTCACGGCCTTGGCCA
>DIUS01000046.1:0-2592 GCA_002423075.1 Microbacteriaceae bacterium UBA6152
CTCGACGAGATTCACCGCTTCACGAAGGCGCAGCAAGACGCCCTGCTTCCGGGCGTCGAGAACGGCTGGGTTATTCTCATCGCGGCGACGACCGAGAATCCATCATTCTCAGTTATTGCTCCGCTGCTGAGTCGCAGTCTGTTGCTCACCCTCGAGGCGCTCGACGATGACGATCTCGGTACGCTCGTCGACCGAGCCGTTGCCGATCCGCGTGGCCTGGCCGGGGCCGTGACACTTGAGCCGGCGGCTCGCGAGGCGATCGTGCGACTCGCATCAGGAGATGCGCGCCGAGCGTTGACTGCGCTGGAAGCGGCCGCGCAGTTGGCCGCGGCCGGTGTCGACAAGGCAGGCGAGCAGCCAATCATCACGGCAGAGATCGTGGCAGCCGCCGTCGATCGAGCCCTGCTGCGCTACGACAAGCAGGGCGACGAGCACTATGACGTGATCAGCGCCTTCATCAAGTCGATCCGCGGCAGCGACCCTGATGCGGCCCTGCACTACCTCGCGCGCATGATCGAGGCGGGGGAGGACGTGCGGTTCATCGCGCGCCGCGTGATCATCTCCGCGGCAGAGGACATCGGCACGGCTGACCCCCAGGCGTTGCCGATCGCGGTCGCGGCGGCGCAGGCCGTGCAGCTCATCGGCATGCCCGAGGGCCGCATTCCGCTCGCTGAGGCGGTGGTCTACTTGGCAACCGCGCCGAAGTCGAATGCCGCCTACGTCGGCATCGATGCCGCGATCGCCGACGTGAAAGCAGGACGGCTCGGGCGAGTGCCGAAACCCTTGCGCGATGCGCACTACCCCGGCGCGAAGCGGCTGGGCCACGGCAAGGGTTACGTGTACCCGCACGACGAGCCCGTGGGCGTCGCCGAGCAGCAGTACCTGCCCGACGAGCTCGTCGGTACCGAGTACTACCGGCCGAGCGAGCGAGGGCACGAGCGCGAGATCAGTGCACGCCTCGCCAAGCTGCGAGCGATCATCCGGGGCGAGACGACCTCAGACTGACCCGTCGCTGGGGTGACGTGCGCGCTTTGCCAAGCCCCGCGCTCTGGTAGGCTATGTCGGCCCGTCAGATATGGGCACACCCTCCCTCGAAGCTTCCACCGAAGCGCCTCGGCGTGCGTTCGGACCGGACGGAGCGGTGTACGCCCGTGAGCCGCTGAAATTCTCGGCCACGCCCAGGGAAGGAAAACGTGTCTACCAAGTCACGCACTCGCAGCAAGACTCGTCTCTCGCGCGCGCTCGGCATCGCCCTCACCCCGAAGGCCGCCAAGTACCTCGAGAAGCGCCCCTACGCTCCCGGTGAGCACGGCCGCACCAAACGCAAGGCCGACAGCGACTACGCCGTTCGTCTGCGCGAGAAGCAGCGTCTTCGCGCCCAGTACGGCATTCGCGAGGCCCAGCTCAAGATCGCGTTCAACGAGGCGCGTCGCTCCGCCGGCCTGACCGGTGAGAACCTCGTCGAGCTGCTCGAGATGCGTCTCGACGCGCTCGTGCTGCGTTCGGGCTTCGCCCGCACCACGGCTCAGGCGCGCCAGATGGTCGTGCACCGTCACATCATGGTCGATGGACAGCTCGTCGACCGTCCGTCGTTCCGCGTCAAGCCAGGTCAGCTGATCCACGTTAAGCCGCGCTCCGAGGGCACCGAGCCGTTCCAGGTCGCCGCTGCCGGCGGTCACGTCGACGTGCTGCCGAAGGTTCCGGCTTACCTCGAGGTCGAGCTTGACAAGCTGCAGTCGCGCCTCGTGCGCCGCCCCAAGCGCGCAGAGGTTCCCGTGACCTGCGAAGTTCAGCTCGTCGTCGAGTATTACGCAGCGCGCTAGTCGCTCTTTCACACGCTCCGTCGAACGGGGGTCCGGCCACTGGTCGGGCCCCCGCTCGCTGTCTGGCCCCGTTCGCTGCCCGGGCGGCGGCCGCTAGGCTGGGTCTCTGCCCGTTCGCGGGCGGGCCACCACATCGACCCCACCGAGAGGGAGCACTCATGAAGAACGTCATCTGGCTCATCGCCGGCATCGGCATCGGCTTCGTCGCCGCCCACCAGGTCTCGCGCACTCCGCAGGGTGCCCAGTTCTTCGACGACGTCGACGCGAAGGCCAAGGAATTCGGTGCGGCGGTCGTCGACGGCTATAAGGCCCGCGAGGCCGAGCTTCGAGCTGCTGTTGCCGAGGCCGAAGACACGATCGCCGACCTCACTAGCCGCCTCAAGTAGCAAGCGGGGCTTCGCCCCGCTCTCTTTCGACTCAGGACGCCACAGCCCCATGCAGACCGCCGACATCCAGCGCCGGTGGCTCGAGTTCTTCGGTACTCGCGGTCACACGGTCGTGCCTTCCGCCTCGCTCGTCAGTGACGACCCGACGCTGCTGTTCACCGTCGCCGGAATGGTGCCCTTCGTTCCGTACCTCACCGGCGTGGTGCCCGCGCCGTATCCGCGCGCCACGAGCGTGCAGAAGTGCATCCGCACCAACGACATCGAAGAAGTGGGCAAGACGCCCCGACACGGCACCTTCTTTCAGATGAATGGCAACTTCTCGTTCGGCGACTACTTCAAGGAGGGCGCGATCGGGTATGCCTGGGAGCTCCTCACGGCGACAC
>DIUS01000046.1:2733-11048 GCA_002423075.1 Microbacteriaceae bacterium UBA6152
TCGAGATCTGGAATCTCGTCTTCATGCAGTACCTGCGCGGCTCGGGCACCGGCAAGGGCGACTTCGAGATTCTCGGTGAGCTGCCCAGCAAGAACATCGACACCGGCATGGGCATGGAGCGCGTCGCCTTCCTGCTGCAGGGCGTCGAGAACATGTACGAGATCGACCAGGTGCGCCCGGTTCTGGATGCTGCTGCCGAGCTCTCCGGTCGCCGCTACGGTGCCGACCACGACGACGATGTGCGCATGCGCGTCATCGCCGACCACGTGCGCAGCGGCCTCATGCTCATGACCGACGGGGTCGCGCCCGGCAACGAGGGGCGCGGCTACATCCTGCGCCGCCTGCTGCGTCGCAGCGTTCGGGCGATGCGCCTGCTCGGCGTCGACGCGCCCAGCTTCGAGGTGCTCTTCGCCGCCTCGCGCGACGCCATGAGCGCCGCGTATCCCGAGGTCGCGCAGAACTACGACCGCGTCTCGCGCCTCGCGCTCGGAGAAGAAGACGCGTTCTTGCGCACGCTCGCCGCCGGCACGACGATTCTCGATCTCGCTGTGGCGGAGACCACGACGTCGGGCGGAACGACGCTTGCGGGCGACACGGTGTTCCAACTGCACGACACCTTCGGTTTTCCGCTCGATCTCACTCTCGAGATGGCCGAGGAGAACGGACTCTCGGTCGACCGTGAGGCGTTCGACCGCCTCATGGCCGAGCAGCGCACCCGCGCGAAGGCCGACGCGAAGTCGAAGAAGGGTGCTCTCGCCGATCTGTCGGTCTACGGCGAGTTCCGCGCGCACGGAGAGACGGTGTTCCTGGGCTACGAGGCGCTCGAGACCGAGACGCGCGTGCTCGGCATCATCGTCGGCGGCGCGAGTGTTCCCGTGGCCCACGCGGGTGATCTGGCAGAAGTGATTCTCGCCGAGACGACGCTCTATGCCGAGTCGGGCGGCCAGGAGTCTGATGAGGGACTCATCGTCGGCAGCGGCTACGAGCTCGAGGTGCTCGACGTGCAACGCCCCGTCAAGGGCCTCGTGAGCCATCGCGTTCAGGTCGTGCACGGCCAGGTCGAGGTCGGGGCCGCCGCCACGACGAAGGTCGACCCTCAGTGGCGCCGATCGGCGAAACAGGCTCATTCGGCGACGCACGTGATCCACGCCGCTCTGCGTCAGACGCTCGGTCACGATGCCCACCAGTCGGGCTCGTACAACAAGGCCGGCTACATGCGGCTGGACTTCAGCTGGAACCAGGCACTGAGCCCCGCGACACGAAGCGAAATCGAAGAGATCAGCAACCTCGCGGTGCGCGACAATCTGCCCGTCGAAACGCGCGTGCTGCCGCTCGACGAGGCCAAAGCGCTCGGTGCGATGGCGCTCTTCGGCGAGAAGTACGGCGATGAGGTGCGGGTCGTCGACATCGGCGGTCCCTGGTCGCGTGAGCTCTGCGCGGGCACTCACGTGGGTTCATCGGCTGAGATCGGCATGATCAGTCTCGTGAGTGAGTCGTCGGTCGGCTCCACGAACCGACGTGTCGAGGCGCTCGTCGGCTTCGAGGCCTTCCGTGAGTTCGCGGCTGAGCGGGCCCTCGTGCAGCAACTCACCAGCACGCTCAAGACTCCGCGTGACCAGCTGGCCGAGCGCGTGGCCGATCTCACTGCGCAGCTGAAGGCGGCCGAGAAGGCCGTGGCACAGTTCGAGTCGGCGCGACTGACCGAGCGGGTTCCGGCATTGCTGTCGTCTGCCACACCCGTCGGGGCGGTCTCGGTGATCGCCGACCATCTCGGCACCCTGTCGAGCGCCGATGATCTGCGCACCCTCGCGACCACCGTGCGCGGCCGCATCAGCGACACGGCCTCGGTCGTCGTGCTCGCCGCCGAGGTAGGTGGCAAGGCCGCCGTCATCGTCGCCACGACCGCTGCGGCGCGCGACGCCGGAGCGAAGGCGGGCGTTCTCGCGCGTGCGGCCTCGGTCGTGCTCGGCGGGGGCGGCGGCGGCAAAGACGACCTCGCCCAGGGCGGGGGCGCCGACCCGTCGGCGATCCCCGCGGCGATCGAGGCTGTGCTCGCGCAGTTGCGGCACTAGCGGTGCGCACCGGCGTGCGGCTCGGCGTCGACGTGGGCACCGCCCGGGTCGGGGTCGCGCGCAGCGACCCGCACGGCATGCTGGCCACGCCGGTCGAGACGCTCGCGCGACGCGATGACGTCGTCGCGGGCATCCGTCGCCTCGCCGATGAGCACGGCGCGATCGAGATCGTCGTCGGGCTGCCGATCGCGCTGAGCGGCGCGGAGACTGAATCGACCGCGGATGCTCGCGCTCTCGCAGGCACGATCGCCGACTCGATCGAGGTGCCGGTGCGCCTCGTCGACGAGCGACTAACGACCGTGTCGGCGGCTCGCGGACTGCGCGAGGCGGGAAGAACCACCAAGAATTCACGGTCAGTGGTCGACCAAGCCGCCGCTGTTATCCTGCTCCAGCACGCCCTCGACCTCGAGCGCGCCTCTGGGAACCCGCCCGGAGCGCTCGTCGAGCCGCACGAAAGCCGACCAGCAGAGTGACCGACAACGACAACTGGGACGACATCTTTCGCCCTCGGCCGACCGCAGGCGACGAAGTTGCGTCTGGACGTACTGCGCAGTCGGCCGTGCAGACCGACGAGGATGCAGCGCCGCAGAGTCGTCGCGCCGCGCGCGAGAGCGAAGGTCGCGGATCGGGCTCGAAGAACGCCTCTGCTCGGGCTCCGCGTCGTCAGCGACGCTGGCCCTGGGTCGTGCTGGGCGTTCTCGCCCTGCTGCTTGGCATCGGCGCCGCGGGCACGTGGTATGTGTGGACGAATTACGAGCCGCAAGTGCGCGAATTGCTCGGCTGGGAGCTACCGAACGACTTCGAGGGCACCGGCAACGGCAGCGAAGTGCTCGTGACGATCTACAGCGGCGAGATCGGGGCAGACGTGGCCGACTCACTCGTCGAGCAGGGTGTCACCATGACCTTCGACGCCTTCTACGACCTGTTGCTGGCCGACTCGACGATCCAATTCATTCCGGGTACCTATCGCCTTCAAGAAGAGATGTCGGCACAGTCGGCCCTCGACGCCCTGCTCGACCCCGCGAACAAGGTCGAGCTCAGCGCGACGGTGCGCGAGGGCTTGCGCGCGGGGGAAGTGATCGAGGCGCTGTCGGCGGGTACGGGCATCCCCCTCGCCGACTACGAGGCAGCGATCGCGGACCCCTCGATCTACGGCATTCCCGATATCGCACCGAACATCGAGGGCTACTTGTTTCCGGCGACGTACACGTTCGAGCCGAACACGACCGCCGAAGACCACATTCGCACGCTCGTCGACGAGATGTTCCGTCGACTCGACGCGGCGGGAGTCGCCGAGGCAGATCGACACACGGTGCTCACGAAGGCGTCGCTGATTCAGCGGGAGGCGCGGCTTGCCGACGATTTCTACCGGGTGTCGCGTGTCATCGAGAACAGGTTGGCCGACGGCTGGCGACTCGAGTTCGACTCTGCGACGCAGTATGGAGCGGGGGAGACGGGCTCGGTNNGCAGACGGGCCGTGGTTCTTCTTCGTGACCGTGAATCTGGCGACCGGAGAGACGAAGTTCTCTGAAACTCTGCGCGAGCACGAGGAAGGCGTTGCTCAGTTGCGAGCCTGGTGCCGCGCGAGCGAGGAGAACGCCGTCTACTGTGACTAGCCGCCTCGCGGTGATCGGCAGCCCGGTCGCTCACTCGCTCTCGCCCCTGCTGCACGGCGCCGCCTATCGGCACCTGGGACTCGACTGGGTCTACGACCGGCACGACGTGCGAGCGGGCGAGCTCGCGGGCTTCGTCGACGGCCTCGACGCGAGCTGGCGGGGACTCTCGGTGACCATGCCGCTCAAGGAAGAACTGCTCGCCCTCGCTGACGAGTGCGACGCTGCCAGCCTGCTGACCGGTGCCGCAAACACGCTGCTACTCGACGATGGCGGGACGCGCCGCGTGCTCAACACCGATGTCGTCGGCATCGAGCGCGCACTGCGCGACGTCGGGCTCGACGCGGCCGACCACGCCGTGATCGCGGGCGCCGGTGCGACAGCGCGCTCGGTGCTCGTCGCGCTCGACGATCTGGGCCTGCGCAGCGCGGTGCTCGCGGTGCGGGAGCCGGCCCGCGCGAGCGCCATGGTCACCCTTGGCGACAATCTCGGGATCGAGCTCGACGTCGTGCGACTCGTCGACCTCGATCAGGTAGTCGACGGGGCCGACGTCGTGGCGTGGACGCTGCCCAATGGAATTGGTCTGCATCAGCCGCTGCCGTTCGATGCCCGCACGACCGCCGTCGCGCTCGACGTGACCTATCAACCGTGGCCGGGGCCGCTCGCTGCGCAGTGGTTCGAGGTCGGCGGGCGCGTCGCGTCGGGGCGCGACATGCTGCTGCACCAGGCCGTGCGTCAGGTGCGGTTCTTCGTCTCCGGTCAGTCCGAGATGCCGCTCGACGACGAGCCAGGGGTCGAAGCGGAGATGCGGGCTGCGCTCGACCTCGTGTGACGGTGCGAGCTGCCACGAGCGGGCATCCCGTCTCATGCGACCGTGGGAGGATGGACGCATGCTGCGCTGGTTGACTGCCGGAGAATCCCACGGCCCCGAATTGATCGCCGTGCTCGAAGGCCTGCCCGCGGGGGTGCCCGTGCTGCGCGAGGCGATTCAGGCCGACATGCAGCGCCGCAAGCTCGGCTATGGGCGCGGAGCCCGCATGAAGTTCGAGCAGGACGAACTGACGATCTCCGGCGGAGTGCGACACGGTGTGAGCATGGGCAGCCCGATCGCGCTGCGCATCGGCAACACCGAGTGGCCCAAGTGGACCACCATCATGAGCCCCGACGCAGTCGACCCGGCAGAGCTCACGGGTGGCCGCGGTGCGCCGCTCACTCGCCCGCGGCCCGGTCACGCCGACCTCGTCGGCATGCAGAAGTACGGCTTCGATGAGTCGAGGCCGGTGCTCGAGCGTGCGAGTGCCCGCGAGACTGCCGCTCGCGTGGCGCTCGGGGCCGTGGCGCGATCGTTCCTCGGTGAACTCGGCATCAAACTCGTCGCTCACACTCTCGCGATCGGGCCCGTGCGCGTACCCGACGACGCAGCCTTGCCGTTGCCCGATGACGTCGATCTGCTCGATGCCGACCCGATGCGGTGCCTGCACACCGAGACGAGCGCCGCCATGGTCGCCGAGGTCGACGACGCCCACACATCGGGCGACACCCTCGGCGGTGTGGTCGAAGTGCTCGCCTATGGTGTTCCCCCCGGTCTCGGCTCGTACGTGCACTGGGATCGGCGGCTCGACGCGAAGCTCGCGGCAGCGCTCATGGGCATTCAGGCGATCAAGGGGGTCGAGGTCGGCGACGGGTTTGAGACCACCCGACGCCGCGGTTCAGTGGCCCACGATGAGCTCGTCGTCGGCGACGGAATCATTGAGCGACTGAGCGACCGAGCGGGAGGCACCGAGGGCGGCATGAGCACAGGCACGGTGCTGCGTGTACGAGCAGGCATGAAGCCCATTGCCACAGTGCCCCACGCGCTGCGCACCGTCGACACCTCGACGGGCGAGGCGGCACCGGCCCACCACCAGCGTTCTGACGTGTGCGCCGTGCCTGCCGCGGGTGTCGTCGCAGAAGCCATGGTCGCCCTCGTGCTGGCCGAGGCCATGCTCGAGAAGTTCGGCGGCGACTCGATTGCCGAAACCCGCCGTAACCTCGAGGGCTACCTCGCGGCGATTCCCTCGACCCTCACGACGGCGGTCTCCGGCGGCCGTGGCTGAGCCGGCAGCAGAGGGCGACAGCCTGATCGGGCCGCTCGTCGTACTCATCGGGCCTCCGGCCGCCGGCAAGACGCGTGTGGGCAAGCGCGTGGCGCGCATCCTCGACGCACCCTTCATCGATACCGATCGCGCCATCGCAGCGCAGCACGGACCGATTCCGACGATCTTCGCCGAGCGTGGCGAGGCGGCCTTCCGCGAGATCGAGGCCGGCGCGGTCGCGCAGGCGCTGCAGCGGCGGGCCGTCGTCTCGTTGGGAGGGGGAGCCGTCATGACCCCGGGCGTCGCGGTCGGCCTGGCTTCAGCGCCTGTGGTGCTGCTCACGGTCAGCGCCGAAGCAGCGGCCGAGCGTCTCGACCCCGAAACGCGTCCGCTCGTGCGCGAGGGCATCGGCGCCTGGGTCGACCTCGTCGCGACCCGCATGCCGACCTATGCCTCGCTCGCCGCCGCGACCTGGGATACCTCGTCGCGCCCCATCGACCTCATTGCCGACGAGATCGCCGAGTGGACGCGCGAGCGCGCCGCTGCGGCCGGAGGATCATGACCGACGTGACCGACATGACCGTCATCCCCGTCACAGGCACCTCGCCCTACGAGGTGCGCGTGGGCCGCGGACTGCTTGCCGACATCGCCTCAGTGTTGCCGCCCGCCGCCGCGAAGGTGCTCGTCATTCACGCCCCGCCTCTCGCGGCGAAGGCAGAGGCCCTCCGTGAGCGGCTCGCGGGCCGGGTCGAGGTGCTGCTCGCCGAGGTGCCCGACGCCGAGGGCGCCAAACGCATCGAGGTCGCCGCATTCTGCTGGCAGATCATGGGGCAGACCGATTTCACCCGCACGGATGCCGTGGTCGGCCTGGGCGGCGGTGCCACGACCGACCTCGCGGGTTTCGTCGCCGCCACCTGGCTGCGCGGCGTGCCGGTGATCCAGGTGCCGACGACGGTGCTCGGCATGGTCGACGCCGCGGTCGGCGGCAAGACCGGCATCAACACTGCCGAGGGCAAGAACCTCGTCGGCGCGTTCTGGGCGCCCGCTGCGGTCGTCATCGATCTCGACCTGCTCGAGGGGCTGCCCCAGAACGAAATTCTCGCCGGTTTCGCCGAAGTCGTGAAGTGCGGCTTCATCGCCGACCCTGCAATTCTCGACCTGCTCGAGGCCGATGTCACGGTCGCGACCGATCGCGAGAGCCCGGTGTTCCGCGAACTGATCGAGCGCAGCATCCGGGTTAAGGCTGCCGTCGTGAGTGACGACTTCACCGAGCAGGGCCGACGCGAGATCCTCAACTACGGCCACACCCTCGGGCACGCGATCGAGCACGCCGAGCGCTACCGCTGGAGGCACGGCGCGGCCATCTCGATCGGCATGGTGTTCGCCGCGGAACTCTCGCACCTGGCGGGCTCTCTACCCGCTGAGCAGGTCGACCGCACGCGGCGCATCCTCGCGTCGCTGACCTTGCCGACGGGGTATCCGCTTGGCAGGTGGAAGACCCTGCTCGCGACCATGCAGCGCGATAAGAAGGCGCGCGCCGGCATGCTACGGTTCATCGTGCTCGACGACGTCGCCCGCCCGCGCGTGCTCAACGGCACCGATGAGTCGATGCTCTTCGCCGCCTACCAGGAGGTGGGGGAGTGAGTGGTGGCGCCTCTAGGCTGTGTGCATGACCGCCGTGACTCGAGTGCTCGTGCTCAACGGGCCGAATCTCAATCGCCTGGGCACTCGTGAGCCCGAGGTCTACGGCACGCAGACGCTCGACGACATCCGGTCGATGCTGGCGGCCGAGGCGAACGGCGTCGAGATCGACCTGCGGCAGTCGAACGACGAGGCCGAGCTCATCGGCTGGTTGCATGAGGCGGTGGATGCTCGCACGCCCGTCATTCTGAACCCGGCCGCATTCACGCACTACAGCTATGCTTTGCGTGACGCAGTCGCCCTCGTGACCGAGGCGGGCGTGCCCGTCATCGAGGTGCATCTGTCGAACCCGCACGCGCGCGAAACCTTCCGGCACACGAGCGTCGTCTCCGGCGTGGCAAACGGGGTCATCGCCGGGTTCGGGGCCGACTCGTACCGGCTTGCACTCGCCCAGCTGGTGCGCGGGGCCTGACGCTGCACCCCTGCCCGTTGTCCACGGGCGCTCTCGACTAGACTTGTAGGTCGGCGCGAGTGCGCGCTCGACAGACTGCTCTCCACCGGAACGGAACCTTCAGACTCATGGCGACCACGAACGATATCAAGAACGGCAGTGTGCTCAACCTCGACGGACAACTGTGGAACGTCATCGAGTTTCAGCACGTCAAGCCGGGCAAGGGCGGCGCGTTCGTGCGCACCAAGATGCGCAACGTCATGAGCGGCAAGGTCGTCGACAAGACCTTCAACGCCGGCACCAAGGTCGACTTCGCGACCGTCGATCGCCGTGACTACTCGTACCTGTATCAGGACGGCGCCGACTACGTCTTCATGGATACGACCGACTACGAGCAGGTGACTGTGCCCGCGACGGTGGTCGGCGATGCCGCAAACTTCATGCTCGAGAACCAGCAGGTGAC
>DIUS01000084.1 GCA_002423075.1 Microbacteriaceae bacterium UBA6152
GCGATATGGGGCTCGACGTGCCGGGGGAGCTGTCGGTCATCGGCATCGACGACCACGAGCTCGCCGCCTTCTTCGGGCTCTCGACGGTGGCGCAGTACCCGGGGCTGCAGGGCGAACGCGCCGTTGAACTGCTCATGGAAGAGCTGCAACCGAGCGGCAGCGACGATCTCGATGACGAGAACACTCCCCTGCCGTTCGAGCTCATTGTGAGGTCGACGACCGCTCGGCCGCAGCGGCGCGGCTCTGCGCAGCGCTAAGCGCGGCGGGGCTCATGGTTACGATGGTCGCATGGCTGATGCATCGTTCGACATCGTGAGCAAGGTCGACAAGATGGAGGCGGAGAACGCCGTCAATCAGGCGCAGAAAGAAGTAGCCCAGCGCTACGACTTCAAGGGCGTCGGGGCGTCGATTGAGTGGAGCGGCGAGAAGCTGCTGCTCAAGGCCAGCGCCGAGGAGCGCGTGAAGGCCGTTCTCGAGGTGCTCGAGTCGAAGATGATCAAGCGCGGCATCGGCATCCGCAGCCTCGACACCGGCGAGCCGTATGCGAGCGGCAAGGAGTTCCGCATCGAGGTCGGGCTCAAGAACGGCATTTCGAGCGACGACGCGAAGAAGATCTCGAAGATCATCCGCGACGAGGGTCCGAAGAGCGTCAAGAGCCAGATCCAGGGCGACGAGTTGCGCGTGCAGTCGAAGAGCCGCGACGACCTGCAAACGACCATGGCACTGCTCAAGGGCAAAGACCTCGATGTCGCGCTGCAGTTCGTGAACTTCCGCTGACGCTTCGCGGCTCCGGCGCGTGAACCCGCGTCACTAGACTGCGGCCATGACCGACGACATCACGATCAGCGGTGCGGGCGCGTGGATCGTCGTCATCGTCTCGGTGCTCGTGCTCGCCACGGTGGTCACGATCGCGATCGTCTCTCTCGTGATCGTGCCGCGCAATCGACGGCCGCAGAGCGCACTCGCCTGGCTGCTGCTCATCTACATCCTGCCGCTGATCGGCTTCCTGTTCTACATCACCTTCGGTTCCCGCCGCCTGCCCAAGCGGCGACGCGACCAGCAGGACGAGATCAATACCTACATTCTCGAGACCACCGAGGGCATGGACCGCGTCAGCAAAGATTCGCCGTGGCCGCCCTGGCTCGAGCCGATCGTCGAACTGAACCGCAACCTCGGCGCGATGCCGCTCGTCGGCGGCAACACCGCCCAGCTCTACACCGATTACACCGCGTCGATCACGGCCATGACGAGCGCCGTGCGAGCAGCCACGCGGTCGGTGCATGCCGAGTTCTACATCATCTCGGTCGACGACGAGACCGAGCAGTTCTTCGAGGCCCTCGCGAAGGCCGTCGAGCGCGGCGTCGCGGTGCGCGTGCTGTACGACCACGTCGCCTCGCTACGGGTGCCCGGCTATCGCCGAATGAGAGCCCGCCTCGACGCCATTGGAGCAGAGCACCGCGCGATGCTGCCGATTAGGCCGTGGCGCGGACAGTGGCAGCGACCCGATCTGCGCAATCACCGCAAGTTCTTGATCATTGACGGCTCGACCGCATTCACGGGCTCGCAGAACCTGATCGAGCGCGGCTACCACCGGCGCGCTCGACGGGACGGCTCGCGCCTGGAGTGGCGTGAGGTCATGGTGCGCTTCGACGGTCCGATCGCGGCCGGCATCGAAGCGCTCTTCGCCACAGATTGGTACAGCGAGACCGATGAACTGTTGCTGCGCGAGACGGTCATCCCGCCCGACGTCGACCCCGGCCGAGGTCTCGACGCGCAGGTGGTGCCGAGCGGCCCGGCGTTCGAGGGCGAGAACAATCTGCGGCTCTTCAACTCGCTTGTCTATGCGGCTCAAGAGCAGGTGCAGATCTGCTCGCCCTACTTCGTGCCCGACGAGTCGATGCTCTACGCGATCACGACGGCAGCGCAGAGCGGGCTCGACGTGCAACTCTTCGTCTCAGAGGTCGGCGACCAGACGCTCGTCTTCCACGCACAGCGCTCATACTATGAAGAGCTGCTGCGCGCAGGCGTGCGCATCTGGCTCTACCGCTCGCCGACCGTGCTGCACGCGAAGCACTTCACGATCGACGACCAGGTCGCGATCATCGGCTCCAGCAATATGGACATGCGTTCGTTCAGCCTCAATCTCGAGGTGTCGGTCATGGTGCGGGGCGAGTCGATCATTCGCGAACTGCGCGCCATCGAGCAGACCTATCGCGAGAATTCTCGCGAGCTCACGCTCGACGAGTGGTTGCGGCGCCCCGCGCACATGCGGGCCTTCGACGACCTGGCTCGCGTCACAGCGGCTCTGCAGTAGCGGCGGCCCATTCCGCGCGCGTAGCGTTCTCGCATGACGCAGAAGACGCTGCCTACCGACGTGCCCGTCGACGAGTTCTTCGCGACGCTCGACCCGCGACGAGCCGCGGAGGGTGCCGAACTCGTGCGCATCTACGGTTCGGCGACGGGTGCCGAGCCGGTCATGTGGGGACCGTCGATCGTCGGCTTCGGCACCTACGCCTACCGCTACGCGAGCGGCCAAGAGGGAATCTGGCCGCGCACCGGGTTCTCGCCGCGCAAAGCCAAGCTCACGCTCT
Organism: Microbacteriaceae bacterium UBA6152; assembly: GCA_002423075.1. GTDB lineage: Bacteria > Actinomycetota > Actinomycetes > Actinomycetales > Microbacteriaceae > Microcella. The sequence continues at coordinate 2,592 of DIUS01000084.1, forward strand.
ACGGCCTGACCGAGCATCCCGACGCGCCTGCCCTGCTCGACCGGCTGGGACCGCACACGGCGACTGTCGCCTGCGTCTACGTGGCGCGCCTCAACGCGCTCGACGAAGACGTGCTGCGCGAGCTCATCGCCCTGGGCTGGAACGTGACCGCCAACACCGCGGTCTGACCAGGCGCCGCTGGCGACAAGGCCGGGCGGCAGTCTTGCCTTCGAGCGCCTTCCGCAACTTCGGACGGGGAACACGCAGCTCCCGCGACTGACGCCCCCTCCGAAGTTGCGGAAGGCACGCGACAGCACAATCATTGCCCGGGGCTCCTCCACACCTCGAGGGCACCCCGGCGAGCTCCGAAGACTGTCGGGAGCACCGCGCCTCAGCCTCGTCAGCACGCCACACTTCCTCGCATGCACCGCTGGGGAAGGTTCGATGAGTTCATCTCGGCGAGCGGCGGCATCGTCTCACGCGCTGAGCTATTGGCCGCCGGATGGAGTGCTGACGCGGTTCGTTTCGGTGTGCAACTGGGCAGCCTGCATCGACTCTGCCGAGGGTGGTACGGATCGAGTGACCTGCCGGCCGAGGTGCGATCGGCGTGGTCGCACGGGGGACCGCTCGCCTGTGTGAGCGCGCTTGCCTTCCACGGCGTGATCGACCAGCTCCCGAGGCAGCAAGCGCCTCATGTCTGCCGAGGATCCCGTAGTCATCGACTCAGGCACACCAACCCCGCGACGATCCACTGGTCGGATGAGGCCTACTCATCGGGTACGCGATGGAGCGTCTCGATCGAGTCGGCGCTCGCTCAGGCGGCGCGATGCGCGCCAGACCTGCTGCCCGACGACGAGCGCGAACGTCGAACGCCTCCCCCATGGCCCTGGCCTCTCGACACCGACCTGACCGCCGACACCGCCGTGTAGCGATTGCGCTCAGTCGCGCGAGATGCGGATCATCTCGTCGCGCGGCACGACCTTGACGCGCTCGCGGCCCTGCGACTGGCCGAGCGCGACCTCGTGAGCGTCGAGGCGGTGCCAGCCATCGAGGTTCGTGTAGAGCACACCGCGCGAATCGAGCAGGTCGACGACCGACTGCTCGTCGGGGTCGCTCGGGCTCCACCACGAGCTCTGGTCGACCAGGAGGTGCTGAATGGTCTCCATTGCATCGCTCTTCGTGTGGCCGATGAGGCCTACCGGGCCGCGTTTGATCCAGCCCGTGGCATAGACACCGGGCAGTGGGCGGTTGTCGTCGCCGAGCACCTGCCCCTCGTGGTTCGGAATCACGCCGTGGCGCTCGTCAAAGGGGATGCCGTCGAGCGGCGACCCGAAGTAGCCCACTGCGCGGTACACCGCCTGCACCGCGACCTCGCGCAGCTCGCCCGTGCCGCGCACGCCGCCGGCGTCGTCGGGCTCGGTGCGCTCGTAGCGATAACCCGCCACGCGGCCAGCGGCATCGGTGAGCACCTCGAC
>DIUS01000062.1 GCA_002423075.1 Microbacteriaceae bacterium UBA6152
CTCCGCGTGGATGCCGCGGTCCTGCTCGCCCATGGGCCCCGAGCCGACGCGCGAGCCACGAATGGCGCTTCCGCCTGAAACCATGCTGTTGCTCCTTAGGCCGCGTCGAAGCGGGTGATGAGACCGAGTATGACGATCGAACTGACCCAGACGAGTGCGAGGATGATCGTGATGCGGTTGAGGTTGCGTTCAGCGACGCCCGAGGCGCCGAGGTTCGACGTCACGCCGCCCCCGAACATGTCGGAGAGCCCGCCGCCGCGACCGCGGTGCAGCAGGATCATCAAGGTGAGCAGAAGGCTCGTGATGCCCAGGATGACCTGGAGCACAACCTGAAGAATTTCCACGGAATGGTACCTCTCGCGCGTTTCGGACAGTCTCCAACCCTACCGGACGCAGGACGGAGGAGTAATCAGGCCGTGCCGACGTGCTGACGGAAGCGAGAAATCGCGGAGAACTCGTCCACATCGAGGCTCGCGCCACCCACGAGTGCCCCGTCGACGTCAGGCTGCTTCATGAAGCCCGCGATGTTCGTTGCCTTCACCGAGCCACCGTAGAGAACGCGCGTGCGGTCGGCAGCCTCGTCGCCCAGGGTCGAGGCGATGCGGGCCCGCAAAGCCGAGCACACCTGCTGCGCTTGCTCCGGTGTCGCGGCCTGACCGGAGCCGATGGCCCAAACAGGCTCGTACGCGACCACGATGTTGGCGTCGCTCGAGACCTGCTGCAGTACGACGTCGAGCTGAGCGACCGGCACCGCCGAGGGGCCGTGCTGCTCGAGGTCGTCAGCCGTCTCGCCGACGCAGACGACCGGCACGAGGCCGTGGCGTGCGGCTGCGAGCGTCTTCTCGGCCACGAGCGCGTCGCTCTCGGCGTGGTACTGCCGGCGCTCGCTGTGCCCGATGATGACGTAGCGGCAGTCGAGCGCGGCCAGGAAACCCCCCGAGATCTCGCCCGTGTAGGCGCCACTGTCGTGCACCGAGAGATCTTGCGCGCCGTACGCGAGGTCGAGCTTGTCGGCCGAGACGAGCGTCTGCACGCTGCGCAGGTCAGTGAACGGCGGGAAGACCGCTACCTCGCATGCACGGTAGTCGTGCTTAGCGTCGCGCAGGCTCCAGGCGAGCTTCTGCACGAAGGCGATCGACTGCAAGTGGTCGAGGTTCATCTTCCAGTTGCCCGCGATGAGGGGAACACGCTTCACTGCCATCCGAGGACCTCCAGTCCGGGTAGCTTCTTGCCTTCGAGGAACTCGAGGCTGGCACCGCCGCCCGTCGAGACATGGCCGAAGTCGTCGTCGCTAAAGCCGAGCGCTCGCACGGCGGCGGCCGAATCGCCTCCCCCGACGACCCCGAGCCCTGTGACGCGGGTCAGGGCCTCGGCGACCGCTTTCGTGCCACCCGAGAACGACGCGAACTCAAAGACCCCCATGGGGCCGTTCCAGAAGACGGTGGTCGACGAGGCGACGAGCTCAGCGAATCGCTCGGCCGTGCGCGGGCCGATGTCGAGCCCGATGCCGGATGCTCCTGCCGGGCCGCTCTCGAGTGCATCGACGGCCTGCACCGTGAACGGGGCGTCGGCGGCGAAGCTCTCGGCGACGAGAACGTCGGTCGGCAGCTCGATGTGCACGCCACGCCGCTCGGCCTCGGCCAGGTAGCCGCGCACGGTGTCGAGCTGGTCGGCCTCGAGCAGGCTCGCGCCCACAGCCAGTCCCTTGGCCGCGAGGAAGGTGAACAGCATGCCGCCACCGACGAGAAGCCGATCGACGCGAGGCAGTAGGTGCGCGATGACCCCGAGCTTGTCGGAGACCTTCGAGCCGCCAAGCACCACGGTATACGGCCGATCGGGTCGCTCGGTGAGGCGCTCGAGCACATCGGTCTCGGTCTCAATAAGCAACCCCGCGGCACTCGGAAGCGCCTGGGCGAGCTCGTAAACGCTGGCCTGCTTGCGGTGTACGACGCCGAAGCCGTCAGACACCAAGGCATCGCCGAGAAGCGCGAGTTGCGCGGCGAAGGCCGCACGGTCGTCATCGCTCTTCGCCGTCTCACCAGCGTTGAAACGCAGGTTCTCGAGAACTACGACCTCTCCGTCGGCGAGGGCGGCCACAGCTTTCGTCGCCGCCGCGCCGACCGCGTCGCTCGAGAAGGCGACCGGAGTCTCGAGCAGATCGCCGAGCCGTCGCGCCACAGGAGCCAGGCTGTAGCGCGCGTCGGGCGCACCGTCGGGGCGACCGAGGTGCGAGATCACGATGACCTTCGCGCCGCGATCGCGGAGCAGCCTCAGCGTGGGAAGCGAGGCGCGGATGCGCCCGTCGTCGGTCACCGCACCGCCCGCAAGCGGAACGTTGAGGTCGCAGCGGACGATGACCCGGCGACCGGCGAGATTACCGAGCGAGTCGAGAGCGCGCAATGCCATGCGAGAATCTGCCTATCGGCTCGTCGGCCGCCTAGAGGCGGTCTGCGACGAACTCGGTCAGGTCGACGAGGCGGTTCGAGTAGCCCCACTCGTTGTCGTACCACGCCGAGACCTTGACGAGGTTGCCGCTGACGTTCGTCAGCTCGGAGTCAAAGATCGACGAGTGCGGGTTGAGCTGGATGTCGCTCGACACGATGGGGTCATCGGTGTATTCGAGGTAGCCCTTGAGCCGGCCCTCGGATGCGGCTGCCAGGTAGGCGGCGTTGATCGTCTCGACGGCGAGGCCCTCGGTGGGGGTGACGATAGTGAGGTCAACGATCGAGCCAGTCGGAACCGGAACGCGGTACGACGAGCCGCTGAGCTTGCCCTGCAGTTCGGGGAGCACGAGGCCGATGGCCTTCGCGGCACCGGTCGACGCCGGCACGATGTTGATGGCCGCGCCGCGGGCGCGCCTCAGGTCTTTGTGGGGTCCATCTTGCAGGTTCTGGTCGGCCGTGTAGGCGTGGGCGGTCATCATGAAGCCGCGCTCGATGCCGAAGGCATCGTTGAAGACCTTGGCGAGCGGGGCCAAGCAGTTGGTCGTGCAGGAGGCGTTCGAGATGATGACGTCGGTGGAAGGGTCGTAGGTTTCTTCGTTGACGCCCATCACGATCGTGGCGTCGTCGCCCGTGGCCGGGGCCGAGATGAGCACCTTCTTCGCACCGCCGGCGATGTGCTTCTTCGCATCCTCGGCTTTGGTGAAGTGGCCGGTCGACTCGATGACGATGTCGACGCCCAGGTCGCCCCAGGGCAGGTTGGCCGGGTCTCGGTCGGCGAAGACGCGGATGCGCCTCCCGCCGACGGTGATCGAGTCGCCATCGTGCGAAACATCGTGAGCGAGCACGCCCCCGACCGAGTCGTACTTCAACAGGTGCGCAAGCGCAGCATTGTCGGTGAGGTCGTTGACCGCGACGATCTCGAGCTCGCTGCCCTGGGCGAGAGCCGCCCTCAGGTAGTTGCGGCCGATGCGACCGAATCCGTTGATGCCGACTTTCACGCTCACGAGATCTCCTGAGGCTCTGGCGCTCTCGAGCGCCGGGTGGTGGTTGTGGTGGAGGTGGAGAAACAGCGGTGGCCGGGGCGTTCGCCCCGGCCACGACGCCGCCTATGACAGTAGCAGGAGCCCGTCAGTGGTCGAACGAGCAGCGGCGAACCGATCCGCCACATTCTGCCAGTCGACGATGTTCCAGAACGCCTTGACGTAGTCGGCCTTCACGTTGACGTAGTCGAGGTAGAAGGCGTGCTCCCACATGTCGAGCTGCAGCAGGGGCACGGTGGTCTGCGCTGTATTGCCCTGCTGATCGAACAGCTGCTGGATGATGAGGCGACGGCCGATGGGGTCCCACGACAGCACGCCCCAGCCCGAGCCCTGGATTCCCATCGACGCGGCCGTGAAGTGCGCGACGAAGGCATCGAACGATCCGAAGAACTCGTCGATGGCCGCCGCGAGGTCACCCGTGGGCTTGTCGCCGCCATTCGGCGAGAGGTTGGTCCAGAAGATCGAGTGGTTGACGTGTCCGCCGAGGTGGAAGGCCAGGTCTTTCTCGAGACGGTTGATGTTCGCGAAACTGCCCGACTCGCGTGCCTCGGCCATGCCCTCGAGCGCGGCATTCGCGCCCGCGACATAGGCGGCGTGGTGCTTCGAGTGATGCAATTCCATGATGCGACCACTGATGTGCGGCTCGAGCGCCGCGTAGTCGTAGCTCAGTTCGGGGAGGGTGTACACGGACATGGAGCGATATCTCCTCGCAGTTGTGCGGTCGGCCACCGGTCTTCGCCGATGACCGCTCTGACAAGGCGTCAGTCTACCCAGGCCAACCCGCGACCCGCCGGGAGTGTTCCCGCCGTCGCGCTATACCGACTAGG
>DIUS01000008.1:0-8205 GCA_002423075.1 Microbacteriaceae bacterium UBA6152
CCGCGGCAGATGCCGAGCACGGGTACGTCGCGCTCAATGGCCGCGCGCACCAGTGCTATCTCCCACGCATCGCGGTCGGGCCGCGGGGCATCGTTCTCAGGGTGCGGTTCTTGGCCGTAGAGCTCGGCATCGACGTCTTTGCCGCCCGTGAGCATGAGTCCGTCGACGCCGTCGAGCACGCGCGCGACGACGTCAGCGGTCGGCGGCTGCGGCGGCAACGTCATGACAGCTGCGCCGGCATTGATGACGCAGTCACTGTAGACGCGGGGCAGCATGCTGCCGGGGCGGTTCCAGAGTCCCATGACGACGGGCTCGAGGTATGTCGTGATCCCGATCGCGATGGTCACGCGGCGTCGCCCTCCGGCGGTCCGGTGAGGCGGCGCGCAATGATGGCGCGAGCGCGGTGGATAGCGCGCACGAGTTCAGGCTGGCGGATGCCCAACTCTTGACTCACGTCGCTATAGGTGCGGCCCTGCACGAGCACGCCGGCCGCGGCGGCCTGCAGGTCGTGCGGCAGGCGCCCGATGGCCGCCTCGAGGTCGGCACGTTCGAGTGCGTCGACGAGTTGCTCGTGGCGAGCATCCGTCTCGTCGATCACGTCGAGGTCGAAATCGTCGGCGCGCATGGGGTACTCCCTTCGGTGGTGCGGGTGGATGCTCGGGGGCGGATGGGCCGCCCCCGAGCATCCGGGGCCCGCTTGTGACGACCTAGCTAGCGAAGTCTTTCACCAGCTGCTCGTTCTCTTTCTTGTTGACGAGTGCCACGATGTAGCCCACCACGAGCGAGATAAACGGCAGCAGAACGAGGAACCAGCCAAGGCCGTTGAGTGCCCAGGCACTTTCGGCTAGCGAGGGGTCGACGCCGTCGGGCACGGTGCCGGCCAGCAGGTTGAAGCGCGACATGAGCAGGTAGAGACCCACGCCGAGCAGCACGATCGAGAGCGCCGGAGCGATCTTGGTCGACCAGATGTTGCCGCCGTCGTTCTTCATGAAGTAGCGGATCACCGCGATGCTCACGAGAATTTCGACAAGCACGATGGCGATGACCGTCACCGAACTCATCCACGAGAACAGGTTGACGAAGGGGTCGAGACCGGCCACCGCGAAGATGATCAAGACGAGCGCAGCAAGCACCGAAGTGACGATGACGCCGTTGACCGGAGCGCCCGCCTTGTTGGTCTTGGCCATCGCGGCCGGCAGAACGCCACCGCGCCCGAGGGCGAAGAAGTAGCGCGACGCGGCGTTCTGGAACGCCAGCAGACCGGCGAACAGGCTCGTGATGATGAGGATGCCCATCGCAACCGTGAGCCACGAACCAACGTACTGCTCAGTGAGGCCGAAGAGCACGTCTGCCGGATCGGCCAGGCCGCCCGAGAGCTCGATGACCTTGTCGGCAACCTGCGAGGCGCCCATGCCCGTGACCATCGCGAACGAGACGAGGGCGAACAGCACGCTGATGACACCGATCGACACGTAGGTCGCGATCGGCACCGTGCGCTTGGGGTCTTTCGCTTCTTCGCCGTAGATGGCCGTGGCTTCAAAGCCGATGAAGCTCGCAAAGGCGAACGCGAGCGCGATGCCCGCAGTACCCGCGAAGCCACCCGCGAAGATCTCGGTGGGGCTGAACGACGCTGCGATGTTCCACCCCTCGGGGCCGCCGTTGGCGAGGATGGCGATAGCCGCGACGACGAGCACGAGCACCTCGAGCACGAGCATGACGCCGAGCACCTTGGCTCCGACATCGACGCTCAGCAACGACAGCGCCGAGACGATGATCCAGACGAGCAGCGTCCACACATACCAGGGCAGGTCGATTCCGAAGCCAGAGGCGAAGCCCGAGACGACAACGCCGAAGAAGCCGTAGATGGCGAGTTGGATCGTGATGTAGGCGACGAGTGCGGCGAACGCGGCAGCGACGCCGGCGTTGACCCCGAGGCCCTTACCGACGTAGGCGAAGAACGCGCCCGAGTTTGTCATACTGCGGCTCATCGTCGCGTAGCCGACCGAGAAGATCAGCAACGTGATGCCGACTGCGAGGTAGGCGCCGGGCACAGCTGCGCCGTTGCCGAGCAACATGGCGACGGGCACAGCGCCCGTAATGCCGATGAGGGGGGCCGAAGCTGCCACCACGAAGAAGACGATGCCGAGAACGCCGAGCTTGCCTGACTTCAGGGTTGAGGTGGGGGTGTCAGTCATGAATCCATAACTCCTCTTTGAGTTGGGGTGGATCGTTCGTATCAAAACGACCTGGCGCCATAGTGGTCGATGCCGCGGGCCGCGTCAAGCAGAATCGCCTGTCTGCCCGCTGGGCAGTGGCCGTCGCACGGCTCTCGGGAGGGCATCCGGAATTGCCTATCGTTTGTTTACGAATGATTCGGTAGCCTGGGCCGCATGGCCTCGCTCAATGGATTCCTCGCTCCGCAGACGCCCACCGGCAAGAGCGCGCTCGTGCCCGACATGCCGTGGTACTACTCGGGCACGCTGCTCACCGCCGAGTACCGCACCGACCCTGCCAACGTCGCGGCGCTGCTACCCGAAGGCCTCGAGCTCGCCGACGACGACCCTGGAGCAGTGGCGCTCATCTGGGCCGACTGGCAGTCGTGCTCGACGGGCGGCGCCGAGCTGCTCGACCCGGTGCGGTCGCAGTACCTCGAGACTTTCGCGGTCGTGCGCGTCAAGCACAACGGTGTCACCTACACGCGCTGCGTCGCCATCTGGGTGACGAAAGACTTCGCGATCGGCCGCGGCTGGTTTCAGGGGTACCCGAAGAAGCTCGGGTCGATGGCGGTCACGCGCGTCATGCCCGTGGGTCGCGCCGCGCCTCGCCTCGAGCCGGGCGCTCGCCTGGGCGCCTCGCTTGCGGCCTACGACCACCGCCTCGCCTCTCTCGTCGTGACGTTGCGCGAGCCGTCTGAATCGAACGGTTTCGTGAACGGCCACCCCATGCTGCATTCGCGGTGGATGCCCTCCATCACTCCCGGCGCCGGCAACAGCCTCGACCAGCTCATCACCATGAGCACGACCGACGCCGAAATCGGCGAAACCTGGGTCGGAGACTTCGAGCTCGAACTACACGACTCCCCCTGGGATGAGCTCGCGTCGATCTTGCCCGTGCACGAGAAGATCGCGGCCTACTACCGTGAGGTCGGCGTGACGTTCAACGGCGGGTCGCTCGTCGACGACAGCTCGAACCCGAGCGTTTAGAGAGCGCCCGCCAGCCGTCTCGCATAGTTCTCTCGCGCAACGGGGTCTGACGGAGCGCCCGGCTCATAGGGCAATGTGAGTCGGTCGCGACTCTTGTCGCTGTAGCGCGGAATCACATGCAGGTGAAAGTGGAAGACGGACTGCCAACCGACCGCGCCGCAGGAGTTCAGCAGATTCACGCCCTCGGCGCCCATCTGCGAGTGCATTACTGTCGCGATCCGTTGGGCGACCAGCGTCGTCGCGATGAGGTCCTCCTGCGGAACGCTGAGCAGGTCGACGCTGTGGGCCTTGGGAATCACGAGCAAGTGCCCTTCTGATCCCGGATCAATATTCATGAAAGCCAGGGTGGTGTTGTCTTCGGCAACAACGTCGCTGGGCAACCGTCCCGCGACGATCTCGCAAAACACGCACTTGCCGTCCACCGTCTGTTCGGGCGCCATTTCGCTCATCACCTCACTGTACCCCAGGGCATCGCGGAGCGAGCGGGTCACACATCAAGCCTTGTTTGCTGTTCTTGGATCACAGGTCCAAGAAGTACTCCTTGACTTCCCAGTCGGTGACGTCGCGGGTCGCGGGGTCGTCGACGGCCTCGGTGTAGCGCTCGATCTCGTCGCGCTTCATGACAGCAAAGACCTTCACGAGGTCGCCGCCGATGATGTCGGTCAAGACGGTGTCGGCCTCGAGAGCATCCAGAGCCTCGCCCAGGGTCATAGGCAGCACGGCGAAGCGATCGTCGTCGTAGGCGTAACCCACCGAGGGGTCGGGGCACTCGAGTTGGCGCTGAATGCCGTCGAGTCCGGCCGCGAGCAGCGCAGCCGTCATGAGGTAGGCGTTGGCCGCCCCGTCGCCGAGGCGCATCTCGAGGCGCGTGCCCTGCCCTCGCTCCGGTGGAATGCGCAGCATCGCGCTGCGGTTGTCGAAGCCCCAGTTGCCCCGGTACGGCGCGAGGGTGTCCGGGCCGAGACGCTTGAAGGCGTTCACGGTCGGGTTGCAGATCGCGGTGAGCGCCGGGGCGTGCGCGACGATGCCGGCGATCATGTGCTTGGCGAGCGCGCTGAGCTCGGTGCCCTCGTGCATGAGGTTGGCGCCGTCGCGGTCGGTGAGCGACATGTGCAGATGGAAGCCACTGCCTCCCTCGTCGCTCCACGGCTTGCCGGCGAAGGTCGCGGCCTGGCCGAGCCGGGCGATGACGTCTTTCACGCCCGCCTTGAGCATGAAGATGCGGTCGCACGCGTCGAGGGCCTCGCCGTGCCAGATGTTGATCTCGTATTGGCTCGGGCTGAACTCGTGGTTGCCGGCGAAGACGCCGATGCGCATCTGGTCGAGCATGCGCAGCAGGTGTAAGAAGGTGCCCTTGGGGTCGACGGTCGCGCCACTCGTGTACACGCGGCCGGTCGCCTCGAGGGCGCGCTTGAATCCGCCGTTCTCATCGCGGTCGGCGATGTAGAACTCGAGCTCGGGGCCGACGACGGGCACATAGCCGAGTTCGGAGTACTTGCCGACGACGCGGCCGAGCAGCTCGCGCGGTGAGAGTGGGCTCGGCTGGCCATCCGGATTGTTGGCTCCGGCGATGACGTACGCGACGCCCGGTTCCCACGGCAGCGCGCGCCAGCCGTCGGGAACGATCTGGCTGATGAAGTCTTCGAGCCCGTTGCTGAGCACGTCGGCGCCGTCGAGCACGCCGCCCTGCGTGGTCGTCACCCACACGCCCTGGCAGAAGGTCGGGCCGCCGTGGCTGACCTTGTCGAGCTCGCGCACGAGCAGGTCTTTCGACCGCACGGTGCCGATGATGTCGGCGTAGATTACCCGCAGCACGTCGATGTCGGCGGCGAGCAGCTCGCTCTGCAGGTTGGCCAGGCTGTGACTCATGTGCGACTCCTTCGTGGCACTGGGCGGGTGGTCCAGAAAATCGTTCGGACTCAAACGAGATAGTAGACTACCCGCACACTCGATGGGGAGGCCCGATGCGCGTTCTGTTCGTGCAACACGATCATGTCAGCCCGCTCGGGCCGGTTGGCGAGCGATTCGCCCACCACGGCTTCGAGATCGACACGCATCTGGTCGTGCCCGAGTCATCGTTCGAGTCGCCGAACATCGCGACGGCCTTTCCGTCGGCCGCCGACTACGACGTGATCGTTCCGCTCGGCGCACCGTGGGGCGCGTGGGACGACGCGTGCATCGGCCGCTGGCTGCTGCCAGAGATCTCATGGTTGCGTGACGCCGTCTCGAGCGGGATGCCCGTGCTGGGCATCTGCTTCGGTGGCCAGCTCATCGCGCGCGCGATGGGCGGCTCGGTGGCGCCCGCACCGCGGGCCGAGATCGGCTGGACGTCGATCTGGACGGATCGCCCCGACCTCGTCGGTGAGGGGCCGTGGTTCCAGTTCCACTACGACCGTTGGACCGTGCCGCCCGGCGCCGTCGAGCTCGCGCGCACGGCAGCGGCCTCGCAGGCCTTCACGATCGAGCGCACGCTCGCCGTACAGTTTCACCCCGAACTCTATGCCGCCGGGCTGCAGGGGTGGCTCGACTGGGGCGGAGCATCCAAGATTCGCGATGACGGCCTCGACCCCGATGTCATGATGGCGCAGACGATCGCGACCGCCTCGGATGCTCGCGCCCGCACGCACGCACTCGTCGACGCGTTCCTCACCGACGTGGCAGGGCTGCTCCCCCGCCGCTGACGGCTACCCCACCCCTGACGGCGGTTGCGACACCAACCCCCGCGAGTGGTCAGTTGTTGTCGCGTCACGTGAACCAAGCGACAACAACTGGCAAGTCGGCGAAGGGCTGGCGCCTCAGGCGACGCGCACGGGCATGCGCTTGATGCCGTGCACAAAGTTGCTGCGCAGGTAGTCGATGTCTCCGGTGCGCTCGAGGGTCACGTCGCGCGAGAGCAGCTCTTCGAACATGATGCGCAACTCGATGCGGGCGAGCGCGTTGCCGAGACACATGTGGGGGCCGCCGCGACCGAACGACATGTGCTCGTTCGGGTTGCGCGTGACGTCGAAGCGGTATGGGTCGTCGAAGACCGAGTCGTCGCGGTTGCCCGAGGCGAACCAGACAACAAGCTTCTCGCCCTCGCGGAGCTGGGTGTCAGAAAACTCTGTGTCGCGGGTGACCGTGCGACGGAAGTGGTACACCGGCGAGGCGAACCGCAAGAACTCTTCGACCGCCCACGGAATGAGCGAGGGGTCGTTCTTCAGCAGCGCCATCTGGTCGGGGTTGTTGAGCAGGTTGTTCATCGAGTGCGTGATCGTGTGCCGCGTCGTCTCGTTGCCGGCGACGACGAGTAGCAAGAAGTTGGTGTTGAACTCGTGCTCACTGAGCGGCTGACCGTCGCTCGGCACGCCGTCGGCGAGCAGAGTGATGAGGTCGGTGCCGCCCTTGCCGCGCCGCTCAGCGGCGAGGTGCCGACCGTACTCGTAGACCTCGATCGCCGCGGGCGAGCGGAACGGCACGTGCCGATACTCGTCGCTGTCTGCCGAGCCGATGAGCACGTCGGCGTGCTCGGGGTCGGTGTTGCCGACCATGCGGTTGCCCCACTTGATGAGCTGGCCCGTGTCGCTGTCAGGCACGCCGAGCAGTCGCGCGAGCACCCGGATCGGAAAATCAGCGCTCACCTCGTCGACGAAATCGAACTCGCCCTTCGCGAGCGCAGCATCCACCGTCTTGGCCGTGATGCCGCGCAAGAACGTCTCGTACTTGGCGACCGCCTGCGGCGTGAACTCCCCCTGCAGCATGCGGCGCAGAGCGCGGTGCCGCAGCCCGTCGGTCTCGAGAAGCGATCGCCGCTGGTCTTGCAGCTCGGGGTCGACCTCTTCAAGGTTCGTGAACTTGGTCGACGTGAACGTCTCGGTATCACGCAGAATCCGAACGATGTCGTGGTAGCGGGTCGCCGACCAGAAGCCGCTGTTAGGCGCCTCTTCGGTCGAGTAGTGCAGGCCGGGTGTCGCGCGCAGCTCGTCGAACACCCCCCAGGGCGCTCCGTTGGCGAAGAGATCGAGGTCGGCGAGAGTGAGATCAGTCGTGGTCGACATGAGCGCCTGCTTTCGTAGGAAGCGATTTGTTCGGATGCTAACGAACTTCGGCGCGCGCGTCGAGTCCTGAGATGGGGGCGTGCGATTGCGTAGCATTCACCGCCACCGACGCGGCGTGACGCCCACGCCGAGCCGCGCCGGTAATAATGAGCGCAGGAGGTTTCGATGCCCAGCGCACACACGCTCGCCGAGACAGAAGAGCAGGTCGTCACGAAGCTCGGCACTCTGCCCCTCGATTTCGAGGCCATGGCGGTCGTGTCGAATCTGTTCCGCGCGGCGAACGCCACGCGCAACTACCTCGAGCGCAGCGTGCTCGCCGAGAGCGGCCTGTCGTGGACAGCTTTCGTCGTGCTCTGGGTCACGTGGATCTGGGAGCCGATCGAGACGCGTCAGATCGCCGAAGAAGGTGGCTTCTCGAAGGCCACGCTCACCGGCGTGCTCGGCACCCTCGAGACCAAGGGCTATGTCATGCGCGAGCGCAGCGAGAAAGACGGTCGGCTTGTCAACGTCACCATGACTCCCGCGGGCCGCACCCTCATGACCACGCTGTTCCCGACCTTCAACAGCCACGAGCAGACCATCTCGAGCACGATCGACCCCGAGCGTCGGCGCGAGCTCGCCGAGATGCTGCGCGCCGTGACTCAGGTCACCGAGGGGGCTCGGTAGAGCAATTGTGCTCCGGATGCCCGCACCATGGGCATCTGCCCTACCGCTCGCGACGCGCCCCAATATCGCACTGTTCCTTTCGCTAGCCGACTAAGGTCGGCTAGCATCGTTCGTATCCGAATGACTCGCGACAGCAAGGGAGCCGCCCGCGTGCAGACCGCAGAGCACCAGGTCGAACTGGCCGGACTGACCGTCGACACGCGGCACTACATCGGCGGCGAGCGCGTCGCGAGCGCCGAGCAGTTCGAGAGCATCTCGCCCATCGACGGCGCCATCATCGCGCACGTCGCGCGCGGAGG
>DIUS01000008.1:8345-25762 GCA_002423075.1 Microbacteriaceae bacterium UBA6152
GGGCGGTGAACGACCTGTCGCACCCTGTCTGGCAGACCCGCGGCCACGACAACGTCGTCAGCTGGGACCCGAGCGGCGTCGCGGCGATCATCACGCCGTGGAACGCTCCGCTCATGCTCGCCACCTGGCGCATCGGTCCGGCCCTCGCGGCCGGCGACACGGTCGTGCTCAAGCCCGCCGAGTGGACGCCCCTGAGCGCGAGCTACTTCGCCGACCTGTGCGCAGAAGCAGGGATGCCCGCCGGAGTCTTCAACGTCGTGCAGGGTTTCGGTGCCGAGGTGGGCGCGGCCCTCGTCGCGCATCCCGGAATCGCGCGCATCGCGTTTACCGGCTCGGTGCCGACCGCGAAAGCGATCGCGCGCGCCGCTGCCGAGAACCTGACCCCGGTCAGCTTCGAGCTCGGTGGCAAGAGCCCGCTCATCGTCACCGACGACGCTGACCTCGACCTCGCCGTCGAGATCGCTGTCGAGCAGTACGACAACGCCGGGCAGGTGTGCCTCTCGGGCACGCGGCTGCTCGTGCACGAGGGCATTGCCGAAGCGTTCGCCGTGAGGTTCGCCGAGAAGGCTGCTCAGCTCGTGCAGGGTGACCCGCGCGACGAGGCGACGCAGATCGGCCCGCAGATTCACCGCGTGCACATCGACCGCGTTGCCGGTTTCGTCGAGCGAGCCAAGGCCGACGGCGCGCGCGTCGTCATCGGCGGTGGGCCCAACGACGAGCTCGGCGGGCTCTACTTCAAGCCCACCCTGCTCATGGACGCGAAGCCCGGCAGCGAGATTCTCACCGCCGAGGTCTTCGGCCCCGTGTTGACGATGCAGACCTTCTCGAGCGACGAGGAGGCCGTCGAGATCGCCAACGCGACCGAGTATGGCCTCGCCGCCGTCGTCGTCTGCGGCGACCGTGAGCGCGCCGAGCGACTGACGAAGAACCTCGTCGCTGGCACCATCTGGGTCAACTGCTTCTTCGTGCGCGACCTCGCTGCTCCCTTTGGAGGCAGCAAGAAGAGCGGCATCGGCCGCGAAGGAGGCGTGTGGTCGTTCGATTTCTACGCCGACGTCAAGAACACCGTCTACGCACCCTCGGGGTGGAAGGAGTAAGTCATGGGAAAGGTCGTCGGCGCCGCGATTCTCGCGCACGTGCCCACCATCATGCTGCCGCAAGACGTGCGGTACGACATCAATGGCGGCAAGGAGATCACCCTTGTTCCCGGGCTCAAGCGCTTCCGCTCCGAAGTTATGGAAGTACTCGACTACGACACCGTGGTCGTGCTCGACTCGCACTGGGCCACGACGGTCGAGTTCGTCATCAGCGCGCAGGCCGAACGCAGCGGGCTCTTCACCTCAGAGGAACTGCCGCGAGGGATGTCGCAGATTCCGTACGCCTTCCGCGGTGACCCCGAACTCGCGAACGCCGTGGCGAACTACGACGAGAAAAACGGCACCTGGGTCACGCCCATCAGCGATCCGCACCTGCCGATCTTCTACGCGACGGTCAACCTGTGGCACTACTTGGGCCGCGGGCTCGACAAGCGCTGGGTGAGCCTCTCGGTCTGCCAGACGGCGCAGACCGACGACTTCTTGCGCGCCGGCCGCGCGCTCGGCGAGGCCATTCGCGACAGCGACCGCAAGGTGCTGCTGCTCGCCTCGGGTGCTCTTTCGCACACCTTCTACAAGCTGCGCGACCTGCGCAAGCACGAGGCGAGCGACCCGAGCCACATCTATAGCGAGGACGCACTGCAGGCAGACCTCGAGCGCATCGAGTGGATGAAGCAGGGAGACCACCAGCGCATCCTCGAGACCATGCCCGAGTTCAAACAGTTCAAGCCCGAAGCCAACTTCAGCCACTGGCTGCAGATGGCGGGCGCCACGGGCGAAGAGGCGAACACCGCCAAGGGCGTCATGTACTCGGAGTACGAAAACTCGATCGGCACGGGCCAGGTGCACATTTACTTCCCCGAGCCCGAGGGCGGCTTCCCGCTGCCGAAAGACGTCACGCTGTCGCGCGACGACCCGACGGGTGACGTCGCGGCGACGCGCGGGAGTGCCGCATGACCGAGTACCGGCGCATTCTGCTCGACGGGGTGGCCGTGCAGGTAGTGCGGCACGGCGACGAGCTGCGAGCATCCGACGGGCGCGTGGTGGGAGTCGACGAAGCGGTGCACCTGCCACCTACCGAGCCGACCAAGATCATCGCCGTGCACTTGAACTACCCGAGCCGCAGCGATGAGTTCATGACGAAGCTGCCGCCCGCACCCACCTACTTTCACAAGCCGATCACGGCCCTCAACAGCCACAAGGGCTCGGTCGTGCGGCCGGCGGGGCTGCAGTGGCTCAACTACGAGGGCGAGATCGTCATCGTCATCGGCCGCACGTGCCGCAACGTTTCTCCGGCCGAGGCGGGCGACTACATCGCCGGCTACTCGGTGGGCAACGACTATGGCCTGCACGATTTTCGCGACACGGATGCTGGCTCGATGCTGCGCGTCAAGGGCAGTGACACGCTCGCGCCCGTGGGCCCGGGGCTCGTGACCGATTGGGACTTTCGCGGCAAGACCATCCGCACCCTCGTCAACGGGACGGTCGTGCAAGAAGACGCGACTGACACGATGGAGTGGAACATGCATTACCTCGTGGCCGACCTCGCGCGCACGATCACGCTCGTGCCGGGCGACATGATCTTCTCGGGCACGCCCGCGAACTCACGGCCCGTGCAACCCGGCGATGTCGTCGACGTCGAGGTCGACGGCCTCGGCCGCCTGACCAACACGATCGTCGAGGGCCCGACTCCGATTCGCACCGACGTCGGCGCGCAGCCCACGTCGAGCGAAGACGTGGTGTCGACTGCGCTCGGTGGAGACTGGGAGTACCGGGGCATCCGCACTCCCTCGAAAGACCTGTACCCGTCCCGTATCGAAGAGAAGGACTCCGAATGATCAAGATCGACGTCGACATGGACAAGTGCCAGCACTACGGCCAGTGCGTGTTCGAGGCGCCCGAGGTGTTTCAGCTCAACGCCGACGACAAGCTCGAGTACCAGGCCGAGGCGCCCGACGAGATGCTCGCCGACCTTGAGGCTGCGGCCGACGTCTGCCCCATGCAGGCGATCCTCATCACCAAGGCTTGATCTCTCGTGGCTGACAGCGCGGCCGAAATGAGCGGAGTCGATGCTGCGGCGACGGATGCTCCGCTGCTGATCGTCGGAGCCTCCATGGCCGGCCTCCGCACGGCCGAAGGTGCCCGCCGCGCCGGCTACACCGGGCCGATCACGTTCCTCGGCGCCGAAGCGCACGCGCCCTATAACCGCCCGCCGCTGTCGAAAGAGCTGCTGCAGACCGAGGGACAGGGTCACGCCGACGTGGCCTTCCCGATCCGCTCAGCGCTCGAGGAGGGCGTGACCTGGGTGCTCGGACGCTCGGCTGTCTCGCTCGACACCGCGCGCAAGGTGGTCGTCGATGATGTCGGGGACGAGCATCCGTATAGCGCGCTCGTGATCGCGACCGGGTTGCGGCCGAAGCCATTGCCGATCGATGACCACGGTCTGGGCGGAATCCATGTGCTGCGAACGCTCGACGACGCGGTCGCACTGCGCGAGGTGCTGCGGCCCGGCGCGAACGTCGTGATTCTCGGGTCGGGGTTCGTCGGCTGCGAGATCGCGGCGACGGCGGCGAAGAACGGCGCGACGGTGTCGGTCGTGACGCAGAGCCGGGTGCCGTTGCTGCGCGCGGTCGGTCCGCTGCTCGGTGCTGAGCTGCGGCGTCGGCACGAAGAGCACGGTGTGCGCTTCTTCACGGGCGAGTCGCTCTTCGGGCTTGTGGGCGACCCGTCGGTCGAACGCGTGATTCTGACGAGCGGCGTCATGCTCGAGTGCGATGTGCTCGTCGTCGCGGTCGGCAGCGACCCCAACACCGAGTGGTTGGGCTCGTCGGGGCTCGACGTTTCTGACGGAGTTCTCGTCGACGGCGGGCTGCGCGCTGTCGGAGTCGACGGCGTCGTGCGCCCCGACGTGTTCGCGGTCGGCGACGTGGCGCGGTACCCCAACCCTCTGTTCGACGACGTTGCCCGCCGGGTGGAGCACTGGAACCTGCCGACCGAGACGGGCAAGCGCGCGGGGCAGCTCATTGCCGCGCACTACGCGGGCGACGACTGCGAGACACTGGCCTCCGCCGGGTTCGCTCCACTGCCCTCGTTCTGGAGCGACCAGTACGACGCCCACCTGCTGGCCTTCGGCATGACGTACTTGGCCGACCGCAGCGAGCTCGTCGCCGGGTCACCCGACGACGAATGCGTCGTCGAGTTCTACCGCGGCGACTCGCTCGTCGGAGTCTGTGGCATCGGTATGCGCAGCGCCGTGCAGGCCTATCGCACGCGCTTCGCGGCGCCTGCGGCTGCCGTCTAGCGCAGACGTCCCCGCCGACGCTACCGGTCCGCCCGACGAGGTCGGCGCCCGCCGCGCGAGTCTCACTGTTTGCGACACGTCTCACGCAACGTGCCGTACGAGGTGTCCGAACCGGTGAGAGTTGTGGGAGTTCGGCGGCGGGCGCGCGGGCATGAGGCTGCGCGGCCGGGAGCGGCGACCTCGGGCGCAGTGGCTCGGCGAGAAGCGCGCACCGTTTTGTGCATCTGCCCTGGTAGTCCCCGCTGGGACTGTGTGCCGTTTGTGGCATATGCCGTGCGAGGCACATTGCGTGAGCAGAACAACCTACGCCCGCGCGCGGCGGACGGGCAAGGGTGCCGCAGGGTGCGGGCACGAGCGGGGTCGGGCGCAGGCGGGAGTCGGCGCGGCGCGGCGGCGCGGGCGCAGTCAGCCGACGGGGGCGCGGTCAGCCGACGGCGGCGCGACGGCGGGCGCGATCAGCCGACGGCGGCTCGCCAGAGGGTGCGCAGTTCTGCCTCGTCGGGCAGCGACGTGGGGCGCAGCACCGCGTCGTCGGCGACGAAGTAGAAGGCCGCAGTCACTGCGTCGAGAGGCAGGCCCGCCCAGCGCGCGTAGGCGACGCGGTAGAGCGCGAGCTGCAGCTCTTTCGCCGCACGGTCGGCGTCGTCGCGCGGCGCCTTGCCCGTCTTCCAGTCGACGATCTCGACGCTGCGGGGCGCTCGACCCGACCCGCGATCGCGTACGGGGTCGAAATTGGGGTCGGTCGAAAAGACGGCGTCGATCTTGCACACGAGAATGCGTCCCTCGAAAGGTAGGTGCAGCTCGCGTTCGACATCGACGGGAGTGCGCGTCGCCCACTCCGAGCGCTCGAACGTCGCCTGCAATGTGTCGAGCGCCTGCGGGTCGATGCCGTCAGTCGCGAGATCGAGCTCGATATCGAAGCCGTCGACCGCATCGGGCTGCGCCCCCAGCCCGTACCGCTGCTCGACCCAGCGGTGAAACACCGTGCCGAGTCGAGTCGCGCGGAACGGCCGCTGCGGCATCGGGCGCCGCAGCCGCTCGGCGACCTCGGCCGGCTCGGTGATGAAGTCTTTGAACGAGGAGGCGGGCACGCGAAGAGGCACGGTGACACGACCGGTGGCCGCGAGGCGCTCCGCACGCTCGGCCAGCAGCAGGTCGATCTCGCGCTGCCACCCGCGGCGGTCATCCCCTCGCTCGGACGGGTCGGCGGCGCGCACCCGCTCAGCCGCGGCGACCACGCTTGCCCGGCGTTCGCCGAAGGGGTCGACCGGCCACCAGGGTTCGTCACTCTCGTCGTCGACGATCGGGTTCTCGCTGTTCGCCGGCTCCGCAGGCAGCGTGCCGATGAGGCCGTGCGCCTCGAGCGGCAGCAAGAACGGGCTCGGCCCGCGCGGTTTCGTCTGCCCCGCCCACCACGACCCGGTGAGTAGTAGCCGGTGCCGAGCGCGCGTGACCGCGACGTAGGCGAGCCGCCGCTCCTCGCGCTCAAGGTGCGCTCCGACCTCGTCACTGAAGGCCTCGCGGCGCTGCAGCAGCTCTTTGCGCGTCTCGGCCCCGCGCCACGCGAAGACGGGCAGCTCGGCCGCATCACCGCGCAGCTCGTAGGGCAGCACGCCGAGCTTGAGCCAGCCGGTCGTGCCGTCGCGCGGCTTGCTCGGCAGCTCGTCGACGACAAGGCGCGGCACGACGACGTGATCCCACTCGAGCCCCTTCGACCCGTGAATGGTGAGCACCTGCACCGTGCCGGGCTCGGGGTCTTCAGAGCGAGGCGAGAGGTTGTCGCGCCACTCGGCCTCGCGCAGCCAGCCGAGAAAGCCGCCGAGCGTCGCGTGGTCGGCGAGCGCGAGATAGCCGTCGAGCGCCTCGAAGAAGGCCTCGCGCGGCGCCTCACCCATCGTGCGCGACGGGTTCGCCGCAACCTCGATGTCGAGCATGAGTTCGTGCTCGACGGTGAGCACGAGGTCGGGTAGATCAAGCGCCGTGCGGGTGCGCAGGGTGGCGAACAAGCGGCCAGCATCCTGCAGCCGTTCGAGGCCAGCCGGGCTCAACGCCGTCAGCTGCGAGTGACCGTCAGAGGCGGCCGCCACGAAGTCGAGCGCATCGACGAGCGAGACTCCGTCGGTGCGGGCGACGGATGCGCGCAGCCGCGCCTTCACCTCGTCGCTGAAAGCGCGTTGCGCCAGGTCGCGGTCGCGTAGCCATGACGCGATGCGACTGAGCGCGTGGAGGTCGGCGATTCCGATGCGCCAGCGCGAGCCGGCGAGCAGGCGCACGAGCTCGGTGCCGGCCGCGGGGTCGTCGATGACCGCGAGTGCGCTCACGAGGTCGGCGATCTCAGGCTGCTCGAGCAGGCCGCCGATGCCGAGCACGTGCACGGGCACTTTCGCATCGCGCAGGGCTGTGAGGAAGACGGGTTGCGTCGCGCGATTGCGCATGAGCAGGGCGGCGCTCGCGCGCAGCGGGCGGCCCTCGGCGTCGACTGCCCCGCGCTTCGCGCCGGGCGGCGGCTCGGCCACCCGCTCGGCGAGCCAGGCCGCGACGACGCGCGCTTCGTCGTGCAGCGTCTCTTCGAAGGCGACATCGATGGGTTCGGAGCTCGCGACCGGCGACGGCCGCAGAGTCTCGACGGCGACTCCCCCTCGTGCGTTGAGGGGTTCGACCATGACGTTGGCGGCCTGCAGAATCGCCGTGCCGTTGCGCCACGACGTGCTGAGAGAGTAGCGGCCGACGGGCTCGCCGCCCGCGCTCGTGAAGCGCGCCGCGAAGTCGTCGAGGTTCGAGGCACTCGCTCCGCGCCAACCGTAGATCGACTGGTGCGGGTCGCCGACGGCCATGACGGGCGTGCCGCCGAAGAGCTCAGCGAGCAGCCAGGTCTGGGCGACGTTGGTGTCTTGGTATTCGTCGAGCAACACGACGCGATACCGGTCGCGCAGCTGCTCGGCGACCGAGGCATGCCGCCGCACGATCGAGAGGGCCAGGCTCACCTGGTCGGCGAACTCGACATAGCCGTCGCGATGTTTGACCTGCTGCAGCTGCTCGACGAGGTCGACGATCGGCAGGGTGGCGCCGAGCTTCATGAGCGCGTCGAACTTGTCTCGGCGTTCGTACCGGTCACCGAGCGGCAGCTCGGCGACCGACAAAAAGTCGGTGATGACGCGACGCACGTCGGCGATGTCGGCGTCGTGCTCGGCGACGGCGTGCGCGAGCTGCAGCACCGATTGGGTGATCTTGTCGACGCTCAGGTCGAGCTCGGCGAGCCGCTCGTCGCGCGACGACGTGACCAGCTCGCGAGCGAGCTGCCAGGCGCTCGCCTCGCGCAGCAGCACTCCGTCGGGGTCGCGGCCGATCAGCACGGCGTGGTCGCGGTAGAGGCTCGAGGCGAACGAGTTGTACGTGGCGACCGTGGGCTGTGTGAACGCGTCGACGAGCGCGCGGGCGGGGCTCGAGACCTCGGCGGCACTGGCCGCATCCGTCGACCGGGGCACCGGCGCCGCGCCCAGCAGGCCCGACGCCCCCAGCTGCACGAGCCGCTCGCGAATGCGTGCGGCGAGCTCGCCCGCAGCCTTGCGCGTGAAGGTGAGGCCGAGCACCTGGTCGGGCGCGACGTGCCCGTTCGCGACGAGCCACAGCACGCGCGCGGCCATGGTCTCAGTCTTGCCCGACCCTGCTCCGGCGACGACGAGCGCCGGACCGAGAGGTGCTTCGATGATGGCGCGCTGCTCGTCGGTCGGAGTGTGCTGCCCGAGCGCTTCAGCGATCGCGACGGCACTGAAACGGGGGGCACCCTCAGGCGCGGCTGTGGCGGAGCGCGCGGAGGGCATCCGTTCACTCATCGCCGGTCACCGGCCCCACGCGGTGGATGCGGTGCGCGCCCAGCGCGAAGTCGAAGCGGTCGATCGTGCGCACGCCCGTGAGCTGCGCAACGGCGATGGCTTCGACGGCCTGACGCAGCCGCTCGCGGAAACCCTCGAGCTCGTCGTCATTGAGCGGCTCTTGCACGGCCTCGCGGTAGTCGTCGCCACCCTTGCCCTCGCGAACGTAGAGCAGACGTGCGCCGCCGGGATGATGCGGCAGCCCTTCGAGCACCCCATCGAGCACGCCATCGAAGGCACCGTCGGCGTAGGCGAGCTGGTAGGCGCCGAGCTGAGCATGCTCGTCGATCTCGCTCTGCTTCGTCAACGGCGTGCCGGTCTTGAGATCGATGATGCGCACCCCGCCGTCGGCGTCAACTTCGAGCCGATCGACGATGCCGCTCACGCGGGCGCGATCGACCGTCACTTCGAACTTCTGCTCGGCCGCGACGAGGCCGCGCGACTCGGCCTCGGCGTCGCGCAGGTAGGCCGCGACACCCAGGGCGTAGCGGCGGGCGAGCCGTCGCTGCTGCTCGGCGAGCCACGGCGACTCGAAGACGAGTTCGTTCCACCGGCTCTCGATCGCCGCCCAGATGGCGTCGACTTCGGGCTCGGTCGCGGTTTCCATCGCCCAGTGAACGATCGTGCCGATGCCCATCGCGGGGCTCGTCTCGCTCGGAGCGATGCGGTCGAGAAACCAGTCGAGGGGCGACTTCTCGATCGCCTCAAGCTTCGAGGGCGAGAGGCTCACGGTCTCATCGCCGGCGAAGAGCTCAGCGTCGGTGCTCGGCGCGAGCAGCCCCCACCACGACGACGGGTTCGCTCCGGGCACGCGCTCAGCGGCGAGGCGGGCGAGCGCGAGCGCGGCCTCGGCGCGGTCGCCATCTCGCGCGAGTCGGCCATCGTCGACGAGCTCGCGCCGCAAGCGCCCGACGAGTCGCCGCAGCGACCGAGCCCGCACGGGGCGCGCACCCGAAGCCGCGATGGCGGCGTCGAGTGCGGCCACACTCTCGTCGCTGGAGGCGGCAGCGTCGAATCCCAGGGTCCGCGCCCGCTCGCGCCGCGCGTGCTCGCGCACGAGAGCGAAGAGCGCGCTCGGCTGATCGTCATCGCCCGCCGTCGCCGTGACGACGAGCTGCCGCCGCGCGCGGCTCGCGGCAAGGGCGAACATGCGCAGCTCGTCGTCGAGCACGAGGCGCCGCTCGTCGAGATCGTCGACGGGCAGGCCGCGCGCGAGCCTGCTGATGAGCGGGGCCCCGAGCAACGAGCCGCGCATGCGCGTGTTGGGCCACACCCCCTCGGTGAGGCCCGCTATGACGACGACATCGGCCTCGAGCCCCGCGACCGCCGCTGGCGTGGCGACGAGCACCGCGTCGCCCCCGCGCAGCGGAGCGAGCAGGTCGTCGCCGACATCGCTGTCGAGCACGCGCGCGAGAAACGACTCAACCGTGGCATCGGGCACCGTGTCGACGATCGTCGCGGCAGCGGTGAACAGGGCGACGACGGCGTCGAGGGCGCGATTCGCCTCGGCGGCCGCGACCCCGAACCCGGCCGCATCGCGGCGCCAGACCTCGGCGACGTGAGACTCGCTCCAGGCGAGCCAGAGCAGCTCGTCGACAGTGGCTCCGGCTGCGTGCCGCTCGCCGATCGACTGCAGCGTGCGGGCCAGTCGCGCCGCGCGGCGGGCGATGCGGTGGTCGATCGTCGCCAGGCGGTCGCGCGCGGTGAGAGCATCCACCAGCAGTTCGTCGGCCGAGCGGTCGCCCTCGCCCGCGAGCTCTTCGGCGCGCAGCGCCCGGCGCAGGCGGCGCAGACTCACGCGGTCGAGCCCGCCGAGCGGGCCCAGCAGCAGCTCGGTGGCGGCAGCGGCATCGAGGGGCGAACGCCCGACCCCGATATCGACGTGGCGAATGAGCGCCCGGGCAGCCGGATGCTCGCGCAGAGGCCGCCCGGCCGCCGTCGACTGCACCGGCACGTCGGCCTGGCCGAGCGCGCGCACGACGCCCGGAACCATGGTTCCGCTGCGCACGATCACGGCCATGCGGCCGTAGGGCACTCCGTCGAGCAAGTGCCGCTCGCGCAGCAGGTCGGCGATGAGCGTGCGCTCGCGCGTGGGGTTGGGCGCCTCGAGGGCGACGAGCGGGCCGCCCCACTCGGCGGGCACGGCGACCTCGGGGTGCTCGACCGCGACGGCCCGCCTTTGTGTGCCCGCGGCGGCGGCACCGATGCGGCCTGTCACGTCAGCGGCGAGCCCACGCACCGCCGCCCCGTGCCGATGCACGAGCGGCAGCACGATGGGCTGCGCGTCGCGCCAGCCGAGCAGTGCCGGCAGGTGCGCAAGCGCTTCGGGTTCGGCGCCGCGAAAGGTGTTGGTCGCCAGATCGGGGTCGCCGAGCGCGATGACCGTCGCACCCTGGGCAGCGAGGGCCGCCACGAGATCGAAGCCGCTCGGCGTCGCGTCGTGGGCATCGTCGAGCACGACGAGTCGCGGCGTCGGCGGCATGCCCGCCACGGGGTCGCGCACGAGCCCGACGGCGGCCCGCACGAGCTCGGCCGGGTCGAGCTGGCCCGGCCGCGACGACCCGAGGATGCGCCGGTACTCGTCGACGAAGTCGGCGATGGTGGCCCACTCTTGCCGAGAGCGGTCGCGCGCGGCAGCTCGCAACTGATCGGTGCTCCAGCCGTGCTCGCTCAGCCGAGCGATCGCGTCGCGCAGCTCGGTGCGGAAGGCCGGCAGGCGTCGCACGTCGGGGCCGAGGTGCTCGGGCCAGGCGGGGCCGGGCCCCGCGGCAGCACCGAGCAGCTCGTCGACAAACGACCGGTCGAGCAGTTCGGCCAGGTCGGCGTCTTGATCAGCACCGCTCAGCAGTCGCGGCTCGGCGAGACCGCCGAGCCGGTGCGCGGCGGTCACGATCGAGAAGGCGTAGGCCGCGACCGAGCGTGCGAGCGGGCCGGGCAACGCCCCGACAGAGTCATCCTGCGAGCCAGCCAGCCGCAGCGCGAGCCGATCGCGCAGCAACGTCGCCGTGCGGCGCGAGGGGGTCAGTACGAGCACGGTCGACGGGTCGAGCCCGTCGTCGAGCACGGCAGCAGCCACGAGCTCGACCACCGCGGTGGTCTTGCCCGACCCGGGGGCGCCGAGCACGATCGCGC
The DNA here is from genome assembly GCA_002423075.1 of Microbacteriaceae bacterium UBA6152. GTDB lineage: Bacteria > Actinomycetota > Actinomycetes > Actinomycetales > Microbacteriaceae > Microcella. Next base: position 19,745 of record DIUS01000008.1, read on the forward strand.
CGGGCGTGCGGCGAGCATCCACCACCCGTTGCTGGGCCTCGTCGAGCACCACGGGCGTCGTCGCCACAAGGGGCAGGGCCGCGTCGAAGGTGGTCACGAGGCCACGCTACCGGCGTGAGGCGACAGCGCGGCAGGCCGCATCGGCGGCACCCGGTGCGCCCTCAGTGAACAGGGCGGATGCTCCCCAGCGCGCCCGGTACGCTGACGTTCGTGGACATTCGCATCGGTATTCTCAACAGCCCCCGTGAGCTCGCTCTCGAGAGCGCCCAAACGGCCGACGAGGTCACAACCGCGATCACGGCCGCCGTCGAGAAGGGCGCACCGCTCGTGACGCTCGTCGACAACAAGGGCAAGCACTTCCTCGTGCCGACCGCCGCCATCGGCTACGTCGAGATCGGCAGCGACTCCGCCCGTCGCATCGGCTTCGTCGGCTAGCACGCGCCTTCCAGCCGCTACGCTCGCAGTCATGGAACTGCTCTTCGTCACGGTCATCGGCGCCGCCCTGTCACTCGGCGTGCGCTACCTCGTGCCCGGCCGCGAGACCCACGGCCTGCTGCTCGTGCCGCTCGTCGGCGCTGCGGCCACGGCCGGAGTGTGGGCGATCTGCGTCTGGCTCGGCCTGACCTTCGACGGCGGGTGGATCTGGGTCATCGCGCTCGTGCTCGGACCGCTCGCGGCTCTCGCCGTCGCGCTGCTGCTGCCCAAGCGCCGCGCCTTGGCCGATGCCGCCCTGCTCGAGCGCCTCATGAAGCCGAGCTCACCGACCAAGGCTTGAGACCCGTCGACGGATGCTCGCGCTAGCCCGCGAGCGCGCGCACCGCGACACCGCTCAAGCTGATGAGTACGACGGCCGCGAGTGCAATCATCGTGATCGAGTAGTCGCGGCGCCACACCACGGCGAGCGCCGACACGATCACTCCGGTCGCCATCACGATGACGAACACCAGCACGGGCACGCGCACCGCCTCGTCGAGGCCCCACGCTCCGCTCGCCCACACGAGCCCGCTCTGCACGAGCTGCAGTGCCGCACCCGCGGCGAGCATCCCGAACCCCCACCAGCCCACGCGGGTGCGAGGCAGGGTGCGCACGCCGTCGGTCGGTTGAGTCGTCGCCACGGCCGCGCCTACGCCGTCAGCCCGAGGCGGTCCATGCGCCGCGTGTGCTCGGCGATGAGCTCGGTGAACACGGGCTCGATCTGAGCCTCGTCTTTCGAGCGGTCGTCGTGCAGCACGAGCGCCGACCGGGCCTGCAGCATGGTGTCGCCCACGAGTCGGCGGCACCACAGGGCGAGGCGCGATGAGAGTTTGGGGTTGGCCGCAATCGCCCGCTCGACGATGCGGTGCAGCGGTGCATGCGGGTCGCCCGTCGCGAGTGCTTGCGCGACACGGTCGCCGGGCTCGCCGGCGAGGCCGACCGACAGGGCGATCCAAAAGTCGGTGAGAAAGCCGATCGTCACGTGCGCGCTCGCGACCTGCTCGTACCACTCGCCACCCATCGTGCGGCGCCTGAACTCTTCGACGCCCTCGAGGTGAGGCTGCATGACATCGGTCTTGTCGAGGTGCAGGCGCTCGAGCTCGGCAGCGAGCGCGCGATAACGGTCGAGCACGATGGCCACGACATGCGCCAGGGCGTCTTTGTCGGCCACGCGCGGCGCGTTTGACATGGCCTCAGTGAGCTGCTCGATAAAGGTCAGGTGCAGAGCGGCGCAGTGCCCGAGAAAGACGTCTGAGGAAGGGGCGAGCTCACCCAGATCGACGCGCAGGGCCGCCACAGCAGTGTCGCGCGAAGTCAAGGTCGGCGCCTCGACTCGGGGGCGCTGCCGTTTCCACCACGAAGCCACGCGCTCAGCCTAGGCGCTCGGGCGGGCCCGACAGCATAGGCCCGCTAAACTGGCGTTCACTTCAACAAACGACAGGCGACACACCACCGTGAACTTCACAGATCTGGGCATCGAGCCCGACATGGTCGAGGCGCTGGCGGCGAACGGCATTCTGAGCCCTTTCCCGATCCAAGAGCAGACCATTCCCCTAGCCCTCAGCGGCCAAGACATCATCGGCCAGGCCAAGACCGGCACCGGCAAGACGTTCGGCTTCGGCCTCCCCCTCATTCAGCGCCTCGGCCTGCACCCCGAACCGGGCGTCAAGGCCCTCGTCGTCGTCCCCACGCGCGAGCTATGTGTGCAGGTCACGCAAGACCTCGAGATCGCTGCGGCAAACCGCGACGTGAAGATCGTCTCGATTTACGGCGGCAAGGCCTATGAAGGGCAGATCGAGCAGCTCAAGGCGGGTGCGCAGATCGTCATCGGCACGCCCGGTCGCCTGCTCGACCTCGCGAGCCAACGGTTGCTGTCACTGGCCCATGTCGAGGTCATGGTGCTCGACGAGGCCGACAAGATGCTCGACCTCGGTTTCTTGAGCGACATCGAGAAGCTCTTCGCGCAAACGAAGCCCACGCGCCACACCATGCTGTTCTCGGCGACGATGCCCGGCCCGATCGTGGCCCTCGCCCGTCGCTTCATGACGCGCCCCATTCACATTCGCGCGACCGACCCCGACGAGGGTCTCACGCAGGCGAACATCAAGCACGTCGTCTACCGGGCGCACGCGCTCGACAAAGACGAGGTCGTCGGCCGCATTCTGCAGGCAGAGGGTCGCGGCAAGACCATCATCTTCACGCGCACCAAGCGCGCTGCCGCCAAGCTCGTCGACGAACTCACCGATCGCGGCTACAACGCTGCCGCGGTGCACGGCGACCTCAACCAAGAGCAGCGCGAGCGCGCCATGGCCGCATTCAAGGCCGGCAAGAAAGACATCTTGATCGCGACGGATGTTGCGGCTCGTGGCATCGACGTCAACGACGTCACGCACGTGATCAATCACACAGTTCCGGATGACCACGACACGTATTTGCACCGCGCGGGCCGCACGGGCCGCGCCGGAAAGACCGGCATCGCCGTCACGTTCGTCGACTGGGCCGACATGCACAAGTGGGCTCTCATCAACCGCGCGCTCGAGATGAACCAGCCCGAGCCGGTCGAGACCTACAGCTCGTCGCCGCACCTCTACGAAGACCTCGACATTCCGGCGGGCTCGAAGGGGCGCCTCAAGGCGACGCCGATTCCCCGCGTCGAGCGTGAAGCCTCGCACCCTGCGCGCGAGCGCTCGCGTAGCGGGTCGGGTGGGTCGAGCAACTCCGGTGGCAGCGGCCGCGGCGGCCAGCGCAGCGGCTCCGGCCGACCGACCGAGGGCGCGCAGTCGTCGAGTGACGGCACGGCTCGGGCCGAAGGCTCGGGCACGCCTCGACGTCGGCGTCGTCGCCGCACCGGTGGCGGAGCATCCGGCGCCAACGGGTCTGCCGCCGCGAATTGAGCCTTCCCTCCTCGACGAAGCTCATCATCGGCCTGCTGCTCGGGTCGACCTTCGTCGTCATCCTCAACGAGACGCTCATGGGCGTCGCGATTCCGACCCTCATGGAGTCGCTTGGCATCACCGCCTCGCTCGCGCAGTGGCTGACGACCGCCTTCATGCTGACTCTCGCCGTCGTGATTCCCATCACGGGCTACCTGCTGCAGCGGTTCCAGACCCGCCCGATGTTCCTGCTCGCGATGAGCCTGTTCACGATCGGCACCGTCATCGGCGCGGTCGCCCCCGGCTTCGAGGTGCTGTTGCTCGCGCGCGTCGTGCAGGCCGCCGGCACGGGCATCATGTTCCCGCTGCTGTTCACGACCGTCTTCGGCCTCGTGCCTCCCGACCGCCGGGGCCGCGTCGTCGGCCTGATCTCGACGGTCATCGCGGTCGCTCCCGCCTTCGGCCCGAGCGTGTCGGGCCTCATTCTGAGCGTCGCCGACTGGCGCTGGCTGTTCATCACGATGATTCCGATCGCGGTGACCGCGCTCGTCATCGGTGCGGCGAAGGTCGTCAACATCGGCGAACCGCGCCCCGGGCGACTGGATGTTCTCTCGGTGCTCCTCTCTATCCCAGGCTTCGGCGGCCTGGTGTACGGCCTCGCGCTGCTCGGCGATGTCGGCCGCGCGCCCGTCAGCGAGCGGGCGGACGCGACCACGGTCGCCGTCACCGCCCTCGTCATCGGGCTCGTCGCGCTCGCGCTCTTCGTGTGGCGCCAGCTGCGCCTGCAGCGCCGGGACGCCGCCCTGCTCGACTTGCGCACCTTCCAGCAGCGGCAGTTCGCCGTGTCGATCTCGATCGTCTTGGTCGCCGCGATGGCGCTCTTCGGCGCGATCATCTTGATTCCGCTCTTCGTGCAAGACGTCATCGGCGCGTCGGCGCTCATCTCAGGGCTCATCATTCTGCCCGGCGCGCTGCTGCAGGGTCTCGCCGCTCCGTGGATCGGCCGCCGCTACGACGCCGTCGGCCCCACCACGCTCGTGCTGCCGGGTGCGGTGCTGCTCGCCGTGTCGATGTGGGGCATAGCGATGCTCACGGCCGCGACGCCGCTGTGGCTCATCGCCTTCGCCAACATTGGGCTGAGCATGGGTCTCGCCCTGCTCTTCACCCCGCTTCTCACCAACGGCCTCTCGGCTCTGCCGCCGCAGCTCAACTCGCACGGCAGCGCGATCGTCGGCACGGTGCAGCAGGTTGCGGGTGCCGCGGGCATCGCGCTCTTCATCTCGATCGCCGCGGCCTTCGGTGGCGGCGGACCCGACGANNATTCCTGCGATGTTCTTCGTGCGGCGCACGCCGAACGGAGCGCTTGTGGAGGGGCACGCCTCGACGGTCTGAGGCTCGGCGTATGCTTAGACCACTTCGAGAGGAGCAAGGCATGTCAGATAGGGGACCGTCTTCTGACGTCGAGTCGGAACATCTCGACGCACTGACTGCAGCGATCCAGGTCGGCATCGACGACCTTGCGGCCGGCAATTACCAGAATGTCGACAACCCCAATGTGTGGGTTGAGGAGATCGCCAAGACCGTCACCACGCAGTCCGTCGCATAGGTGGCGACGTACCTCCTCCGAGTCTCAGCGGCTGCTCGATCTGACATGCGCGAAGCACTGCGATACAGCGCGCTCCGTTTCGGCCACGCCGCGAAAGCGCGGTACGCGAAACTCATCATCGCCCGAACCCTCACAGACATCGCAGCCGAACCGCTCGGCGCTGGAAATCGTGAGCGGCCTGATCTGGGCGACGGCATCATCGCTCGCCATCTCATCTCAAGCGCGAAAGATAGCGGGGTCGGTGACCCGCGCCACATCGTGTTCTATCGGGTCATCCAGGGGCACGTCAAAGTGATTCGAGTGCTCCACGACGCGCGCGACCTCGAGCGGCACCTCACGAGCAGTGATCACCGAGACGATCGCGACGACTAGGGTTTCGTCATTTCCAAGGGGGGTCTGCACGGTGTCCAGCCCTCGGTTCGCGCTAGTCCGGGATCACCGCACACGAGTTCGAAGTCGATGTCGAAGACTGAATCGCCGCACAAGCGGATGCTCGGACTCCTCCAGTCCTGGCCGAAATTGAGCGACCCCGGATCGACTCGTGTGGATCGGTTCGAGACACTGACAGTGATTCCGCCGGCGTAGGCGCTCGTCCACCTGGCCTCGCCGGTGTATCGCTCGTTGTCATCTCCCTCAAAGCACTGGCCAAGAAACCATGCAGAAGGAGCGTTGGCATCAGTAGTCACCGGAAAGTTCTCCACCCACGCAGAGCCGTCGCTCTCCAGGCGAACGATAACTACTGGGTCACGAGCGGCATCGGGAACATCGATGTCGACATCACGCCACTCGTCTAGGCTTCGCCACTCAATCGGAGCTACGAGCTCGGGCTCTTCGCGAAGGTAACTGCCAATCGCGGTGCCAATGGAGATGAAGACGATCAGGCTGACTACTAGCGCTGAAAGAAGGATCCACAGCACACCGGCCGCCAATCCGATGAGAACCTCTCGATTCCGCTGTCGTTCAGCCACTAGTTCGGTTGGAGTCAACGCCGACACGAGGCCAACGTTATGCCCGCACCGGCTCGACGCCACTCGTCGCGGCGATGATGCGCTCGAGCGCCTCGGG
>DIUS01000126.1 GCA_002423075.1 Microbacteriaceae bacterium UBA6152
TCTATTTGTCAGACACGCCCTAGCGGTATTCGGGGTTGGCATCGTAACCCCAGCGTTCGCCGTCGTTCCAGGCGCTGCGCACGTTGCCGAACGCCGGCACCCCGCCGGCGTCGCGCAGCAGGCGCGCCAGGTGCAGCAGGTTGTACGTCATGAAGGTCGTGTTCCGGTTCGTGAAGTCGTTCTCGGGCCCGCCCGAACCTTCGTCGAGAAAACTAGGACCCGGCCCCACTTCGCCGATCCATCCCGCATCGGCGGCGGGCGGAATCGTGAAGCCGATGTGTTGCAGGCTGTAGAGAATCGACATCGCGTTGTGCTTGACGCCGTCTTCGTTGCCCGTGATGAGTGCCCCGCCGACCTTGCCGTAGAAGACGTACTGCCCGCGATCGTTGGTGTCGCCACTGTGCGCGTAGAGACGCTCGATGAGCAGCCTCAATTGCGACGAGGCTTCGCCCAGCCAGATGGGGGTGCCGACCACGAGGATGTCGGCCCGCTCGACGAGCGGCCACAGCGCGGGCCACTCGTCGACCTCCCACCCTTGCTCGCGCATGTCGGGGTAGACCCCGGGCGCGACATCGTGGTCGACGAGCCTCACGAGGTCGACACTGACGCTCTGCGCCTCCATGAGCGCCATGCTGCGCCGCATGAGCCCTTCGGTGTGACTCAGTTCGGGACTGCGCTTGAGGGTGCAGTTCACGAAGAGGGCACGCAGGTCGGTGTAGTCGGCAGGAGCATCCGTTGTCATGCTCCCTCACGGTACGCCGCGAACCGCCCGGTACGATAAGTGCACACTGCACACTCAGGCACCCTTTACTTTTGACACGGTGCCGCCTATAGCGAAGCGAGACCCGCGATGAGCCACGCCAGCCTGCCCGACAAGCCCGCCCTCGAAGGTCTCGAGCACAAGTGGGGCGAGGTGTGGCAGAGCCACGGCACCTACCGCTTCGACCGCGCGGCCGCGGTGCAGGCCGGCCCCGACTCGGTCTACGCGATCGACACTCCCCCGCCCACCGCTTCGGGCTCGCTGCACATCGGCCACGTCTTCAGCTACACCCACATGGACCTCGCCGCTCGCTTTCAGCGCATGCGCGGCAAGAATCTGTTCTACCCGATGGGCTGGGACGACAACGGCCTGCCGACCGAGCGCCGCGTGCAGAACTACTACGGAGTGCGCTGCGACCCCTCGCTGCCCTACGACCCCGACTTCACGCCGCCGTTCGAGGGCGGCGACAACGCGAGCTCGAAGGCCGCTGACCAGGTGCCCGTCTCGCGTCGCACCTTCATCGAGCTGTGCGAGAAGCTCACGGTCGAAGACGAAAAGCAGTTCGAAGATCTGTGGCGGATGCTCGGCCTCAGCGTCGACTGGAGCCAGACCTACCGCACCATCGGTGACGACGCGCAGCGCGCAGCGCAGCGCGCCTTCTTGCGCAACCTCGCGCGCGGTGAGGCCTACCGTGCTGACGCTCCGACGCTGTGGGATGTCACGTTCCGCACCGCCGTCGCCCAGGCCGAGCTCGAAGACAAAGAGATGCCGGGCGCGTTCCACCGAGTGTCGTTCCACACGCCCGACGGCGGAACGATCGACATCGAGACGACGCGCCCCGAGCTGATTCCGGCCTGCGTGGCCCTGGTCGCGCATCCTGATGACCCCCGCTACCAGGCGCTCTTCGGCACCACCGTGCGCACGCCGCTCTTCGGCGTCGAGGTGCCTGTTGTCGCTCACCATCTCGCGCAGCAAGACAAGGGTTCGGGCATCGCCATGGTGTGCACGTTCGGCGATGTGACCGACGTGGTCTGGTGGCGTGAGCTCGACCTGGCCCTGCGCCCGATTCTGGGCAAAGACGGCCGCATTCTGGCCGAGGCGCCTGAGGGTATCGAGGGTGACGCGCTCGAGACCTACGCCGAGCTCGCGGGCAAGACCGTGTTCAGCGCGAAGGCGCGCATCGTCGAGCTGTTGCGCGAGTCGGGCGATCTCGTGGGCGAGCCCCGCCCCATCACACACCCCGTGAAGTTCTTCGAGAAGGGCGACAAGCCGCTCGAGATCGTCACGACCCGCCAGTGGTACATCGCCAACGGGGCCCGCGACGAGGCGCTCAACGCGCGACTGCTCGATCGCGGTCGCGAGATCGCCTTCCACCCCGACTTCATGCGCGTGCGCTACGAGAACTGGGTCGGCGGACTCTCGGGCGACTGGCTCATCTCGCGCCAGCGCTTCTTCGGCGTGCCGATTCCCGTCTGGTACCGCCTCGACGAGCACGGTGAGCAGACCGGTGAGCCGATCGTGCCGAGCGAAGACCAGCTACCCGTCGACCCCGCGTCCATGCCCGCGCCCGGATTCGACGAGGCCCAGCGCGGCCAGTCGAACGGCTTCATCGGCGAAGTCGACATCATGGACACCTGGGCCACCTCGAGCCTGACACCGCAGATCGCCGGCAAGTGGGAAGACGACCCCGAGCTGTTCGATCTCGTCTTCCCCTACGACCTGCGCAGCCAGGGCCAAGACATCATTCGCACCTGGCTGTTCTCGACCGTGCTGCGCGCCGAGCTCGAGCACGGCACCCTGCCGTGGAAGCACGCCGGCATCTCGGGCTTCATCGTCGACCCCGACCGCAAGAAGATGTCGAAGTCGAAGGGCAACGTCGTCACCCCGGCCGCGATGCTCGACGAGCACGGCAGCGACGCGGTGCGCTACTGGGCTGCGAGCTCGCGCCTCGGCACCGATGCCGCGTTCGACCCGCAGAACCCGAAGCAGATGAAGATCGGGCGCCGCCTCGCGATCAAAGTGCTCAACGCCGCCAAGTTCGTGTACTCGTTCGAGGCACCGGCGGGCGCGGCGACGGGGCCGGATGCTGTCACCGAGCCCCTCGACATCGACATGCTCGCGACCCTGGGTGAAGTGGTCGCGACCGCGACCCGCGCCTACGAAGAGTACGACCACGCGCGCGCCCTCGAAGTCGCCGAGCAGTTCTTCTGGACCTTCACCGACGACTACCTCGAACTCGTGAAAGAGCGCGCCTACGGCTCGCAGGGCGAGGCCGGGCAGGCGAGCGCCGTCACGGCGCTGCAGCTCGCGATCGATGTGTTCGTGCGACTGTTCGCCCCGGTGATCCCGTTCGCGACCGAAGAGGTGTGGAGCTGGACCCACGGTTCTGATGGGCACAGTGGCTCGGTGCACCGCGCTCCCTGGCCGACCGTCGACGAGTTGGGCGTCGATGCTCAGCACAGCGGCCTGCTGCCCCTCGCGTCGCAGGCCCTCATCGGCATCCGTCGCGCGAAGACCGACGCGAAGGCGTCGCAGAAGACGCCCGTCACGAGCTGCATCATTGCGGCGCCGAGCTTGCTCGAGCTCGCGGCCGCTGACCTCGCGGCGGTGGGTCGCATCGCGTCACTCACGATTACGCCAGCCGACGAGGTCACCGTGGTCGAGATCGAGCTCGGCGAGCTACCGCAGGCCTGAGCGCAGCATCCCGCCTGACCCGAATGCGGCAGAGCAGCCAGCGTCGGGGCGAAACCAGGCCAGACCCGCCGACGTCGTGTCCGCTCGACCCGGTCGCCGGCGCGACACGCCGAAGCGCGGGCGCGGCGAGCCGCCCGCAACAGCGTTCGACCGGGGTGAGCGGACACCGCGTGCGGCAGACTAGCGGCATGAGCACACATCAGGGCGGGTCGACGATGGTGCGGCCGATCGAGGCACGCGATGCTGCTCGATGGCGCGAACTGTTCACGGCCTACGGCGTGTTCTACGAGACCGCGTTCAGCGACGAGGTTCTCGACGGCGTGTGGGCCTGGCTGCGGGATGCTGAACACCCGCTCGTCTGCCTTGTCGCCGAGGCCGAGGGCGAGCTCGTGGGCTTCGCGCACCTGCGCGAGCAACCCGACACCTTCACCGCTGGCCCCGGCTGGTACCTCGACGACCTCTACACCGTGCCCGCAGTGCGCGGCTCGGGTGCGGGCACCGCGCTGCTCGAGGCCGTCGCCGACCACGCCCGCGCCCGCGGCGGTGGAACGGTGCGCTGGATCACGGCCGCCGACAATGAGCGCGCGCAGCGCGTGTACGACCGGCTCGCGAACCGCGCAACCTGGGTCACGTATGAGTGGGAGGTCTGAAGCGTGCAACTAGGTACCCGCTGGTCGGTCGGCGACGAGCCTCCCGCCCGCCTGAGCGATGAGGTGCGCGAGGCCATCAGCGCGGTCGAGGCCGAGCTCGCGGCGTTCGACACGAGCACCTGGCGCTGGACCCTCACGTGGCTGGAGGGGCGACCCGTCGTCGAGCTCGACGACGGCACGACGATTCGCGTGGCGCCCGACGGCACTGTGTCGATCGAGACGCCCTCGGCGCCGTAGCGCGCACAGAGAGGCACCCCGCCCCGAGCACCAGGAGGGCCGGGGCGTATCTCCCGGACCGACGCGGATGCTCGGATCATCCTGGAGCGTCGGGGCCCGTGGTGCTCAGTGCGGGGTGCCGGTTCAGGGGCCGGGCGGATGCCCGGCGTATCGCGCTACTGCGCGATGCCGTACCGCAGGCTGTCGCGCTGCCGTGCCGCAGCGGCTTGCGCCTCAAGCCGCAGAGCCTGCTGCTCGTGAGTCGGGCGCGGTGCAGGGCGGCGCGCCCAGGTCACGAGGGCCAGGCCGGTCGAGAGCACGAGTCGGCGGAAGAACGGCACACGACGGTGCGGAACGGCGAGCGAGATCGATGCCGTAGTCATGGCGATCATCCCTTCGATTCAGGGGTGGAGTCTTCGGTGGTGGTGCGGGGCTCGGCGCTGGCCGAAGTGTCGTCGACGATCTCCTCGCCGTCGAGCACGGGAAAGGCGTAGTACTGAAGGTGCACCGGCCGCGATCCTGGAACGCGCTGGCCGCGATGCTCGCGGGCGAAGTCGACGATGAGGCCGACGATGTCATTGTTGAGTTTCTCGAGCTGCTCAGCGGTGACGTGCACGCTCGCCGACTGCAGCGCGAGGGCTTCGCGCCACTGGGGGGCGAGCACGTCGTGACCGCGTTCGATGACGTCACGCAGACCAGCCTCACGGTGATGCAGCCACTCGCGCATGATGACGCGGGATGCTGCGCGCCCGGCCTCGGTCTCGTCGAGTTCTGCGCTGCCGAGGTGGATGGGCCCTGGCACGCGCTCCCACCAGCGCTCGCGCCCGGTGCCACGATCGGTGACCTCGCGCACGTAGCCGTGCTTCTCGAGCTGACGCAGGTGGTAGCTGGTTGCACCGCTCGACTCGCCGAGACGTTCGGCGAGGCCGCTCGCGGTCTGCTCGCCATAGGTCGACAGCGCCTCGATGATCTGCACGCGCAACGGGTGCGCAAGCGCCCTGAGCCCGTCGAGGTCTGCGGTGCGGCCCTCGTTCTCGGCCGACTGGTGTCCCATGTGCTTCACGATAGCAATACAAAGACTTCTTTGCAAGCATTACTTTGCAATGAAATGTTTGCAACAGGGTCTTTGCATTCTCGGCCTAAGCTAGGGCCATGTCGAACCCGTTCCTCGCGCCCAGCACCCTGCCCTACCAACTGCCTCCGTTCGCCGAGATCACCGACGAGCACTACGCGCCCGCCATCGAGCAGGGCATGGCCGAGCAGCTCGCCGAGATTCAGAACATCACGCGGCGGCGTGACATGCCGACCTTCGAGAACACGATGGTGCCGCTCGAGTCGAGCGGACAGCTGCTGACCCGAGTGCTACGGGTGTTCTACAACAAGGCCTCGGCCGACTCGAGCGATTCGACGAATGCACTCGAAGAAGAGCTCGCGCCGAAACTCGCCGCCCACGAAGACGCCATCAAGCTCGACTCGGCGCTCTACTGGCGCATCGCCCAGGTGCACGAGCGACTCGACGAGCTGGGCCTGAACCCCGAGCAGCGCTACCTCGTCGAACGGCACTACACCGAGATGACCCTCGCGGGCGCCGGACTCGACGACGCGCAGAAGACGCGCTTGAGCGAACTCAACGCGCGCCTCTCGACGCTCACGACCAAGTTCGAGAAGAACCTGCTGGCCGACACGAACGAGCTCGCTATTGTCATCGACGACGCGGCCGAGCTCGACGGCCTCTCCCCCGGCGAGATCAGCGCCGCCAGCCAGGCGGCCGCCGACCGCAACCTCAAGGGCAAGTACTTGATCACGCTGGTACTGCCGACCGGTCACCCGTGGCTGGAGAGCCTGACGAACCGCGCGGTGCGCGCGCGGGTCATGGCGGCATCGCGCGCCCGTGGCAGCCGCGGCGGTGAGCACGACAACCGCGAGGTGCTGCTCGAGATCGTACGACTTCGTGCCGAGCGCGCCGAGCTGCTCGGCTTCGACAATCACGCCGCTTTCGTCACTGCAGACCAGACAGCGAAAACCCCCGCGAGAGTCGCCGAGATGCTCGATCGTCTCGCCCCGGCAGCCGCACGCAACGCCGCCGCCGAGCAGCAGAAGCTCGAGGCTCTCGCCGGCCACCCCATCGAGGCGCACGACTGGGCGTTCTACAACGAGAAGGTGCGTAAAGCCGACTACGACGTCGACACGAGCGAGCTGCGCCCCTACTTCGAGGCCGAGCGCGTGCTGCAGCAGGGCGTCTTCGCGGCCGCGACCAAGGTGTACGGCATCACGTTCAGCGAGCGTACCGATCTCGTGGGCTACCACCCGGAGGTGCGAGTCTTCGAGGTGCGCAATGAGGAAGGAACCGAGCTGGGGCTCTACTTGCTCGACCTCTACACCCGCGACAGCAAGCGCGGCGGCGCGTGGATGAACGAGCTCATCGGGCAGAACACGCTGCTCGAGCATCCGACGATCGTCACCAACAATCTCAACGTGCCGAAGCCCGCGGCGGGCGAGCCGACGCTCCTGACTTACGACGAAGTCAATACGTTCTTCCACGAGTTCGGGCATGCGCTGCACGGGCTCTTCGCGCACGTGACCTACCCCCGCTTCACGGGCACGAACGTCTACCGCGACTTCGTCGAGTTTCCGAGCCAGGTCAATGAAATGTGGATGCTCTGGCCCGAGATCGTCAACGACTACGCCGTGCACCACGTCACCGGCGAGCCGATTCCGGCCGAAGTGCTCGAGCGCGTGCGCGCCGCGCAGCTGTGGGGCGAGGGCTTCGCGACGAGCGAGTACCTCGCCGCGGCGCTGCTCGACCAGGCCTGGCACACGCTCAGCGCCGACGAGGCCGCAGCGGTGACGGATGTCGCCGCGTTCGAAGCCGCCGCCCTCGCGCGCGTGGGCCTCGACAACCCCGCGGTGCCGACCCGCTACAGCTCGACGTACTTCGCCCACACGTTCTCGGGCGGCTACGACGCCGGTTACTACAGCTACATCTGGAGCGAAGTGCTCGACGCCGACACGGTGCAGTGGTTCGAGGAGAACGGCGGGCTGTCGCGCGCGAACGGCGACCGCTTCCGACAGTTCGTGCTCGGGCTCGGCGGCGCGGGCGACCCGCTCGACGCCTACCGCGCGTTCCGCGGGCGCGACGCGGTCATCGAGCCCCTGCTCGAGCGGCGCGGGCTCGTGGCCTAGCCGCACGCTGAGCGGCGCTGCTCTCCCCTTTCGACGGTGGTCCAGATTGCGGCGCGAAATCACTCGATTCTCCTACGATGATGCTCTCGTCGGCTCCAATCATCTGGTCGGGCGAACCCGCCACGCCAGCGACCGTGGACCCGTTGACACGAGCGCCACGCGCGGAGTTGGCGAGAACGCGCTGTTGTGCCAGGGCTTACGCAGCAAGCTCGCGAACGACTCCGGCTCAGGTCCAGAACGGAGTCGCAATCTCGCCCAATCTCAACGGGAACTGCATCAAACCGAAGACGGTTCACTCAGCCAGCTAGCCGCATTGACCTGATCACAGGTGTGGTCCTGGACCAAGGTTAACAGTGAGTAACGATCGTCTGCTGGAGGCCGTTCGCGGCTTGCCCAGGGCAAGCCACTGCGAGCAGGATGTTTGCGTAGCGAAGTATGGCTCAGGCTGTGGCACTCAGTAGCCACCGATGTTCCACATCGCAAACCGCCCAACTAAACGACAGCGAAAGCGATACCGAAGGAAGAAGATGACATCCATGAACGATCGCACCCGAACTCCCGCAATCCTGGCAATCGTTGCCTGCGCTAGCGTGGCACTGGCTGGGTGCGCGGGACCTGCGCTGGGCGACATAGTTGGTCCAGACGAGATTGTTGGAGCAGAGCTCGAAGATCGCGAAGGGATCTGGCTCCCCGACCCCGAGTCTTTCGATGCCCACCAATTCCCGGAGTTCCCGAGTTCGGATGCCCAGAGGGAATGGGAGTCAATTCTGGAGGATGTGGCGGGTGTTCAACTCACCAAGCTCTTTGTCGATAACGGAACTCGACGCGAAGCAGTCTTGTCGGTCGGCGCAGAGTCGCAGCAGGACAACGTTTCGAGCGCAGTGAGCGAATCGGGGTCCGCACTACTCGTGTGGTACATCTCCGACGACAGCGGCACCAGTGCGTCTACAAACGAACTCGCTGACGCTGCCGTCTCGCTTTTCGGAGGTGAGGCATCATCTGCGACAGAGACAGACTTTACGACCTCGGGAGGCATCCCAGCCACACTCGCACGGGTCACCATTGAGGGAGCAGGGCCCATTGTAGAAGGCGAAGCCACTGTCTGCGTGGTCGCCGCCTCCGACGGAGCAGAGGGGTTGATCGCCATTGCGTTCCCGGCCGATCTCGCGACGAACAGCGGTTCCTTCGCCGAGGTCGATGCCGATTGCACTTCTGTCGTCGTGGGTTTTGCGAACCGGGCGTCGCTGACGGAACCCGCGCTCGACTAGCCCTTGACCTGTGGGGTCCACGCCGACAGGGTAGATGAGTCGCGATACATTCTCACTCCGTTAGCCTCAGCCCGCCGCTTACCCCGTAGTGCGTGCTCAGACCTTAGAGGGAGCTACCTTGACCTACTCAAGTGAGACGAACAAGTCTGAGAGCATTCAGCGTGCGGCGAGGCGAGGCCAAACGCTGGGCGTCGCCGGTCTCGTCCTGTGCTTCTTGATTCCCCCTGTCGGGCTCATGCTCTGCATCATCGCGCTCGGCGTTTCCCGTCAATCTGGCTTCAAGAACCGGCCTGGGCTGATCGGGCTCGTACTTACGCTGGTCGGGCATGCCCTCGTCGTCGCAGCCCTTCTCCTCCTCGATCCGCTGATGACGAACAGCGTGGTGCTCTCCACAGGAGGGGGAATTCCGGAGGGTGTGATCGGCCCCTTCGCGGGCTTGGCCATCATCATCATCATCATGGACGTGGGCGTCATCGTCATCACTCTGCTCGTGCGGGCTGTCTTCAGGTACGTTCTGAGACCTACCATCTTCAGAACAAGAACACGAACGGCGATCAGCCTCGCGATTCTGATCCCCATGGGTGCCTTTGCGATCTACATCTACCAGGATGAGCTGGTCGTCGTGCTCAGCGTCCTCGGCTCGATGCTCATGCTCAGCCTCCTGGGCATCATCGGCCTCGCACTCATGGGCGCGGGTTCTGCATCCGGTAGCACGACGAGCGTTCAACCTGGGCGCTACGGCGCGTCGAGGGAAACGTGCGCGCATGGAACTCCATGGTCCGAGTCGTGCTTGTTCTGTGAGCAAGACAAACAGGACGATCTCAAACGGGATTTGAATTTTCCGGGGTGAGCTCACCCTCTGACAGCGATCTGGAGACCGAGGTGACGTACTCCGCGACCTGCTGAATGCCCAGGGCATGTTCGGGGCTCAGGTAACTGGTAGCCCTCGGGGCAAGCCCGCAAGCGCAGCCCCAGTCGCGCTCACATTGTCATCGGGGCTCCTTGTTCGAGCACTGTCACGCTATCGCCGGGTTGCGTGAGCGAGAGTCAGTGCACCAGCCGTGACCGCGGCAGCATCCTGGTTCCTTCGGCTACTGCATCGGCTGCTCGAGTAGCGCCGGTTGGTTGCTCAAGACGACTTAGAACCAGGTGCTGAGCCACGGCGCACGAGGCACGCGCAGCAGCGCGTCGAGGCGTGCGGCTGAGCCGGGCGACCCCTCGACGAGGCGGCCAGCAACCCGCAGCGCGTCGACTGGGGTGCCGCCGAGCAGCAGCGACCCGAGCGCCTCGACGCCGAGGTCAATGACGGCAGCGGTATGCGAGTGCTCGTCGTCTGCGGGCGTCACGGTCGCCACGCCGTCGGAGTCGGTGGCGAGCATCCACGGCCCCTGGGCGAAGCCGAGCGGATCAGTGACCCGCAGCAGCACCGTGTCAGACGCGGCGTAGCGGCGGGCCGAGAGAGCCGCGGGCACGTCGAGCACGCGCAGCCACAAGTGCTCGCGGCGCGCGACCGTCTGCACGGCCCGCGGGTTCGAGACGAGCCACGGCAGTGCTTCGTCGACCGGGCGCAGACCTGCTGTCACGGTGTTCACGAGATCGTGATCGAGCGCGTAGTGCCACAGCGCGAGGTACGCGTCGTCGGTCGCGGCGCACAAGTACTCGACGGTCAGGGTGTGGTCGGCGAAGTCGGCATCGTTCTCGGCCACCGAGTAGAGCACGAAACCCTGCGGCTCGCCGGCGGCGTCGTCGTAGCGAGCGGCGCGTAGCTTCGTGGCGTGCGAAGCGGTGCGGGTAGCGAGCGCGAAGCTCAGATTCCAGTGCAGGTCATCGAGCGGCACCTCACCGGCAGTGCGCTCATGCGCACGCTGCGCAACACCCGGTGCGAGCGAACGCAGCGCCGCTGCGCTGACTCGATGCACGCGGCCCGCCGGCAGGGGCACCGTGAACCGCAACCCTCGAGTGTCGACGCGGTAGTCGGCCACCTGGGTCGCCGGACCAAAGCCCCAGCGACCGTAGATCGTCGCTTCTGACACGGTGAGCATCGCGAGGGGCAGCCCCGCCGCATGTGCCGCGCGCAACTCTCCCTCGAGCAAGGCGCGAGCGATGCCGCGCCGCCGGTGAGTGCTCGCGACAGATACCAGGCTGATCGCCCACGCCTCAGCACTACGGCCCTCGCCGAGAGAGACCGGTGAGCGCCACGAGGCGACCGTCGCGACGGGATGCTCGGGCTCGGCAACCGTCTCATCGCGCACCTCGATCACGCGCGCCGCCCCGAACCCCGCGCGGTACTCGGCGAGTTGCTCGGTCGTGAAGCCGTCGAAGTGGAAGCCGCGATACGCCGACTGCAACCAGCGGTCGAAAGCCGCCTCGTCAGAGACATCAAGCTGCGCGTACGCCAGACCCGTCGAGGCGAGCGCGTCGCGCGAGGTCTCGTCGAGCGGCAGGTCGTTGTGCGCGTGGGTCATGCTGCCAGGCTAGCGAGCGCTGCTACTGCAGGCCGCGGCGCAGGGCTGCGACGGCGGCCTCGGCGGCATCCACCCCGTCGGCTGCGGCGCGCTGCTCGAGCGCTTCGGCCACGTCGGCCGGTAGCGTGAGCGCGAGGTGCCCGGCGTGCGCGGGGGCCGTGGCATCAGCATCCTGCACCGCCCCGTCGACGACCGCGATCGCCGGCGCATCTTTCACGAAGATCGCCAGTACGGGAACGACCACGGTGCCGAGCACGTCGAGAATGCCGACGACGCCGAAAAGCCGCCAGTACCACTCCTCGTTGCCGATGCCCGGAATCTCGCCCTCGCTCACGATCGGCAGGACGATCATGATCGCGACGATCGAGATCATCACGAGCGTGATCATGAGGCCGATGCGGATGACCGCACGATGCCGCCCGGCAAGAAGCAACAGCAGGTTCGCATGCGCGAAGCTCACCGCGATGACGCCCGCGGTCGCGAAAACCTTGAGCCACTCATCGATGTCGGTCGCGCTCCAGTCGCGCCAGATCAGCACGAGGCCGGTCACGAGCGTGATCGTGCTCGCGCCGAGACCCACAAACCCGACGAGGCGCATGGCGCGGTCGGCGATCGCGAGGTGGCAGAGTGCCGTGATGCTCGTCGCACCGAGCAGCAGCGTCGTCAGCACGATGCGAATCAGCGTCTCGCCGAAGTCGTTGCTCAGCAGGGCGATGATGCCCACGATCGCGGCGAGCGAGAACGAGCCGATGATGCCGTAGATCGCACCCTTGCGAGCGGCACCCACGCGAGCATCTCGGCGAGCGTCTGCGGCGGCGCTGCGAGTAGACGTAGCGGTCATTCCGGCTCCTTTGCTGGGACGACCTCGACTGTACTCTCCGGGCGCCTCGGGCGAGTCACGAGCATGACGAGTGCGCCGACGAGCAGCCCCCAGAACGCGCTGCCGATGCCGAGCACGACGACGCCCGAGGCCACGACGATGAGCGTGACGGCCGCCGTCAAGCGCGTCTCAGGCACCTCGAAGGCGCTCACGAGTCCGGTGGTGAAGGCGCCGAGCAGGGCGAGCCCGGCGACGGCGATGATGAGGATGGGCGGCGCTGCCGAGACCAGCGCCGTGGCGACACCCGCGCCGAGGCCGAGCAGTACATAGGTGACGCCGCCCGCGATCGGCGCGACCCAGCGACGCGTAGGGTCGGGGTGCGAGTCGGGGCCAGCCATGAGCGCGGCCGTCAATGCCGCGAGGTTGAGGGCGTAGCCGCCGAACGGTGCCGTGAGTGCAGTGGCGGCACCGCTCGCGACGAGCACCGTGCGGGCCGGCACGCCCTGGCAGCCGAGCGTCGTCAGCACCGCGAACCCGGGCACGTTCTGCCCGGCCATGGTGACGATGTACAGCGGCACACCGAGCGACACGATGACGAGCGGGTCGAACGTCGGCAGGGTGAGCGTGAAGCCGGGAGCGAGGGTCGCGCCGGTCATCCACTCACTGCCGGCGCTGATCACGACTCCCATGATCGCGACGAGCATCGCCGCGGGCACCGCCCAGCGCGGCAACCAGCGCACGAGAAGCAGCCACACGATGATGACCGGCGCGGCGAGCAGCGGCTCGTGCAGCACCGCTGTCACGGGCGCGATGCAGATCGGAAACAGGATGCCCGCGAGCATCGCCCCGGCAAGCGGCATGGGGATGCGCGTCATCGCGCGGCCGAGCGGTGCCCACAGCCCGCTCACGAGAATCAGCAACCCGCAGACGATGAAGGCGCCGATGGCCGCGCCAAACGAACCCGTCGTGCCCTCAGCGGCGACGAGCAGAGCGGCGCCCGGCGTCGACCACGCGAAGCTCAGCGGCAGGCGGAACCGCCACGACAGCAGCCCGGCGAGCAGCGCCTGACCGATGCAGAGCGAGAGCAGTCCGCTCGCCGCCTCTTCGGGGCTCGCCCCGACGGCGAGCAGCCCGGCGATCACGAGGGCGAACGAGCTCGCGAAGCCCGTGAGCGCGCCGATGACTCCGGCGATGATCGGCTGCAGCACCCTGTCAGCCTAGGGCTGGAACACCACGCGCAACGCTGGCCAGTCGGCGGCGCGCACGTANNGCGTGCACCCACTCCCCCGCGGGCAGCGTCGCGGTGTGCGACGTCATCCCCTCCAGGGTGACCGGCGAGACGAGGATGCTCCTGCCGAGCATCCACTGCAACGGGTGGCTCCACAGCCGTTCGTCGTCGGGCCAGTCGAAAAACAGCGGCCGCATGAGAGACGTGCCCTGCCCGATCGCCCACGCACTCTCGGCCGAGAGGTAGGGCACGAGCCCCTCGCGCAGCTGCACGATGCTGCGCACTGCGGGCAGCACGCGCTCGTCGCCCGTGCGCTCGGCGATGTTCCACGGCGTGCGGTCGCGGCTGGGTGAGCGGTGGTGGTTGAACTCTGAGTGATACTGCATGATCGGCACGAAGGCCGCCGCGGCCATCGAGCGCAGGTAGAGCTCGGCCGTGGGGATCTCGCCGCTGAAACCCGCGATGTCCCAGCCCCAGTAGAGGATGCCGCTCGCTGTGGCGTTGAGGCCCGCGAAGAGTGACCAGCGGAACGCCTCCCACGTCGAGTTCTCGTCACCCGCCCAAAAGGCGCCGTGCGCTTGCGAGCCCGTGAACCCGGCGCGCGAGAACGTGACGGGAGCCTTGCCCGCGCGCTTGAGCAGGTCGCCAAACGCTTTCGTGTACGCGACGGGAAAGGTGTTGTTCGCCTCCTCGCCGCGGCGACCGTCGAGATAGCGCAGTTCGCGACCCCAGGCATGCTCGCCGCCGTCGGTCTTGAATCCGTCGATGCCGAGCTCGTCGACGAGATAGCGGCGCTTCTCGGTCCACCACTCAGCCGCGCGATCGTCGGTGAGGTCGGGCATGAGCCCAAACGGAAACCACCAGCCGCGATTGCGGTATGGCCGCAGCCGACCGTCGGGGCCGGGCTCGCGGATGAGTACACCCTCACGCACGGCCGCGTCGGCGTCGTGGCGCGTCTGATCGCGCGGGTGCGGCCGCATCTTGATGAGCGGAATCTGCCAGAGCAGTAGCGCGATGTCGCGCGCGTGCAGCTCGTCGACCATTCCCTTCGGGTCGGGCCAGGCCCCCTCGGCCGGGAAGGTGAAGTCGGCCAGGCGCATCGGGCCGCCATCGGCGCGCGGCGTGTACTGCGCGTCGCGCCAGATGTGGAAGGTGCTCTCGTCGCTCCACGCCTCGATGACGATGCTGCCGACCGGGATGCCGTGCTCGCGGTGCAGGTCGGCCTGCCGCATGACCTCGGCCTGCGTGTTCCACTCGTTGCCGCTCGCCCAGAGCCGCAGCACCCAGTCGGGCAGCTGCTCGGGGCGGCCGACCTCGGCGAGGAAGGCGTCGAGCACTGCGTGCGGCGTGCCCGTGTAGGCGGCCACCTCGAGCTGCGCGTCGTCGCCGCTGGGGGCGGCGACCTCAGCCTCGATCATGAGGCGGTCAGGGGCGCTGACACCTACGTCGAACCACACGCGGCGCGCGGTGCGCACATGGAAGCCCCAGCCGCGCCCGCCCACGACGTGCGCGAAGGGCATGGGCAGGTAGGTCTTGCGCTCGGCGCCCTGCGACTTGTACTGCTCGAACACGACCGAGTCGAGAAAAGTGCCGCGGTGGTCGAGGGCGTCGAACCGCTCGCCGAATCCGCTCACGCGCTCGCCGTCGCTCAGCGCGAGCGCGAAGCGTGCCCGCAGCAGCCGCTCACCGTCGTCGAGCACCTCGACGCTGCCCGGCACGAGGCCGGCAGCGGCATCCACCGCCACCGTCTCGTCGGGAGCCGTTCGCCAGGCGGCGACCCGCACGTCGAACCAGCGGGTGCGCTGCGAGCCGGGCGCACTCGCGGGGCCGCCGACGAACCGGTAGCGGTACGCACGGTTCGGAGCGAACTCTTGCAGGGTCACCGAGTAGCCGCCCGCGGCGCGGGCGAGGCGGGCCTGTGCGCTCGCGAGGTGGCCGCCGTCGACGGTCTGCCCGCGCGAACGACGAACAGCACGATCGAGGGGATGCTCGCTCACCGCCGCTCCGTCATGCCACTGCAGCGTCACGACGTCGACCTCGGCCGACACGCGCACGCCGAGGGTCAGTGGCTCACCCGCGACAGGGTCGACGGGGTCGCGCTGCTCGGTGTCGACCGAGTAGGGGTGGCCCGAGCCGAACGGGACGTGTCGGATCATGCGCGCACCTCGGCGGAGTGCGTCGTCGGCTGCAACACGTCGAGCTCAACGGCGAGCCGCACGAACATAGCGTGGCTCCACAGCAGGGGTGTGGCGACGGGGCCCCAGCGCTCGATCCACTCGTCGCGCCGCTCGGGCGCCAGCAGGTGGTCGGGCACCTGCTCGGGCAGAAAGCCCTCATCGGTTTCGGTGCGCGCGGCCCAGGTCAGCAGCCGAAGCGCAGCGCCGCGGTCACCCGCGCGCGCGTGGGCGAGACCGAGAAAGCAGCTCAGCAGGGGCCACTGCCCGCCGCCGTAGAACGTGTCGAGCAGGTAGCGGTGCACGCCGCCGTCGACGCTCAACTGCGTCTCGATCGCACGGATGCTCGCCAGGCCGAGCGGGCTCGTCGCCTCGACGACGCCGAGCGGCGCGATCACGGCCGCGAGCGAGCCATCGACCGCGGCCGAGCCGAACCACTTGGCGAGGTGTCCGTCGTGCGTGCCCCGGTCGGCGATGAGAACGCGGGCGGATGCTGCTGCCGAGCTCGCGGATTCGGCACGGTCGGCCGTCAGCAGGTCAGAGCGCGCCGCGGCCTCGAACCCGGCGATGACGCAGCCGAGCGTCGAGACGTGGGTCTCGGCGGCGTGCTCCTCCCACCAGTCGTAGCAGGGGCGCGACCAGGTGGCGAGCAAGTAGTCGACACTGAGTTGGATGCCCTCGGCCCAGCGGTCGAGGTCAAGGCCGTGGCGGTCGGCGTGGGCGATGCACGCCCATACCCAGGTGCCATAGCCATCGGTCTGAAAGTCCCACCAGTCGTCGTCACCCTCGTCTCCGTCGAAGGTGAAGCGGGTGGCGAGCATGCGCTCATCGGGCAGCGGAGTGCCGGCGGCTTCGGCGGCGACGATCTCGGCGACGCGGTCGCGGCGCTGGTCGAGCATCCGGCTGCACCAGTCGAAGAAGCGCGAGGCCGACTCGACGGCGCCCGCCGCCGACATGCCGTCGGCGATGAAGGCGCCGTCGCGGAACCAGCTGTAGCCCTGGTAGGCCGAGAAGGTGGGGCTCGCGGGGTAGGCGCCGCCCGCGTGCTGCAGGCTCTCGATGAGGGCCACGCTGCGCGCGGCGAGGTCGGCGAGCTGATCGAGATCGCTCGAGGTGGTGATGGTCATGAGCGTGGGCCCTCCAGGGCGTGGCCGGGGTGGGGTTCCGGCGACTCGCGCCGCCGGAACCCCACCGAGAGGTCGAGTGTACGGATCAGCCGCCGATGACGGCGTTGATGCGCTCCTCAGCGCTCGCGAGCGCTTCGGCCACGGTCTTGCGACCGGCCTGCGCCTCGATGAGCTCCTCGTTCATGATGTCTTGCATTTCCTGCTGGCCGGTCGCCACGATCGGCTGAATCGCGATGCCGTCGAGCGAGTCGAAGACCGCCTGGCGATTGGCCGGGTTGTCTTTCGTCAGGTAGACCCCGAGCTGCGACTCGTCGCTGATGGGCGGCAGCTCCCAGCCCGAGTCGAGACGCACGTCGACCATGGTCTGCGACGAGGTCAAGAACTCGGCGAACAGCGTGGCGGCCTCGATGTTCTCGGAGGTCGCCGAGACGCCCACGGCGTTCGAGAAGACGCCGCTGGCCTGCTGAGTGTTGCCCGGCTCGACCGCGATGTCCCAGCTGAACGGAACATCGGCGACGGCGCCGAACACCCAGATGCCGGTGTGCAACATACCGAGCTTGCCCTCGACGAACAGGTTCGTGTCGAAGTCGGGCGTGCCCTGACCCTGTTCGATGGTCGGCATGACGGTGCCGCTCTTGTTCACGAGCCACTCGGCAGCCTCGATGCCGCCCGGCGTGTTGAAGGCCACAGCGGTGCGGTCGTCGTTCAAGAACGACTCGCCGTTCTGCGCGAGCACCTTGTAGTACTCGAAGAAGGAGACCGGCTGGTGGCTGCCCCAGATGTCGTCGCCGAGCGCGGTGATCGCCTCAGCGGCGGCCTGCTCGTCGGCCCAGGTCCAGTCGCTCGTCGGGTAGTCGAGACCCGCCTGGTCGAACAGATCGGCGTTGTAGTAGAGCACGACGGCCGAGAACGAGCTCGGCAGACCGTAGCTGACGCCGTCGCGCGAGTACGCCTCGATGAGCGACTCGCGGTAGGCCTCGGGGTTCGCGACCTCGAGGGGAGCCAGAGCGCCCGAGTCAGCGAGCGTCTGGAAGAACCCGAAGTCGGTGTCGACCACGTCTGCGATCGAGCCGGCCGCGAGGTCGGTCTGCAGCGCCGTGAAGTAGTCGCCGTAGGGCAGCGTCGTCACCTCGACGGTGATGTTCGGGTTCTCGGCCTCGAAGGCGTCGACGATGGCGGTGAGGTTGTCTTCGTTGCCTCCCGCCGAGATGAAGTTGCTGTAGGTGATGGTGACCGGGCCTTCGGGCTCGGCCGGCTCGGTGGCGCAGCCGCCGAGCACGAGAGCGGTGACGCCGGCGAGACCGACGGCAGCGATGAGTGAACGCTTCATGTGAGTGCTATCTCCTTTGATTTTCGGTACCGGTGGTGCGGATCTTTTTGATGGGTGGGTTCCCGAGGACTACTTGATCCCCGAGCTGGCGACGCCCTGGATGATGTACTTCTGGGCGAAGATGTAAAGCGCGAGCATGGGCAGCACGCTGATGACAGAACCGGCCATGACGACGTCCCATGCGGTCGTGTACTGGCCCTGCAGGCCGGCGAGTGCGATGGGCAGTGTCTGTAGCTCGGGCGATCGCAGCACGATTAACGGCCATAGGAAGCTGTTCCAGCTGCCCATGAAGGCGAAGATCGTCAGGGTCGCGAGCGCGGGCTTGATGTTCGGCAGGATGATCGAGAAGAAGGTGCGGAAGTGGCCCGCGCCGTCGAGCGTTGCGGCCTCGTCGAGCTCGCGCGGCACCTGGTTGACGGCCTGCCGCAACAGGAAGATGCCGAAGGCGCTCGCAAAGGTGGGTAGCAGGGCACCGAGGTAGGTGTTGAGCAAGCCGAAAGTCTTCAGTTGGGCGAAGAGCGGCACGACCAGCACTTGCAGCGGAATCATCATGGTCGCGAGGTACACGGCAAAGACGACGCCGCGCCCGCGGAACGGCAGTCGGCTGAAAGCGTAGGCGGCGGTCGCGCTCGTGAAGAGCTGCACGATCGTGGTGATGGCTGCGAGCATGAGGCTGTTCATCACGACCCTTGCGAAGGGCCGCTCGGTGA
This sequence comes from Microbacteriaceae bacterium UBA6152, assembly GCA_002423075.1. Taxonomy (GTDB): domain Bacteria; phylum Actinomycetota; class Actinomycetes; order Actinomycetales; family Microbacteriaceae; genus Microcella. Next base: position 18,626 of record DIUS01000126.1, read on the forward strand.
AGAGGGTCTCATAGGCCGCGAACGACGGATTCTCGGGCCACAGCCGTGGCGTAATTGAGAAGCCCGCTCCCGGAGTGATGGAGGTGATGAACGTCCACAAAAACGGGAAGAACATCGCCAGCGCGCCGAGGATGACGGCGATGTGCAGCACGACCCAGGCCGTGCGGCTCGTGGTGCGCTCACGCATAGTGCACCCACCGCTTCTGACCGATGATCTGCACGACCGTGACGGCGAGGATCACGGCGAAGAGCATCCACGACAACGCCGAGGCCTCGCCGGCCGCGCCGTAGCGGAACGTCAGGTCGTAAATCTGCTGCACGACGACCTGGCTCGAACCCGCCGGGCCGCCGCCCGTCATGGCGTAGACCTGGTCGAAGACCTGAAAGCCGTTGATGAGCGAGATCACGACGACGAAGAACGTGCTCGGGCTCAGCATCGGCAGCGTGACGTGGCGGAAGCGCGTCCACGCGCCCGCGCCGTCGACCTTGGCCGCGTCGTAGAGGTCGGGGTTGATCGCCTGGAGGCCGGCGAGAAGGATCACCATCACGAAGCCGAGGTCTTTCCAGGCGCTCGCGAGAATGATCGAGGGCATCGACCAGGCGGGTTCGGTCCACCAGCCGGGGCCTTCGATGCCGACCCAGCCGAGCACGGTATTGACGACGCCGTTGTTGGGGTTGAGCAGCCAGCGCCAGACGATCGCGACGGCGATCCAGCTCGTGACCACCGGCAAGAAATAGATGCCTCGCCAGAACGCGCGACCCTTGAGTGCACGGTTGAGCGCGAGCGCGAGAAAGAGGCCGCCGACGTAGACCAGCGGCAGGTAGCCGACGATGTAGTACAGGGTGTTGCCGAAGACCGCTGCTGTACGCGGGTCGGCGATCAACTCGGCGAAGTTGTCGAGGCCGACGAACTGCATGGGCGTGATGAGGTTCCAGTCGTTGAGGCTGATCCACGCCGCCGACACCATCGGCACAAGCACGAACAGCGCGAGCGGCACGGCGCTCGGCAGCAGGAACGCCGCGACGGTGAGGCCATAGCGCCAGCCACGCCTCGCCGGTGGCCGCACAGGCGCCGTCAAGCGCGTGACCGGCGCTCGGTCGACAAGGCTCGTCTGCAGTGTCGAGACGCTCACGACGGGTCTCCGACCGGGGCCGCCTGCTCGACGAGCCGCTGCCGCACCAGGTCGCCTTGCTCGCCCGCGACACCGTAGGCGTCGAAGGGGGTCGCGAGCACGAGGGTCGCCGCACCCTGGGCCCAGCTGTCGTCTTGCCAGCTCTCGACGGCGACGGCGACTCCGCGGCGCGAGGGCATGAGGGCGGCGCGAAAGGCGGGCTCGAAGCCGAACGACCAGTGCGCCCAGTCGGTCGTGCCTTCGCCGAGCACGATGATGATCTCGGGATCAAGCGCGTGCACGAGACCGGCGAGCGTGCGGCCGAGCAGGTGCCCCGCCTCACTGAAGATCGCCGCGGCAGCCGCGTCTCCCCCGACGGCGGCATCGCGCAGTGCAGCGAGGGGAGCATCGGCGGCGATCACACCCCGTTCGCGGGCGATGCGCACGAGTGCGTCTTCGCTGATGAAGTTCTCGAGGCAACCGCGGTTGCCGCAGCTACACAGCGGGCCATCGTCGCGCACCGGAATGTGGCCGATCTCACCGGCACCGCCGCTGGTGCCGCGCACGATGACCCCATCGATGACGATCGCGGCTCCGACACCCGTGCCGATCGTCACGACGAGGAAATTGCGGTGCCGACGACCGAGCCCGTAGAGACGCTCGGCCATGGCCACAGCGTTGACGTTGTTCTCGACGAGCACGGGCAGACCCAGCTCGCGGCGCAGCGTCGAGCCGATCGGCACATTGGTCCAGCCGAGCTGCGTGGAGTTGACGATGCCCGTGCCTTGAGCATCCACATCGCCCGGAACCCCGACGCCGATGCCCAGCAGGGGCGTGTCGGCTCCCCCGGCGATAAAGCGGCGCAGTCGGTCGGCGAGCACGGCGAGCATCGTGCTCGCCGCCGCATCGAAGGGTTCGCTCGCGGTGCGGCCGACCGTGCCGTCGATACCGACCTCGACGAAGGCAAGGTGGTCGGCGGCGACCTTCACGCCGACCGCGCGACCGGCGCTCGCGACGAGTCCGAGCATGCGCGCGGGGCGACCGCCCTGGCTCGCCTGATGGGCGAGCTCGCGAATGAGGCCGTCGGCGATGAGATCTTTCGACAGCTGCGTCATGAGCGCCGGCGAGAGCGAGAGAGACCGGGCGAGTTCAGCCCGCGAGGCGGGACCGTGCGCGCCCAGGTGCGCGAGAATCGCAGACCTGTTCACGTCGGTGCGTGCCATCGGACGAAGCGCCATTGGTGTCCCTTACTTCAATAGTAAAGAAACCATAGAATGAAGTTCGGAAGCATGTCAAGCACCCGCTCGATCTCCACAACTCAGGAGATCGCGCAATCGGTGGGCCGCGACACGCCAGACGCGCGGTCGTCCGAGCCGCGTCACGCGCAGAACTCCTGAGTTGTGGAGATGCGCGCTGGCGTGCGCGGGCCGCATGGAGGGGCTACAGGGTGGAGCGATACCAGTGCCGCACGTGCTGCTGGTCGTGGCTCGCTTGCCAGAATTCGACCTCGGTGGGCGTCAGTGCCCATGCCGCCCAGTCGGGGTTGTGCGAGTCGGTCACGGCGGGTCGGGCGGCCCAGTCGGCCGCCGCGACCGCGCTCGGCAACTCTTCGACTTCTCCCGTGAGTCGCACTTGCCGTCCGAGCTCGGGCCAGTAGAAGGTCATCGCCGCACTGGGGTTCGCCGCGAGGTCGATGCCCTTGCGTGTCGAGCGCGCGCCAGCGAACACCCACTGCCCGTCGACGAGGTCTTTCAAGATGAGCGTGCGCGCGGTGACATGACCTGCTGGACCCGCCGTTGACAGTGTGAAGACGTGCGGTTGCGCGACTCCGCGCTCGAGGGCATCGTCGAGCCACTGCAGAAACAGTTCGTCGGCTCGCTCCGGCACGGTCGAGGGGTCGAACGTCGGCAGCGTGGCCGGGAACGCCGGTAGTGAACGTAACCGGTCGCGCAGTGAGGTGCTCATGTCGTCAGGGTAGACCGCTCAGCCGCGAATCGGCACGCCCCCGTCAACGCCGCCCGCGTGCGTGTAGCGGCACCCACGCGCACGACACCATTCGTGGGCGCGAAGCGGCCGGCGAGCAACGCTTCGCCCTGCTCACACGTCGGGGCGCGCGCGAACAACCGGGCAGGCACGAAACCGAAGGCACCGCTGAGCTCGGGTGAGCAGACGTTGTGCGCCTCATCGAGGACAAGCAGCACCGGTCGCCGCTCTTCACGCCGCAGCCACGAGTCATCGAGCACGACCGAGAGCGACTCGTCGCAGTGCGCGAAATCGTCAATGTCGAGAACGGTCGCATCGGGACGGTCGGCGATGATTTCGCTGGCTGCGGGATGCTCGCCGGCCCAGGTCTGCCACTCGAGCAGGCCCAGATTCTCGATGCGCTGCGCGATCGCGAGCTAGCCCGGGTCGTCAGACCTACGCAGCCTGCCGATCAGGGTCGATGCATCGAGGGGGCACCGACTCGGTCACGGTGTCACGCTCGCCGGGTCGACTCAGGCTGACTTCTCGCGGCGAGTGACGATGCGGCGGGGCACTATCGTCGGCGCGGCATTCTCCATGACCGCGTCTTTCGTGACGACGATGCGCTCGACGTCATCGTGCGAAGGCACCTCGAACATGATGGGTCCGAGCACCTCTTCGAGAATCGCCCGCAGCCCGCGCGCTCCCGTCTGCCGCAGCACGGCCAGGTCGGCGATCGCGTCGAGGGCGTCTTGCTCGAACTCGAGCTCAACACCGTCGATCTCGAACATGCGCTGGTACTGCCGCACGAGTGCGTTTCGAGGAGTCGTGAGAATCTCGATGAGCGCCGTGCGGTCGAGCGGTGTGACCGTCGTGACGACGGGCAGGCGACCGATGAACTCGGGGATCAGGCCGAACTTGTGCAGGTCTTCGGGCAGCACCTCGCTGAAGAGGTTCTTCTCGAGCGACTTGTCGTGCAGCGGCGCACCGAAGCCGATGCCGCGCTTGCCCGCGCGCTGGCTAATGATGTCTTCGAGGCCGGCGAAGGCACCCGCGACGATGAACAGCACGTTCGTCGTGTCGATCTGAATGAACTCTTGGTGCGGGTGCTTGCGACCGCCCTGTGGAGGAACACTTGCGACTGTTCCCTCGAGAATCTTGAGCAGCGCCTGCTGCACGCCCTCNNCGACCTCGTCGATGTAGATGATGCCGGTCTCGGCACGCTTGACGTCGTAGTCGGCGGCCTGGATGAGCTTGAGCAGAATGTTCTCGACGTCTTCACCGACGTAGCCGGCCTCGGTCAAGGCCGTGG
>DIUS01000108.1:0-860 GCA_002423075.1 Microbacteriaceae bacterium UBA6152
TTTCGCACCCGCTCGGAGCTTTAGCTCCGACAGAAAACACAGCGAGCTCTCGCTGCGACCATGATGTCGACGAGCACTACTGAGCGGCGGGCGCCTCGGCCTGAGCAGCGGCGATCTGCTGGCGCACGTCATCCATGTCGAGGCCCTTCACGGCGGTGATGACCTGCTCGAGGGCGGGTGCCGGTAGGGCTCCGGGCTGCGAGAACACAAGAATGCCGTCGCGGAAGGCCATGAGCGTCGGGATCGAGCGGATGTTCGCCGCCGACGCGAGAGCCTGCTCGGCCTCGGTGTCGACCTTGCCGAAGGTCACGTCGGCGTGCTGCTCGCTCGCCTTCTCGAAGATCGGCGCGAACTGGCGGCACGGGCCGCACCACTCGGCCCAGAAGTCGACGAGCGTGATGCCGTCTGACGTGACGGTCTGCTCGAAGGTGGTCGCAGTCAGGTTCACAGTAGCCATGCGACCATTCTGACACACGCGCTCGATACCCTGGGGGGTATTCTCTCCTGGCGAACGAAGCAGTCGCGGGGAAGCAGCCCCCTGAGCCTCTCCACTATGTGAACGCCCAGCTTTGTGAGGGTGCCGACAAAGTTCTAGCCCGTGGTCGATGGGCCCTTCGTGGAGCGAGCACCACGAAACCCCGCGCCGTCCGCCGCAGTTCTACCGTGACTCTCATGAGCACCATGGAGTCTTCTGCGCCCACCGAAGCCACCGCACCCCTCGCCTCGTCTACCCCGCCGGGGGCCGACGACAGGTCGATCGCGACGACGGATGCTGGCCCGACGCTCGACGTCGCCGCACTCGGCCAGCAATTGATGGGGCGCTGGGCCGACAGCCGTCGTGCCTCGCGCGAGCTCATGCG
>DIUS01000108.1:895-4520 GCA_002423075.1 Microbacteriaceae bacterium UBA6152
GATTCATCGCGAGCTTCGAAGAACTGCTGCTCGGCGACCCGAGCATGCAGATCAAGTCGGGTGTGCAGTGGGGGCTCTACGCCTCGGCGATTCTGCACCTCGGCACGTCGCCGCATCACCAGGCCTGGCTGCCCGACGCCCTGACCCTGACGACCCCCGGTGCCTTCGCCATGACCGAGACCGGGCATGGCAGTGACGTCTCGGCCATCGGCACGACCGCGAACTACGACCCCGCCACCGATGAGTGGGTCATCCACACGCCGTTCCGCGCCGCCTGGAAGGACTACCTCGGCAACGCCGCCCTGCACGGCACGGCCGCGGTTGTGTTCGCCCAGCTCATCACGCGCGGGGTCAACCACGGCGTGCACGCCTTCTATGTTCCGCTGCGCGACGAGACGGGCACATTCTTGCCCGGCATCGGCGGAGAAGACGACGGGCTCAAGGGCGGCCTGAACGGCATCGACAACGGTCGCCTGCACTTCACGAACGTGCGCGTACCGCGCACCAACCTGCTCAACCGCTATGGCAACGTCGACGAGAATGGCGTCTACACGTCGCCGATCGAAAGCCCCGGTCGCCGCTTCTTTACTATGCTCGGCACGCTCGTGCAGGGCCGCGTCTCGCTCGACGGCGCCGTCACGGTCGCGAGCAAGCTCGCCTTGACCATCGCGATCCGCTACGGCACCGAGCGCCGTCAGTTCGACGGCGGCGAGAGAGAAGAGGTCGTGCTGCTCGACCACCAGCGACACCAGCGCCGCCTTCTGCCGCGCCTCGCGCAGACCTACGCGATGTCGTTCGCGCACGAAGTGTTTCTCGAGAAGTTCGACGCCGTGTTTTCGGGCCGCACCGACACCGACGCCGACCGCGAAGACCTCGAGACCCTCGCCGCGGCGCTCAAGCCGCTCAGCAGTTGGGCCGCACTCGACATCATTCAAGAAGCGCGCGAGGCGTGCGGCGGCCAGGGCTTCCTCGCTGCGAACCGACTCACGCAGTTGCGCGCCGACCTCGATATCTACGCCACGTTCGAGGGCGACAACAACGTGCTGCTACAGCTCGTCGCCAAGCGATTGCTCTCCGACTACAGCAGCGCGTTCGCCAAGGCTGACGCCGGGGTTATGGCTCACTTCGTGGCCGACCAGGTGAACGAAGCGGTCGTGCATCGTTCGGGCCTGCGTCGCCTGGCGCAGTCTGTCGCTGACTTCGGCTCGACCGCGCGCTCGGTGGGCTACGTGCGCGATACGGCATCGCAACGGCAGCTGCTGACTGATCGGGTCGAGACGATGGTGGCTGAGCTCGCGGGCAAGCTGCGGTCAGCATCCAAGCTACCGAAGCCGCAGGCCGCCGCGCTCTTCAACCGGCACCAGAACGCGCTCATCGAGACGGCGAAGGCGCACGGCGAACTGCTGCAGTGGGAGGCCTTTACCGAAGCGCTCGATAAGATCGAGCACGAGGGTAGCCGCCAGGTGCTTACGTGGTTGCGCGACCTGTTCGGGCTCGGCCTCATCGAGAAGAACCTCGCCTGGTACGTGATTCACGGCCGACTGAGCGACCACCGCGCTCAGGCGATCACCGACTACATCGACGACCGGCTACTGCCGCGCCTGCGCCCGCACGCGCGTGCGCTTACCGACGCCTTCGAGTTCGCGCCTGAGCACATTCGCGCCGACATAGCGACGGGTGACGAGCAGGCACGTCAAGACGAGGCACGCGACTACTACGCCGAACTGCACCGCAGTGGTCTCGCGCCGATCGATGAGAGGGATCTGCTCGCGGCCAAGAAAGCTCGTCGCTAGGTCACGGTGCATCGCGGTGCGGCTCCGTCGAGCACTCGACCGCGCCCCACTGCGGGCGTAGTCTCGGGCTCATGACCGCTGACGCTCCCGCGTTTCGCCTCCCCTCCGCCGCGGCCTGGAGCCTCGTCGGCCTGCAGTTCGTCTTCTTGATCTTGCTCGGCTTCCTGCCCTGGGGCGACCTGTGGTTGCGCGAGGTCGGCACGCTCGTGCTCGGCCTCGTGCTGGTGGCGCTGGGCGTCGGCATTGTCCTCGTCGCCGGTGCCGGGCTCGGGCGCACACTTACTCCGAGTCCGATTCCGAAAGCTGACGGCCAACTCGTTACGACGGGCGTCTACAGTCTCGTGCGTCACCCGATCTACTCGGGCCTGCTCGTGCTCGGCGTCGGTCTCGTCGTCATCGGCGCCTCGTGGCTGCACCTGCTCGCCTGGGTCGCGCTGCTGAGCGTGTTCATGACGAAATCGCGGTTCGAAGAACGGATGCTCGCCGACCAGTATCCCGACTACGAGGCGTATGCCGCTCGCGTCGGCCGGTTGGTGCCGGGCGTCGGGCGCTTTCGCGCATGACGCTCACCGACATCGTCATTCCGCCGCCGCGCGACCCGCGCGGCGGCGAGCTCACTGGAGTGCTCGGAGTGCCCGACGGCCCCGGCCCGTTCATTCCGCTCGTCGTCGTGCACGAGATCTTCGGCATCGACGACGCCATGCGCGACCACCTCGAGCGGCTGCGGGGCATGGGCTACCTCGTGCTCATGCCGAACCTGTTCAGCCGGGGCGGTGCGCGGCGCTGTCTTGTCGCGACGTTCCGCGCACTGCGCAGCGGCAGTGGGGCCGCGTTCGATGACATCGAGGCCGCCCGCAGTCTGCTGCTCGAGCGCGACGACACGACCGGCCGCGCGGGAGTCATCGGCTTCTGCATGGGCGGCGGGTTCGCGCTGCTACTGGCAGGTTCGGGCGGGTATGGCGCAGCATCCGTCAATTACGGGATGCTGCCAGCCGACCTCGACGACGCGCTCGACGGTGCCTGCCCCGTGGTTGGCACGTTCGGCGGTCGCGACCTCAGCCTGCGGGGCGCGGCCGAGAAGCTCGAAACGGCGCTCGTCGCCCGCGGCATCGAGAATGACGTGGTCGAGTACCCCGAGGCCGGGCACGCGTTTCTCAACGCCGTGCCCAGCGGAGGCCGGCTCGCGCGTATCGCGATGGGCCCGATGCTGAGGCGCGGCTACAAGCCCGACGAGGCGGCGGATGCTTGGCAGCGCATCGACGCGTTCTTCCGGCGCACGCTCGCCTGAGGCGCGCTACTTGTTCGTCGCGTTCGTGACCGCGTCAGAGTTCTGCGTACGCCCGTTCGACGCCTTCTTGTCGGCCTTGGCGACGCGCTTCTCTTTCAAAGTCTTCGCCGCGGCGGTCTTCGGGGTGTTCTTGCGTGCAGACTTCTCGCCCATGACGGCTCTCTTTCGTTGAGAGCCTGACCGGCCCTGTAGTGCTGAGCGTACGCCCTGGTGCCTGGAGGCGTCAGGGAAGCTCGAGTCTCTTGGCGCCGTACCGGCGTCAGAGAAGCTCGACTATACGCCGAGCTTCTCGCGCACGGCGGCATCGCTCGGCTCGACGAGGTGCGAGCCGTCGGGGAACACCACGACGGGAATGTTGGTGCGCCCACTGATCGACTGCGCCTCGGCGGCGGCCTCGGCCGAGGCTTCGACGTCGACCTTCGTCCAGTCGACGCCGAGGTCGTTGAGCAGGGCTTCGGTGCGGCGGCAGTCTCGACACCAGTCGGCGCCGTACATGGTGATGGTGCTCGCTGAATCAGTCATGACGACGACAACGTGATGAAGC
>DIUS01000095.1:0-3744 GCA_002423075.1 Microbacteriaceae bacterium UBA6152
GGGTCGAGCCTACGCAGTTCTTCGGCGAGGCATTCGCGCAGGCCCGGTCGCGGTAGCGAGAGCTCGTGGGCCGGCTGACCCGGCTGGCGCAGCTCGACGACGGTGGGGGAGAGTCTTTCGAGACTGATCGGCCCGCTCTCGCGGTGCAGCACGACTCGGTGGATTCCTGTCGAGGGATTACCATCGGCGACATCAACAGAGACAGGCACCTGAAGCCGCAATTCGAGCCAGGCCGCCAACAGCACCGTTGAGGGGCTGTCGACGGCGCCGGAGACCTCCGCTCTCAGCACGGCGTCGAAAGGCGGCTGGTCGAGCGTCGCTGCGAGCTGCGACCGCCACTTGGTGAGCCTGGTCCAGGCGAAGTCGGTGTCGCCGGGCTGGTAGCCCGCGGCCACACGGCGCAGGCTCTCGGTCGGGTCGCTCGCGGCCGCCGCGTCAGTGATACGGCGCTGTGCGAGCCTTCCGAGCGAGGTGTCGCCGACGCAGTCGGGGCACTGACCCGGCCACCACGTGACCACAGGTGCATCGGGCAACAGCAGGCCAGTGACGAGCCCTCGCAGATCATGCGCGGTGCCGCCGTACGCGCGCAGTACGATGACCTCGCTCGCACCGGCATCGCCGCCCACACGGATCTCGGCGTCGAGTTTCGCCGTCGCCGCCTCGGCGTCGGTTGAGATCACGATGATGCGCATCGGATGCTCACGCGAGGCCTCGTTGGCGGCGACGATGACGTCTTCGTCGTCACCGATCGGGCTCGAGATGATGAGAGTGAGCACGCGGCCTAGGGCCACGGCGCCCGCTTCGTCGCGGATGCGCACGAGCGTCTTCGAGACCTGACTGGCGGTCGTATCGGGCAGGTCGATGATCATGGTCGCCTCCAAACGCGTCCATCGCGAGCGAGCAGGTCATCGGCAGACGACGGGCCCCATGTGCCGGGCGAGTACAGCTCGGGTCGCCCTTGTGCCGCCCAGAACTCTTCGATCGGGTCGAGAATCTTCCAGCTGAGCTCGACCTCTTCGTGTCGGGGAAAGAGCGGCGGCTCACCGAGCAGCACGTCGAGAATCAGACGCTCGTAGGCCTCGGGACTCTGCTCGGTGAACGCGTGCCCGTACCCGAAGTCCATCGTGACGTCGCGCACCTGCATGCCGGCACCGGGAACCTTCGAGCCGAATCGGATCGTCACGCCCTCGTCGGGCTGGACGCGAATGACGAGGGCGTTCTGTCCCAGTGCCGACGTCTGTGCCTCGGCGAACAAGTACTGCGGTGCGCGCTTGAACACCACTGCGATCTCGGTGACTCGTCGGCCCAGTCGCTTGCCCGCGCGCAGGTAGAAGGGCACTCCGGCCCACCGTCTGGTACCGATGTCGAGCCGCATTGCGGCATACGTCTCAGTAACCGACTCCGGGTTCATGCCTTCCTCGTCGAGGAAGCCCTTGACCCACTCGCCGCCCTGCCAACCGCTTGAGTACTGTCCGCGTGCGGTACCGGTCGCGAGGTCTTTCGGCAGTCGCACCGCCGAGAGCACCTTCTCTTTCTCGGCGCGCAAGTCGGCCGCGTCGAACGACACCGGTTCTTCCATGGCGGTCAGCGCGAGCAATTGCAGCAGGTGATTCTGAATGACGTCGCGCGCGGCGCCGATGCCGTCGTAGTAACCGGCTCGCCCGCCCACGCCGATGTCTTCCGCCATCGTGATCTGCACGTGGTCGACGTAGTTCGCGTTCCAGAGCGGTTCGTAGAGCATGTTGGCGAACCGCAACGCGAGAATGTTCTGCACCGTCTCTTTGCCGAGATAGTGATCGATGCGGAAGACGGAGTCAGCCGGGAATACCGACTCGACGACGTCATTGAGCTCTCGGGCCGTCGTGAGATCGCTGCCGAACGGCTTCTCGATGACCACGCGTCGCCACTCGCCGTCGGGCGCGTCCGCGAGACCGCTACGCCGAAGCTGCTCAGTGACCAGCGGAAAAGACTTGGGCGGAATGGAAAGGTAGAAGGCGTGATTGCCCATCGTTCCGCGGTCGCGATCCAACTCGGCGAGCGTCTGCGAGAGGCGCCTGAAGGCATCGTTATCATCGAAATCGCCCGAGACGAAGCGGATGCCCGCCGCTAGTTGACGCCAGACCTCTTCATCGAACGGTGTGCGAGCGTACTGCTTGACCGCATCGTGCACGACCTGCTCGAAGTCTTGCGTCGCCCAGTCTCGTCGCGCGAACCCGACGAGTCCGAACCCTGGGGGGAGCAGCCCGCGGTTCGCGAGGTCGTATACGGCGGGCATGAGCTTCTTGCGCGACAGGTCGCCCGTCACGCCGAAGATGATCAGACCGCTCGGGCCGGCGATGCGGTTGAGGCGGCGATCGTCGGGGGAGCGAAGAGGATTCGACCCGAGCGCGATCACGAGACCGAACTGATGATCGCGACGAGAGCATCCTCATCGGTGACGCGCAGCGTGAGCACCGGAGCGCCGTGGTCGCTCAGCACGACTGCGTCACCCGCCGCCTGAGCCGCGATGAGTTCGCGGTAGGTGAACGGGCGTCCGGGAATCTCGAGATCATCGGCGAAGGTGCCGGTGATCTGCAAGAAGACACCGTGGGCGGGGCCGCCCTTGTGGTACTGGCCGGTGGAGTGCAGAAAGCGGGGGCCCCAGCCGAAGGTCACCGGGCGACCGGTGCGCTCGGCGATGCGATGGCGCAGCACCTCGAGCTCGGGGTGGCCGAGTCGATCGAGGTAGACCTGAACGGCGACGTAGCCGTCAGAGGGCACGCGGGACTCGAGCTGAGAGACCGCTTCGCCGATCGTCCGGGCTCCACCGAGCAGTTTGCTGTCGGCCACGACCTCGACACCCCGGTCTGTGAAGGCCGCTGCAAGGGGCTCTGGACGCGCGTCGAGCAGACCGCGAGCTGCGATCTTCGCCGACTCGACATCGGGCTGGTCGAAGGGGTTGATGCCGAGCATCATTCCCGCCACTGCGGTGGCGTACTCCCAGGTCATCATGAGCGCTCCGAGCGTGCCAGAGAGCTCGATCTCGTTCTCTTCGACTTCGCGCGTGGATCCGCGGTCGGCGACGAGTCGCACGATCTGCACATCGTCGGCGCGCGTCGACAGCTCGGGCGCATCGGCACCGACGACGACGGGCAGAATGCCCGTGCCGTTCTTGCCGGTCGACTCGGCGACGAGCTGCTCGATCCAGTCGCCGAGGCCGACGACGTGCGTGCCGTCGGGCACAATCACGAGCTTGTCGCGGCGTGGCTCGGTACCGGCAATCGCCGCGGCGAGCTGCAGGCCGGGGTTCGACTCACTGTCGACGGCGAGCGGCAGCGACGCCGCCTCGGCCTCATCCAAGAGCTCATCGAGATCGACGCCGGCAAGGCCTGACGGCACGAGTCCGAAGGCCGTGAGAGCCGAGTATCGGCCGCCGACGGTCGGGTCGGCGGTGAAGACACGATAGCCGGTCTCGAGCGACGCCGCCTCGAGCGGCGAACCCGGATCGGTGACGATGATGATGCGCTCGACCGGGTCAATGCCCGCCTCGCGGAACGCGCCCTCGAAGCTGCGCTTCTGGCTGTCGGTCTCGACGGTCGACCCCGACTTCGACGACACCACGACGGCAGTGTGGCCCAGGTGCTCGGTGAGCGCGTTGCGCACCTGCGAGGGGTCGGTCGAGTCGAGAACGACGAGATCGACCCCCGCCGTGCGGGTGATGACCTCGGGGGCGAGCGACGATCCGCCCATGCCGCACAGCACGAT
>DIUS01000095.1:3777-6312 GCA_002423075.1 Microbacteriaceae bacterium UBA6152
CCGTGATGCGGCTCGCGACGAGCTGCTCGACGAGGCGGGGCACGTGCTGCTCGATCGCGCGCTGGGCGGCGCCGCGAGCAGCGACTGTGACGGTCATCGAGCCGCCTCGAGGGCTGCGCTGACGGTGTCGAGCAGCTCGTTCCAGCTGACGACGAACTTCTCGACTCCTTCTTTCTCGAGCAGCGCTGTGACCTCGTCGTACGAGACCCCCAGCGACTCGAGCTGCGCGAGCACGGCCCGTGCCGCGTCGTAGCTGCCGCTGACGGTGTCGCCCTCGAGCTGCGCGTGGTCGAAGGTGGCCTCGAGGGTCTTCTCGGGCATCGTGTTGACCGTGTGCGCCACCGCGAGCTCGGTCACGTACAGGGTGTCAGGCAGGCTCGGATCTTTCACTCCGGTCGAGGCCCACAGCGGGCGCTGGGCGTTCGCACCCGCCGCGAGCAGGGCCGCCGCGCGTTCGCTCGCGAACGCCTGCTCGAAGACCTCGTAGGCGAGTCGCGCGTTGGCGATGCCTGCCTTGCTCTTGAGCCTGAGCGCCTCTGGGGTTCCGATCGAGACGAGGCGCTTGTCGATCTCAGTGTCCACCCGTGAGACGAAGAATGAGGCGACCGAGTGGATCGTCGAGAGGTCGATGCCGGCCGCGTGCGCCTTTTCGAGACCCGACAAATAGGCATCGATGACGGCGCGGTGCCGATCGAGGCTGAAGATGAGAGTGACATTGACGCTGATGCCCGCCGCGATCGTTTCGGTGATGGCGTCGAGCCCGGCGAGAGTGGCAGGAATCTTGATCATCACGTTGGGTCGGCCGACCTTCTTCCAGAGCTGCTGTGCTTCGGCGATCGTGCCCACAGCGTCGTGCGCGAGACTCGGCTCGACTTCGATCGACACCCGGCCGTCGACACCTTTCGTGGCGGCGTAGACGCCGTCGAAGATGTCGCACGCGGCGGCAACGTCGTCCGTGGTGATCTCGAACACCGCGCGCGTGACGTCGGCATTCTGCTGGGCGAGCTGGCGCACCTGCTCGTCGTAGGTCGTTCCGGTGGCCAATGCGGCTGCGAAGATCGTCGGGTTCGTCGTGACGCCGACGACGTTGCGGTCGGTGATCAGCGCCGCGAGGCCGCCGGAAGTGATGCGGTCGCGCGACAGATCGTCGAGCCAGATGCTGACGCCGAGATCACTGAGCTGTGCGGTGGGCGTAGAACTCATGGGGTCCTCAATCAATGTCGATGGTGGGCGGTGAGGGTGTCAGTGGGCCGCAATGCTTTCCAGCGCGGCCGAGGCCACAGCCTCGGGAGTGATGCCGAACTTGCGGAACAGAGTCTGGTAGTCGGCGGAGGCGCCGAAGTGCTCGATCGAGACGCTGCGACCGCGGTCGCCGACGTAGCGGTGCCAGCTCAGCGCGAGGCCCGCCTCGACCGAGACGCGAGCGGTCACCGCTGCGGGTAGCACCGACTCGCGGTAGTCAGCGCTCTGCTCGTCGAACCATTCGAGACACGGTGCCGAGACGACGCGGGCGTGGATGCCTTGCTCCGCGAGCTGTGTGCGAGCATCCATCGCGACCGAGACTTCGGAGCCGCTCGCAATGAGGATGACATCGGGCGCGCCGTTCGCGGCCTCGGCGAGCACGTAGGCGCCCTTCGCGACGTGGTGCGCTGCCGCCAGCTCGTCGCCGGAAGCCAGGTCGGAGCCGCGGGTGAAGACGGGGATGTTCTGACGCGTGAGGGCGATGCCCGCGGGTGAGCGACGCTCGAGCACGGCCTTCCACGCATGGGCAGTCTCGTTGGCGTCGGCGGGGCGCACGATCGACAGCCCGGGAATCGCTCGCAGCGACGCCAGCTGCTCAATGGGCTGGTGCGTCGGACCGTCTTCACCGAGGGCGACCGAGTCGTGGGTCCACACGTAGGTCACGGGTACGTTCATGAGCGCCGCAAGCCGCACGGCGGGCCGCATGTAGTCGCTGAAGATGAGGAACGTGCCGCCAAAGACGCGCGTGCGGCCATGCAGGGCGATGCCGTTGAGGATCGCACCCATGGCGTGCTCGCGGATGCCGAAGTGCAGAATTCGGCCGTAGGGGTTCGCCTTCCACTCGCGCGTCGAGTGCTCGGTGGGAGCGAATGAGCCGCCGCTCGCGATCGTCGTGAGGTTTGACTCGGCGAGGTCGGCAGAGCCACCCCAGAACTCCGGAAGCACCGCGGCCATGGCGTTGATGACTTTGCCCGAGGCTGCGCGCGTCGAGACGCTCGCACCTCCCTCGAACACGGGCAGTGCCGCGTCGAGCTCGGCGGGCAGTTCGCCGACCTGCATACGGTCGAGTAGAGCCTTGCGCTCGGGGTTGGCCGCCGCCCAGGCGTCGAAGCGGATCTGCCATGCTGCATGCCGCTCACGACCCCGATCGACAGCGAGGCGCGTGTGAGCGATGACCTCGTCGCGCACGACGAAGTGCTGCTCAGGGTCGAAGCCGAGCACCGCCTTGGTGGCCGCGAGTTCGTCGCCGCCGAGCGCTGAGCCGTGAATCTTGCCGGTGTTCTGCTTCGTGGG